>CAZVIK010000030.1:242-28699 GCA_964627045.1 uncultured Solibacteraceae bacterium | reverse complement strand
AGGAGGATGGTGTCGGGCTCGGGTTTTTACACCCTCTGCATGTAGGTGTTGTTTTCCATAAACGTGTTAGCGCCGCTGGTCGATAAGTGTACTGAAGTGATCGGCGTGTCGGCGATCACACCGAAAAACACCCGGTTGGGCGCCGCCGTGGTCGCCACCGTTCGAACCTCTCCGCTGGAAAAGGTCACGGTTACGGTTCCCTTGGACGCCTGGGTCATCAGGTCGAAGCCGATGGCCGTGCTGCCTGAGCCCTCGATGGTCGCGATCATGTAGCCCGGCGAATAGCCGCCGCGCAGGTAGTCGCCCGAGCCCCAGTTTCCGGCCGAACTGGAAGACCCCAGGGCGTACAAATTGGGATTACCGGCGCCATCATAGCTGACGATGCTGACTCCGTCCTGGGTTATTCCGGACAGGTATGCCGTGTAATAGGGCGAGACGGGAGAGGCCAGTCCATTAAAATCCAATGTGACGATGGTTCCGGCCGCAGCCGCCGTCCACGCCGTGCGGTCGGTGTAGGTGTTGATGAAGGTCGCACCTGCCGGAGCGGCCAGGAGCGTCAAGGCGATCAAAGCGATCAGGGGGTAGAGCGTTTTCCTCATGGGGTTCTCGCGCGAAGAGCGGCATCGATGGCTTGGTTCGGAAACCCGCCCGCCGCCCCCGCCAAAATGAGACAGTGGCGAGGAACCCTCTTATTTCTCAATCAGATGCACTACCCCCAATAGGGACGTTGGAGTATCCTCTCCCCGTCGGGCCAGACTAGCTCCACCGCGCTAGTGGCGGACTACATCCCCCCCTCGTCGGCCGAGGGACCATAGGTTGCGGGAACCGGCACGGCATTCAGCCGGAAGTATACCCCCAACTGCGCCCGGTGGTGGACCAGGTGGTTCATGACCATCAGGCGCAGAAGGCTGCTGCGGGGCATCGAGAGCAGTTGCTTCCCATTCGAGAGCAGGGCCCAGGACTTGGCCAGATGCGCGTCGTCGGCGCCGCCAATTGCCTCGCGGGCCGCCTTGACGTTCTTGTCGAACAGGGCCAGCAATTCCTCCACGGTCTTCGGCGGCTCCGGCCTGGGCAGCGGCACGCCGCCCGGCGCCATATCGAGCGAATCCGCCTGAATGCCGAGCACGGCCCACTCGGGAATTCCGGCCACGTGCGCCGCAAGCCAGATCATGGTGCCGGATTTCTGGTGCGGCCTCCAGGAGGACTTGTCCATGGGTACCCGTTCCAGGTATTTCCGGGTGACTTCCATCTCGTGGTCGAACTCGGGCAACAACGCGTCTCTCAGCGGCATGAATCGCTTCCTTTCAAGACAATTCTAGCGTGCCCTGCCAGCCCGTTCCGCACAACCGGGGCGCGTGGTCACTTCTTCGCCGCGGCTTCCATCGCCTGGCGCATGCGACGTTCCGCCTCGGCGCCCCAATAGCCGCAGTCAAGCGGAAGGAAGACCGAAGTATAGGGCACGGTCATGGTGGTCTTGATGAGCAACACGTGGAAGGTCTGGCCGGCCTGGTCCAGGCGCGCGATGATCTGCTCGTGATCGACCGATTGCCGCTCGCCGGCCGCCAGAACCCGCGTCAATCGCTCGCGAACGGCGGTGACGCCGGGCGCATCGGCCTCGGGCACGAAATCCAACTCGCGATCCAGGAGGATGAGCGGCCGCAGGTGCTTGGAGGCCGCCACCGCCGCCAGCACCTCCTGCAACACCACGAAGTGGTCCTCTCCCGAGACGACCGTCTCGATGCCGGGACTCGACTGCGCCGGATACGCCGAATCGGCGACCACGATCCAGTTGCGGTGACCGTAGACCGGAATGGCCTCGCGCAACTTCTGCCGCCAGTCTGCCGGGCCGCCCGTACTTCGGTCGTTGCCGGGACCAGGCGCGCCGCCGCAGCCCGCCAATGCCATCGCCGCTACCGCCATCACAGAGATCCCCCGGGGCCAGTTCATCTTGTCTATCATAGTGGTTTCCCGAAACAGGAGGAGACCCAATGCTACGCAGGTTTGCACTGCTCGCGACGTTGCTGGCCCCGGCGGCTTGGCCCCAGGCTCCCGCCGACAACCTGGTTTCTCCGGAGGTACATGCGGACCGCCGCGTCACGTTCCGCGTCCGCGCGCCGAAAGCGAGCGAAGTCCTGCTCGCCATGGATTATATGTCCGCCGCCGAGCGGGAGAAGATGACCAAAGACAGTGAAGGCGTCTGGAGCGTCACCGTCGGGCCGCTCGACCCGACCGTCTACATCTACACCTTCGTCCTGGATGGCGTGTCTGTGCCCGACCCGGTGAACCCAAGCATCAAGCTCCGCGCGCGAACCGCCGGCAGCATGGTGGAGGTCCCGGCCAATCCGCCCGCGGCGTGGACCGTCACGGACGTCCCGCACGGCTCGGTCGAGATCAACTGGCAGAAATCTACGGTGATCAACGGGGAAACCCGCTGGATCTGGGTCTACACGCCGCCCGGCTACGAGCGGGACGTCAAGCGGCGCTACCCGGTGCTCTACCTCTTCCACGGTTCGAACGGGATCGCCGGGGATTGGACGCTGGCCGGCAACGCCAATTTCATCCTGGATAACCTGATTGCCGGCAAGAAGGCCGTTCCGATGATCGTCGTCATGCCGTTTGGCCACGCGACCCCGTACGGCGCGGCCGGCGGGCTTACCAAGAACACCGACCTCTACGACCAGTACATCGTCAAGGACGTGATTCCCCTGGTGGAATCCAAGTACCGCGTGGCGCCGGGCCGGACCAACCGTGCCATCGCCGGTCTCTCGATGGGCGGCGGGCAGAGCATCACTCTCGGCTTCCGGCACCTGGACCTGTTCAGCGCCATTGGAGCCTTCAGCCCCGCCATCCAGGCCGATTTCGAGAAGGAGTTCGCCGCGACCATCGCCAACCCGAAGGACGTCAACGCGAAACTAAAGGTCTTGTGGTTCGCCTGCGGCCGTCAGGACAGCCTCTTCGACCGTTCGCAGAAGTACTCCGAGATGCTGGCCTCCAAACAGATCAACCACACCTGGGTACCCACCGAGGGCGCGCACGTCTTCAAGGTGTGGCGCCAGTACCTGAGCGACTTCGTGCCGCTGTTGTTCCGGTAGACCCGGCCCCTGCCGGCCGCGGTCCGGCGCACGGGCGGGAATCGCGTATCGGGAGCCCGGAGCCTCGGGGGATGTAGACGGTTCAAATGACGGGTTGCCGGCCTGGCAACCGCTTCCGGCCGCTCGAACTCCGTCCCCATCCATCAGGCCGGGCCGCAACCCCCGCCCGTTCGCCTCAATGGTTCACGGCCGCAACCAGCGGCGTGTTGTCAGACGATCCGCCGACATAGATCTTGTACTCGCCCGCAAGCAACTCCCAATCATCCTTTTCTTCATTGAAGATGGAGAGGAACTTGGGGTCGAGTTTCAGCGTGACGGTTCGGGACTCGCCGGGAGCGAGTTGAATGCGATCCCAAGCGACCAGGCGCTTCGGCGGCTCATTCGCCCTGGCCGGCAGGCCGGCGTAGACCTGCGCGACCTCGGCGCCGGCCCGCTTGCCGGTGTTGCGTACGGTGAAGGTGACCGCGTCGATCCCGGCCTTGAGCCCGGAATAGGCGTACGTGGTGTAGGAGAGACCGAACCCGAACGGGAACAGGGGCTGAATGTTCTCCGACTGGAACCACTTGTATCCGACCTTCAGGCCTTCGGTGTAGTCGATGTCAAACGGAGCCATCATGCCTCGGCCACCGGCCCTGCCGGCCGGAGCGCCTGGGGTGGCCGGCGCGGCAGGAGGAGGCGGAGCGGACCCGGGGATGACCGGGTGCGGCAGATCGGCGTCGGACTTGGCAAACGTCGCGGGCAGTTTTCCCGATGGATTCACGTCCCCGAACACGATGTTCGCCAGGGCTTCGGCCCCTCGAATTCCCGGATACCAGATTTCAATTGCCGCGGCGACCTCCGAAATCCAGGGCATCGCCGCCGGACCGCCGGTCTCCAAAACCACGATCGTCCGCGGATTCGCCGCGGCCACCCGGCTCACCAGCTCATTCTGCCGGCCCGACAAACTCAGACTCGCCATGTCGCGTCCTTCGCTGGTCGGTTCATTCACGAACACAAACGCAATCTCGGACGCCTTGGCCAGCGCTGCCGCCGCCGCGATGTCCTCGCCGTCGTTGTACTCCACCTTGGCTTTGGGCGCCTTGGCGCGAATCGACTTCAACGGAGAGGAGGGGAACCAGACGGGCGGCCCGCCGAACCGGCTCGGTCCTCCCCCGGGAGGATCCACCTGTGCCGATCCTCCGCCGGACAAGACGCTGGTATCGGCTTTCGAGCCGATGATCGCGATCGACTTGACGCGCGCCGCGTCCAGCGGCAGAATGCCGTTGGCGTTCTTCAGCAGGACCGAACCCTGCTCGGCGACCCGTTGCGCGCTTTCCGCGCCTTTGAACGGATCCACCACCCGGCCGAGCGGCGGGTCGTCGACCACGCCGAAGGCGAAAGCCGTCCGGACAATCCGGTGCACCATGTCGTCGATGCGGCTCATGGGCACCTCCCCTTCTTCCACGGCCTTCTTCAAGGCGTCGCCAAACCGCGCGCGTTCGTTGGGACCGCCGGGTTGTTCGCAGTCCAAACCCGCCAGCGCCGCCTTAGCCGTGCTGTGCGTCGCATTCCAGTCGGAGACGACCACGCCTTTGAAGCCCCAGGTCTTCTTCAGTAACTGGTTCAAGAGATAGTCGTTCTCGCAAGCCCAGTCCCCGTTCACTTTGTTGTAAGAGCACATCACCATGCCGGGTTGGGCTTCCAGGACGGCGATCTCGAACGCCAACAGGTCGGTCTGCCGCATCGTCCGCTTGTCCATCCTGACGTTGCCGATGTTGCGTCCGGTCTCCTGGTCGTTGAAAGCGTAGTGCTTCAGATCGGTGATGATCTTCTGGCTTCCCAAGCCCTGCATCAGTTGAGAGACCATCTTCCCGGCCAGAATCGGGTCCTCCCCCATGTATTCGAAGTTGCGGCCGTTGCGCGGCTCGCGCATGAGGTTCACGCCAGCGCCGAGCGTCGCGTTGTATTGTTGGTCGCGCAGCTCGCGCCCGATGACCTCGCCGTACTCATAGGCCAGCTTCAGGTCCCAGGTGGCCGCCGCTCCAATGGTGGAAGGCAGCAGCGTCGCATAGCGCCCGCGTTCCGCCGCGGCGCGCACACCCACTGCCGAGTCCGCCAGTTGCAGCGGAGGGAGGCCGAGTCGCGGAATGCCCTGGACCACCCCGGCGCCGCCATTCGAAATCGGGCCCTCGGCCTGGAATCCGCCCCGCCCATGGAGCAGGGACAGTTTCTCATCGAGGGTCATCTGTTGGACCACCATGGCGGCCCGCTGATCGGGCGGAAGCGTGCTGTCCATCCAGGGGCCTTTTGGCGCCGGCTTCGATCTGGCGGGAGCCTGCGCGTAGGTTACGCAAGCGATGAACGCGGCGAGAGCGGCGCCGCAGAGGACAAACTTCGGCACGGAAGAATACCTATTGGGTTTCATGGCCAGTCACGATTGTAACAGCAACTACCTCAGAATGAGGCCCTCTTGTTTCTCGCAGCGTCGTCCGGCGTCGCCCACGCGCCCGTGCAAAGGTAGCGCCTGACTAACCGTGGCCCGCTCCCGGCGCCGCCGGCCCGGCCGGGACTAGCGCCGGTGAGCGGCCCACTTCTTCCACATTGCGGGATCGGCCAGCATCTTGATGAACACGCCGCCCACCACCGAGCGCGCTTGGAAACCGCGCTGCGTGCCGTCAATCGTCCAATACCAGTCGGTCATCGGCACCCGGCTCGTGGATTCGTTGAGGAACTGAAACACCGGATCGGCCAGCGCGTCGAAATCTTCCCGGCGCTCGGCCAGCGTGGCGGTCCACAGAATCCAATCCAGCTTGGTGTACGTCTCGCGGTTGTCGAGCGGCAGGCCGTACTTGTTCTGCTTGGTCTTGTAGTAGGAGATCTCCTTGCGCGCCACCTCCGGCGGAAATAGGTCCAGCCCCAGGATGCGATCCCACACCAGGTTGTACTTCTGGCTCCAGGTACCGGGCTGGTCAAAGGCCAGCCGGTAGTGATCGCCGTCGTCGGCCATCTCCATCCACTTACGGGCGAAATCGCGTGAGAGGGTCTGGTAACTCGCCGCCACGTCCTTCATCCCCAACATGCCGGCCATCCGGCCGTAAGCCGCCAGCGCCACGATGGCCTTCAACGACAAGTTGGTGTTGCGCGCCAGGTGGCCGGCGAAGTCGTCGGTGCAAAGCTGGTTTTCCGGGTCCATCCCTTTTTCGCGAAGGTACTCCGTCCACTTCGTAAGCAAGGTCCAGTGCTGCCGGGCGTACTCGGCGTTGCCCTCGGCCTGAGCGACGGCAGCCGTCAGAATGATCATGTTCCCGCTCTCTTCGACGGGCATCTGATCGTCCTCGGACGCCTCCCCGCCCCCGTAGACTTGTACGTTGGCCAGAGGATACTGCCCGATGTCGTGCGGCGCGAATGGAAACCGCCAGCGCGGCAACGCGGCGTATTGGAAGATAAAGGTTAACAAGCCCTTGGCGAGCGTGGGATTCAGCAGCAGAAACTGCGGCGCGCTCGGATAGGTTACATCGACCGTTCCGATGCAGCCGTTGGAAAAGTTCTCTTTCGAAAAGAACAGCGGCGTGCCGTCGATGTCGGCCACCAGTTTGTGCGCCGCGATGGCTTGCCGGTAGGCCAGAATCGCGATCTGCGCGTAGCGCGGCCCCCCCGCGCCGGCCAGATCGGCGGTCAGTTCTTCGTCGAAGCGGCGGCAGCGCTCGGCAACCGAAGGGTAGTCTGCCGCCGCCGATTTCAGCAGGTCCACAACGCTCGCCCCGCCACGCCGCCACCAGGGGCGCAGGTTGCGCTGGAAGTACTGGATCGAGAACTGGTCGTCGTAGGCAAGCATCAGGTGACGGCTCACGGGCGCTGCCGCGACCTCCCCATATTCGAACTTCGCCGCCAGCACGTATCGGTTACGCGGGCTCTGGGTGGCCAGGTCCAACTCGTCCGATTCGGGCCACTGGCCGCCGCCCGCCCACACCGCGCGTGTACGCTGGCTGGCGATCAACGTCGATGCCCCCGCCGCGGGCGGTACCGCCAGGTAGAGGTGGCCCCAGTCGATCCGCAGGTTGTCGCCGGACTTGGCCAGGACCGGCTGCTCGGCCGATCCGGCCCGCAGCACGTCCAGCCCGCCCACGCGCGCGCGGGAACAGACCACGCGCTGCTCGGGCGAGTTCACTGCAATGAGTGACGATGCGTCAAAGTGGAGGCTGGCCTGATGCTTCGCACCGTCGATCGCGCGCAGGCTGAATTCGACATAGGTCACTGGCCGGGAAAGCAGGTCGAGGTCGGAGGGAAGCGCCGGCGTCAGCAACGTCAGCGTCAATTCGACCCCTCCGGCTTCAAACCGGTAGAGGGTCCGCGTGGGCGTCACCCGCCGCGAAGTCTGCCGCATCACCGCCTGCTGGCGATTGCCGCCGCCGAGGAATCGATACGCCGCCCCGTCGATGCGAACCAATCCGGTCAGCGCCTGCTCGCTCCCGGTCCAATGCCGCGTCGCTGAGCCGGTCAGGTCGTCGCTGGCGGACCAGATGCTGAAGTACGGATCGTGCGTCACCAGCGGAACCGCCGGCGGCCGCAGCGGCGGCAGATCCTGGGCGGCCAGCGCGGCCGCCGCCACGAACACGGCCGTCAGGAAACGGGCCAGTTGCATCTTCGCACCTCCACCCGAACGACTGTATCACCGCCAGGGATGCAGAAACTACCTGCCCGGGAAGTTCTTATGCGGGGAGGCCTGGATACCGCAAGCATCCAACAAAATGAAAACAAAGGAGATCTATCGTCGCCTGAGTGTGGCAGGCCAGTTGCACTTTCCGGGTCGCGGGAGGAAGAAATGAACGACGACAGGAACCTGGGTTCAGAGCCGAAGTCGAGAGGATTCGCCGTTCCGATTCTGTTCGGCGTCGTGCTGGCCCTGGTAGGCGCCAATGCCATCACGTTCGTCTGGCTGGATGGGGTCAAGCAGGAAGTCGCGGCTTTGCGGCACGCCATGGTGTCGGAAATCACCAAGGTTCAGGAAACCGCCACGCTCGGCAACTCCACGAGCCGCCAGGATCTTGAGAAGCTGCGCGCCGAGCTCGACGCCGCGCGTAAGCTGACTGCGTCAGCCACCGGGCAGGTCCGTCAGGAAGCCCAAAAGCACGCCGATGAGGTCGCCCGCCGGCTCCAGGAGGAAAGCGCGCGGCAGCAGGCGCAGGTGGCCAGCCAGTTGAATGAGGTAAGGGAAGCCGCCAACGCCACCAACGCCAAGGTTTCGGACGTTTCGACCGACATCGGCAATGTGCGCAGCGAAGTGGCCTCCGCCAAGTCCGAACTGGACAAGACCATCTCCGAACTCAAGAGCGTGCGGGGAGACCAGGGCGTGCAGAGCGGTCTGATCGCCACCAACGCGCGCGAGTTGGCGGCGCTACGGTCGCTCGGCGATCGCAACTACTACGAGTTCCGCATCGCCAAGTCCAAGCAATTCCAGAAGGTCGGCAACGTGCAGGTTCAGCTCACCAAGGCCGACGTGAAAAAGAACAAGTACACCGTTCAGTTGATCGCCGACGACAAGAAGGTCGAGAAGAAGGACAAGAACACCAACGAACCGGTGCAGTTCTACCTTGCTGGCTCGCGTCAGCCGGTCGAACTGGTTGTCAACGAGATTACCAAGGACCAGATCGCGGGATACCTCGCCACGCCGAAGACGTTGCAGGCTCGCAACTGATCCTTGACCCGAAGCATGTTGTCCTAGTCCAATGGCAGGCCGGAGACGAAGGTTCGCTCCGGCCTTTTTGTTTCCACGCGAAAGCGGTCCCCGATCCCCAGGTTTCCTTCGACGGTGAGCGTGTAAGCGCTCCGGATCACCTCGAAGATGCGCGCCGCATTCTTGCCTTCGCCGCCGCGTTGCCTTCCGCGCAGGTCGAAACACGCCCCACCGGTGGCCCGCGCCAGCCGCTCGAATAGCGGCCGCTCCTGCCCCAGAACGAAGACCGGGTAGATGGAGACGCCGTTGCGGCGGGCCAGCCTCAACACGTCCCTTTCGTTCATCCGGCTGGGACCTTCCACGCCCGACGACAGCAGGATCAGCACCCGCCGGAAGGCGCTCGCGGTGAAGCCCTCGTCCATCGAGGCGTACAGGGCGTCCAGGACCCTCGGCGCGTTGCCGAACTTCGCCGACCCGATGGCGCGCAGCAGCAGTTCCGGACTCGCGGTGAAATCCTGCAACAGGTCGGCCGCCGAATGGAACGAAATCACCGCCATCTGCTCATGCGGCTTCAGCCCGCCCACCAGGCCCTCGGCCACCGGCTGCACGACCACTCCGAGGAGACTGGTGTCAAGCAGCAGCATGACGTCGACCGGGCCCGCAGCCGGTTCAGCCGCTTCGACGTGCCGCGGCCGCCCGTCGTCTATAACGGTAAAGTCGCCCGCCGTCAGGCCGGAAACCGGCGTGCCGGAACGCTGGTCCACCACCGTTACCAGCAGGCGCGTGGCCGCCTCCAGGCCTCCCAGCGCCAGGCATCCCGTCAGGATCAGCCGTGCCAGCATTCTCTCTCCGTCCGGTTCAAGTGTCGGTCTTCTCCACCAGCTTGTCAATCGGCACGCGGTAGATGGCGCTCTGGCCGTCGCGATCGCTCTGGAAGTAGACCTGTTGGCTGCCAGGCGAGAACACCGGTGCGACGGCGGCCGCGTCGCTGGCGCGGTGCTCGCAGAGCGCGAGTTCCCGCCCTGTGGCCCTGACCAGTAGCAACAGGTACGGCGAAGCCTTGCTCCCGCTGGCGCCCACGAAAACCGAGGCGTCGCGATTCGGGCTGAACGCGACAAACTGGCTGGTCGGCGCCACCAGTTCGTCGGCGCCGCGGTCCACCTGGATGCGCCGGATCGAATGAAGCGCGCGCCGGTCCGCCGGGAGGCTCAGATACAACACCCAAGCCCCATCGGGCGACCATAGGTACGCCCCCAAACCGCCCTCCGCGATCGACAGCCGCCGGCTCCCCCGGCCGCCCGCTCCGGCGATCCAGAGTTCGCCGCCGCCCCGGCGGTACACCAGTCCCTCCGGCCGTGTCCGTAAGGCGGGACCCGACAGCGGCGTCTTCTCCTCCAACCACGTGGCGGCGGACCCGGTGGGAAGCCCCAACACGCGCAGCCGGAACAGGTCCCCGCGTTGCTCGATAAAAGCGAGCCTCCGGCCGTCGGGCGAAACCGAAAGTCCCGGCCGCACGCTCCATTCCGCCGGAATCGAGTAGGCCCGGCGCTGCCGCCGCCGGTGGAGTTCGAACAGGTGGAGCCACGCGCCGTCCCGAAAACAGAAGCCGCGTCCTCCCGGGAGGAGGGCCACCGAAGCCGGGTCCAAAGACCCGGCATCGGTCAACTGTTCGGATTCGCCCGTCTTGACGTCCATTCGGAAGACTTGCGGCTTGCCCGTCCGGGTTCCCCAATACAACAGCGAGCCGGCATCGCGGCTCCAGGGGCCCGGGCACAGGCCGCTCGCATAAACGGGATTGGTCAACCGTGTCAGCGGATACTCGGTCGCCGGATCGAGAAACGCGTGCCACTCGGAGGGAAAACGCGGGCGCTCCGGATCTTTCGCCGACAGCCCTCCGGCCAGAGACCCCGCAAGAAGAACGCGTCTGGTCAGGCCGGAGCCCGCCCGGCCGGAGGCATTCATAAGGGCATCGTAGCACGCGGCCCCCGGCGGACTAAACCCAGTGTTCTCAATGGCCGATGAACCCAATGAGGGAGCGTCTTCAGAATCATGCCGTTGTCGGCCCGGGAGGCTTCAATGTCCCATCGTCCCGCGCGTTGCCGAGGCGCGTGCCTGGCCTGGCGGGTGGCCCTGCTGTCGTTGTCCTTGACCGCACCCGTTTGGTGTCAGCCCGCAAGAGCGATACCCGGCCGTCCGGCCGAAGCGTTGCTGTTTGAAGGGGTTCCGAGGGTCGAAACCGCAGCGCTGTACACGCAGACATTGCAGGAAGCCCCCGCGCGCGTGACGGTCGTTACCGCGGGGGATATACGGCGCTACGGCTACCGGACGCTGGCCGATGTGCTCAGCCATGCCACCGGCTTCTACCTGACTCAGGACGGCGTGGACAGCTTCATCGGCGTCCGCGGATTTTCCCTTTTGGGCGACTACAACACCCGCATTCTCGTCATGCTGAACGGGCACTGCCTCTCCGACAACATCTACGGCGCGATGTACATGTTCGGCGAGAGCTTCGGCGTGGACATGGACCTGGTGGAACGGATCGAAGTGGTCCGCGGCCCGACCTCTTCGCTCTACGGCAGCAACGGCGTGTTCGCCACCGTGAACATCTTCACCCGCGCGCCGGTCGACTCGCCACGGGGATACGTATCGGCCGAATACGGGCACTCCGGAACGAAGAAGGCCATCGCCTCCGGGTCGGCCTATCTCGGCGGGGGAGCCAATCTGCTCGTGGCGGCTTCCGGGGTGTCGGCTTCGGGACGTTCGGCGTTCGTCGAGAACCTGATCGATTCCGGCGCCGGCGGCTGGGCCCGAAAGCTGGATTCCGCCGGCGGCTATCACACCTTCGCGCAACTCACCTGGAAAGACTGGAGCGTGACCGGCAACTGGGGAGCCGTGCGCGCCACTCATGACGGCGGTTGGTTCGGGGGCGTGGTCGGCGATCCCGGGACCTACAACCGCGACGCCCATAACTTTGTCGAGGCCGCCTGGCGGCGCGCTGTCGGCTCGGCCGCCGAGTTCTCCTGGCGATTCTCCTACGATCAGTTCCGCTTTGACGGCGGGTACGCCTACCAGTCGGAAGACGGCCGGGCGCTGCCGGCCGCCGACATCGGACGCGGCGACTGGCTCGGCACGCGGTTGGCCTTCCGGATGCCCGTCCGGGACCTTGGGAACCTCATCGTCGGGGCCGAGGGACGCGCCGACCTGCGGACGCTTCAGGAGTACCGTGACGCCTCCTCTCCGGGGCCGGCGATCCACGCCGCGCGGCGCAACGCCGCCTTCGGCGTTTTCGCGCAACAGGAGGTCGTGTTATCCCCGCAGTGGAGTTTCTTCTTCGGCCTGCGCGGCGACGACTCGCGGTTCTACCGCCATTCGGTCACGCCGCGCGCCGGCGTGGTCTACAAGCGGAGCGCAGCCACCACCATCAAGTACCTGTACGGCAAATCGTTTCGCGACCCCTCCGCCTACGAGAGGTTCTATGTGGATAGTCCGGGGCTAGCCCCGGAGCGCGCCAGGACCTATGAAGTGGTGTTGGAGCGCGGATTCGGCGACCGGGTGCAACTGGCCGCCTCGGCCTACCACTACAGCCTGCGCGGGTTGATCGAGGCCTGGACGGATGAGGCGGGCTTCGCGCAGTTTCGAAACGCCTCCAGCCGCTCGGCACACGGGCTGGAACTGGAGGGAAGGGCCAACCCCGGAGGCGGGATCGAGATCGTCTCGGGTCTGGCGATCCAGCCGGCGCGCGCCGGCGCGGGCGCCCGAGACCTTCCGAACTCCCCGCGGGCGCTGGCCTCGATCCGAGGCTCGGTCCCCCTGTGGGGCGGGCGCGTGAGCCTCAGCCCGGCGGCGAGATACATCGGACGGCGCGTGGGCGGCTTCGCGGCCGGGGTTCCGGCCCGCGCGATCGTGGATCTGACCGCGTCCACCAGCCGCCTGCACCGCCAGTTCGACGTGGTGCTCGGCGTGCGGAACCTCGGAGGACGGCCGCACAACGAGCCCATGAGCGAAGAGCACCTGGGCTACATCTACGCACTGGCCGGAAGGACGGCCTTTGTGAAGCTCATCTGGCACGCGGGGGATTAGGGAGCCGCCTGTTGACCCGCGCCCTCCATTCCGTATTCGGCGCCGCCGCTCTGGCCGCGTTATTGGGCGTGCCGGAGGCCTCCGCGCAAACGGTCAAGGCTGTCTGCGCTGGCGGCGTGCAGGCCAATCTGGACGCCTTGACCGCCTTTCGCGAGTCTATGGAGGCCGGCGGAATCCAGGTGACCGTCGTGAGACTCCGCCCGGGGGGCGTGGAGCAGAGCGTACTGCCGGCCCCTCCGAACCCGCCCGACCTCGTGGTCGCTTTCGGGAGCGCTGCTGCCTCCGCCGCAGCGAAGCAGGCCGGCGAGACGCCTTTGATCGCGAGCATGGTCTTGCTGGACAACGAAATCGAATCGCTGCGCACCGGCCGTCCGGGACGGCCCTCGGCGGCGGTCGTGCTCGACGTGTCCCCGGCGTTGGCCTTCGCCCGGCTTCGCGCGGCCTTTCCCGGCCGCCGCCGCGTGGCGGTGGTCTACAACCCGAATCGCCCGCCGTGGGACCCGGCCGAGTTCGCCTCTGCGGCGCGTGCGCACGGGATCGCGTTGGAGATGGTGCCCTGCACCGAGCCCCGGTGCGTGTTGGACGCCGTGGCGTCGCGGCGCGGCCGCGCCGATTTACTCTGGTGTCTGCCCGACGCCGCCCTCTATCCGCCGGCCACGGTGACGCCACTGTTGCTGGCCTCGATTCGCGCCAGGGTCCCCATTGTCGGATTCTCGGAGAGTTTTGTCGCCGCCGGCGCGCTGGCCGGATTCTATGCCGACCAGTGGGACGTCGGCCGCCAGACGGCCGAATTGGCGAAGGCGGGGCTGGCCGGACCGCCGGCCAGCGGGATCACCCCGGCGCGCACCGTCCACTTCGCCGTGAATCTGCGGATTGTGCGCCTGTTGGGCGTGAAATGGAGCGCGCCGCCCGGCGTGGAGCTAAGGGTCCTGCGATGAAGCGGTGGACGATCCAATCGAACTGGAGGGACCGCAGCCTGATGACGCGGACGCTTCTGGCAAATTACGTGCCGGGCGCCATTCTGGGTATGTCGGTTATCTTCCTCGGCATCCTGCTATCGGTATCCTACCTGAATGATGTCGTCGAGTTGCGCCGGCAAAGCGCCGCAGGGCTGGCGCGGCTTCTGGCGCAGCAGTGCGCGGCGCCGGTCCTGATGGGCGACCGCTCCGAACTCGAACGGATCGCTTCGTCCATGCTCCAGGTGGAAAACGTTGTCTCGGTTTCCGTGGTTCCCGCGGGCGGCGTTCCCGAGGTCCGTCTGACCAGGCCCCCGGCGGATGCCTCCGCCCGCCGTGACGCGCCGCAGGACCGGGGAGTAACGGCGCTGGGGCGGCTGGCCGGCACGGACGCCGCCGAGGCCGAAGCGCCGATTCCGGCGGGCGTCGGCCGCTCGGTCGTCGATTGGGAGCCGGGCGGAGCGGCAGCGGCCGGCCTGGGGAGCGTTCGCGTCGCTCTCACCACCGATGTGGAACGGCGCCTGGCTCGCGCCGCGTTGTGGCACGGCGCCGCCGTTTCGGTGGTCCTGCTTGTCGTCATCTGGTTGGTACAGCGCCGGCAAGTCCGCGCCGTTCTGGCGCCGCTCAAGAAACTGACCGAGGCCACCCGCCGGCTGGCGGCCGGCGACCTCTCGCAGCGCGCCGAGGCCGTTCACGGCGACGAGATTGGAGAACTGGCCGGTGCGTTCAACAACATGGCCGAGGAGTTGGAAGCGGCTCGGCAGCGCAGCCGCACGGCACTCGCGGCGGCCGAGGAATCCAGCCGCCTGAAGACCCGGTTCCTCGCCAGCCTGAGCCACGAAATCCGGACCCCGATGAACGGTATCATCGGGATGACCCAACTCGCCCTGGAAAGCGGCCTGTCGCCCGAACAGCGGGGATACCTGGAATCGGCCATGTCGTCGGCCGGGACGCTGTTGAGCCTGCTGAACGACTTCCTGGACTTCTCGAGCATCGAGGCGGGGAAACTCCGGCTGGAGGAGAGACCCGTCGATCTGTGCCGCCTGGCTACCGACTGCCTCCGCGCCGCAGGGCCACCGGCGCGTCAAAAGGGGGTCGCCATGGTTTTCGAGACCCGTCCGGGCGTGCCCAAACTGGTCCTGGGTGACGAAGCGCGGGTCCGCCAGATACTGACCCACCTGCTGTCCAACGCCGTGAAGTTCACCAACGCCGGGCGGGTCGCACTTGAAATCCACCCGAATCGGCGGACGGCCGGCGCCGTGGTGATCCAATTCACCGTCTCCGACACGGGCATCGGGATTCCACCCGACCGGACCGCACGCCTTTTCGAAGCGTTCTCGCAGGCCAATGGGTCCCGCACGCGCGAACACGACGGCTGCGGTTTGGGCCTTGCGATTTGCGCGCGGCTCGTCGCCCTGATGGGCGGCTCGATCTGGGTGGAAAGCCAGCCAAACCAGGGGAGCAGTTTTCACTTCACGGCGGAGTTCAAGCTGCCCGGCGGCGAGGAGGAAGCTCCGGCCAGTCTGGAGGCGCAACCGGCCGTCGGACTCTAGCCGGTGCGACAAGAAGCGAGGAAAGAAGAGAAGAGAAGAGAAGAGAAGAGAAGAGAAGAGAAGAGAAGAGAAGAAGCCAGGCCCGCCGGCGGGGAAGGCCGGATCGCCTCCGGCCCTCGCCCGCTCGGGTAGGGAGTGGTTGTTTACGGCGCGGGGGGCGCTGGCGGCTTCGGCGGTTTGGGCGCCGCGGCGCCGGCCCGGCGGCCCGATCCGAGCGCGCCTCCAACAGCCGCGTCGATATCGATCCCGGCTAGGTCGCTGAGCCGTTTGAGGTCGACCGGCCCATCGACGTGAACCACGGTCAACTCGCGCCTTTCAGCCGCGATCACGGTGATGCCGCTCATGCGCTCGCCGTCGTTCTTCACGTAGACCTCGGTCCGTTCGCCCTTTTCGGCGACGTCCACGATCCGGCTCCAGCCGCGCTCCCGCGTCAACTGCGACCGCAGCGGCTGAAGATCGGCCTCCGAATACTCGCCTTCCTTCTCGAATTCGAACGACCGGACGTAGATGCCCTTCAGTTTGCCGGCCAGCTCTTTGACCGCCGCCTCCTCGCCCTTCTGGCTGGAGAGGAAGTTGCCCGCCAACTGGAGCAGGTTTCCGTCCAGGCTGACGTTCACGGTCTCCTTGGCCTTGGCCGCCAACCGTTCCACGCTTTCCGGGATCTTGATCTCCTGCGCCCCCGCGGGCAGCAGGCCCAACATCAAAAAAGTCAAAAACGTTCTCATGGTCCCTCCCTAAATGAGATTCGCCGGACGCTCGGGGCCGGCTCCCTGGGGCTGTTCCCGGTCCGCCCCGATTCGGCCTGTCGCCTGCAACACCTTGCTGCGCGCCTGGTCCAGTTTGTCCGCCGTGATGCGCACGGCCGTGATCATCTGCCGCCTGGCCAGTTCTCCTTGCGTGCGGCGGCGCTGCTCGGCGGCGTATTGGACTCCGAACATCAACACCAGGGTCATCGCCGCCGCTGCCGACCAGCGCAGGGCGGGCGCCCCCAGCCACGAGGACACCACATCCCAAGCCGAAGCCTTTGCGTGCGGCGCCGCCGCGCGGGCCAGCACGCGCCCGGCGAAGCCCTCGGGCGCTTCCTGCCGCCGCAACGCCTGTTTCAGCGCTTCTTCAAACCGGTCCATGGCTATGCCTCCCCCAGGTAATGCTCGGCCTTTCGGCGCAGCAACTCCAATCCCTTGCGCAGATGATCGCGGACCAATCGCAAGGGCAGATCCAGCACTTCGGCGATCTCGGCCGGCTCCAGGTCCTCCTGATAGCGCAGCACGATCACCGCGCGCAGCCCGGCCGGCAACGACGCCACCAGTTTCTGCAGCCGCCCGCTGAGCAACGGGTCTCCCACCGAGGGCGACGAAGCGGGCTCCGGCGCGTCCTCCATGCTCAACTCCGGCCTGGCCTTGGCGCGCCGGATCGTGTCGATGCACCGGTGGCAGGTCACCCGCCGTAACCAGAACTGCACGTGGGCGCCGGACTCCAGCCCGGCCATGTTGCGATGAAGCTGCAGGAACACCTCCTGGGACAGCTCCTGCGCGGCGTCCGGGTCTCTCAGAAAGTGCATCGCCAGGCTGTACACCATCGACTGGTGCTCGCGGAGCAGCGCGGTGAAATCCGCCTTCGCGGCCGGCTCTGCCATGGCTTCGATCGGGCTTGCTGGGGCAACCGTCACTCTGCATTCTCCCGTATGCGGGCCTTCAACAGCTAATTACGCGCAACTCGGGCCGCGTGACGTTTTACTTTCGGGGGAACGCGGCGCGGCGGGCGCCTTTGGGGGAGGAAGGGACGCCGGACAGATCGGGCCCGGCGCCGCTTCCGGTAGACCAGTGCGAACGGCGGCTACTTCTTCTTCGGCGCGGGCTTCTTGGCAGCCTTCTTCGGCGTCTTGCAGGCCATGCGTTCCTCCTCTGTGGGGGAATCTATCACGTTACCCGGAGTGCCTGTCAAGGTTTTTTGGCGAATCTCTGTGGTAGGTTATTACCATTCGCAGCGAGGAGCGCATGAGACGGAATCCAAGACTGTTGTGGCTGTTGGCGCTGGCGGCGGTGGCCTGGACCGCGCCGGAATCCCGCGCCCAAACAACCGTGGCCCTGACCGGCGAGCGCCGCGTTTCCTTCAATGACGGCTGGCGCTTCTTCAAGGGCGACCCGCCGGGAGCCGAAAAGCCCGGATTCGACGACTCGGCCTGGCGCGCCTTGCGGCTTCCCCACGATTGGGCCATCGAAGGACCGTTCGATCGCGCCTACAGCACCAGCATGGGCGCGCTACCCTACTATGGCCCCGGCTGGTACCGCAAGAGCTTCGTGCTGCCGGAAGCCGCCAAGGGCCGCCGCGTGAGCGTCGAGTTCGACGGCGCCATGTCCAACGCACGAGCCTGGCTGAACGGCCGGGAGCTCGGCGAGCGGCCCTACGGCTATAGCAGCTTTGCGTTCGATATCACGCCGCATCTCCGCTTCGGCGGCGCGGTCAACGAACTCGCCGTGAGGCTCGCTCCGGAGGACCAATCCTCGCGCTGGTACCCGGGCGCCGGAATCTACCGCAACGTTTGGCTCACCGTCACCGGAATGCAGCACGTAGCGCTCTGGGGAACGCAGATCGCCACCCCTCAGGTGGACGGCTCCAACGCCACCCTCACCGTCAAGTCGCAGGTGGCCAACGACGCGGCCGCTCCCGCCGCCGTGACGCTTCGCACGCGCGTCTTGGACGCCTCCGGCCGCCAGGTGGAGCAGACGTCGGCCGACTTCCCGGTTCCGGCGCGGGGCTGGCACATCGCCGCCGCAACGATCGAGCTGCGGCGCGTCCAACGCTGGGAGTTGGAGAAGCCCTATCTATATAGCCTTGTCAGCGAAGTCGTCGTCGGCGGGCAGGTCACCGACCGCTACGTCACGCCGTTCGGCGTCCGCACGATCGAGTTCACCAAGGACAAGGGCTTCCTGTTGAACGGCAAACCGGTCAAGCTGCGCGGCGTGTGCCTGCACCACGATCTCGGCGCGCTCGGCACGGCCGTCAACCGCCGCGCCATCGAGCGCCAACTTCAGATCATGCAGGCCATGGGCGTCAACGCCATCCGCACCAGCCACAACCCGCCCGCCCCCGAGTTGCTGGATGCCTGCGACCGCATGGGCCTTCTGGTCATGGACGAAGCCTTCGACATGTGGAAGGCTCCCAAGGTGCGCAACGACTACAGCAGGCACTTCGACCAATGGAGCGAAGTGGATTTGCGCGACCTGTTGCGCCGCGACCGCAACCACCCCAGCGTCATCATGTGGAGCATCGGCAACGAGGTGCAGGAGCAAACCCGCCCGGAAGGCGGCACGCTGGCACGGCGCCTGGCGAACATCGTGCGCCAGGAAGACCCCACGCGGCCCATCACCTCGGCCATGAACAACCCCGACCGCGCCATGAAGAACGGCATGGCCGAGGCGCTCGATATCGTCGGTTTCAACTACAAGCCGCACCTCTACACGCCCGTGATGAAGGAACACCCCGACTGGATTCTGCTCGGCTCCGAGACCAGTTCCACGGTGAGCAGCCGCGGAGTATATCACCTCCCGATCGAATACTACCAGCGGCACGAGTCGCTTCAGGTGACCAGCTACGACGTGGTCGCGCCGCCCTGGGCCACCCCGCCCGACGCCGAGTTCGAAGTCCAGGACAAATTCCCCAACGTTCTCGGCGAGTTCGTGTGGACCGGGTTCGACTACCTGGGCGAGCCCACACCTTATGCCGGAACTCGGGAGGACCCCGCGCGGGATTGGCCCAGCCGGAGTTCCTACTTCGGCATCGTGGACCTGGCCGGCTTCCCCAAAGACCGCTACTACCTCTACCAGAGCCAGTGGACCTCCAAGCCCATGGTGCACGTGCTCCCGCATTGGAACTGGCAAGGCATGGAAGGCAAGCCGGTCCCCGTCTTCGTGTACACCAATTGCGACGAGGCGGAACTGTCGCTGAATGGGAAGTCGCTCGGCCGCAAGAAGCGGTTCGGCGAGCCGGTCGTCATCCCGGTCGGCAAGAACGTCAGCGAAACCGGCAAGTTCGCCAGCAAGTACCGGCTGATGTGGGAGGTCCCCTACGAGCCCGGCGTTTTGCAGGTGACCGGCTACAACGGCCGCAAGAAGGCCGCCGTCGCCGCGGTGCGCACGGCCGGCGTTCCGGCGAAGATAACGCTGGTTCCCGACCGAGCGGCCATTCGCGCCGATGGCGACGACCTCTCCTTTGTGACGGTTCGAATCGAGGACGCCGCTGGCAACCTGTGTCCCCTGGCCGACAATCACGTTCGGTTTCAGATCGGCGGGCCGGGGACCATCGCGGCCGTCGATAACGGCAACGCCGCTACGGTCGAGCCCTTTCAGGCGGATAACCGCAAGGCGTTCAACGGTTTGGCGCTGTTAATCGTCCGCTCGCACGCCGGACAGGCCGGCAAGATTCAGGTGACGGCCGTCTCCGACGGACTTCAGCCCGGCTCGGTCGTGGTGACCGCATCCGCCAGGTAGAGAACGTGCGGATTCTCTGGAACCTTTTGCCGGTTACGCCGTAAAATACAGGGTAGGGTCGAAAACGACGTCAGAGGACCAGCCCGATGAGTCTTTACTTCCAAGCCGGTTCCCCGACGACGGAACTGACGCCGCACCAGATTCAGGACGCGCTTCACGCCGCCTTTCGATTGCTTGGGCCGCGCCGTAAGGTGCTCTGCCTTCCTCCCGATATCACGCGTTTTCACTCCCGCGCCGGGGAACTCACGCGGATCGCCTGGCAGTACTACGGCGACCGCCTCGCCGCCGTGATGCCCGCGATCGGAACTCACGCTCCGATGACCTCGGCCGAGATCCGGACCATGTTCGGCGACATGCCGCTGGATCTATTCCAGGTGCATGACTGGCGTGGCGGGTTGGTCACTCTGGGGGAAGTGCCCGAAGAGTACATCGAGGCCCAGTCCGAAGGGAAACTGCGGTTTCGCTGGCCCGCCCAGGTGGACCGCCTGCTGGTCGAGGGCGGGTTCGACCTCATCCTTTCGCTCGGCCAGGTCGTGCCGCACGAGGTCGTCGGCATGGCCAACTACAACAAGAACGTATTCGTCGGCGCCGGCGGCGTGGACGGCATCTCCAAGAGCCACTTTCTGGGCGCGGTCTACGGAATGGAGCGCATGATGGGCCGCGCCGACACCCCGGTGCGCCGCGTGCTGAACTACGCCTCGGAGAACTTCGCGCGCGGCCTTCCCATCGTTTACGTCCAGACGGTCGTCGGCAAGAACAGCGCGGGTGGCCTGGCGATGCGCGGCCTGTTCATCGGCGACGACGCCGAGTGCTTCGAGAAGGCCGCGGCGCTAAGCCTTCAGGTGAACTTCCAGTTGCTCGACGGTGAGATCCAAAAGGCCGTCGTCTATCTGGACCCCTCGGAGTTCCGCAGCACCTGGCTCGGCAACAAGGCCGTCTACCGCACGCGGATGGCGCTCGCCAGCGGCGCGGAGTTGATCGTGCTCGCGCCCGGCGTGAAGGAGTTCGGCGAGGATCCCGCCATCGACGGGCTGATTCGCAAGTACGGCTACGCCGGTACGCCGCGCGTGTTGGAGGCCGTCAATACGAATGCGGATCTGGCGGCGAACCTCAGCGCGGCCGCGCACCTGATCCACGGCTCCTCCGAAGGGCGCTTCTCAATCACCTATTGCCCCGGCCACCTGACTCGGGAGGAGATCGAATCGGTCCACTTCCGTTACGCCCGCCTGGACCAGATGACCGAACGATTCAACCCGTCGGCGCTTCACGACGGCTTCAACCGGGTGGACGGAGAGGATGTCTTCTTCGTCTCGAATCCGGCCCTGGGCCTGTGGGCGCACCGCGCCCGTTTTCAGGCGGCCGGGGGCGGTGCGGTATGAGCGAGGGGCAGCCGGCCAAGAAGCTGGTGGCGTTCCCGGCCGGGAAGGACGCTCCTCTGCAGTCCGGCCGCCTGGATTCCTGGAAGGAGATCGCCGCCTACTTGAACCGCGGCACGCGGACGGTACAACGCTGGGAGCGCGACGAAGGCCTCCCCGTGCACCGGCTTCAACACGATAAGCTCGGTTCGGTCTACGCCTTTCGAGCCGAACTCGATGCCTGGTGGCGCAGCCGCGGCGCGGCCATCCCGGGCGAGGCGCAGCCCGGTGCCGGTCCTTCGATCGCCGTTCTCCCGTTCGCCGACCTGAGCCGCGAGCAGGATCAGCAGTATTTCTGCGAGGGCGTGGCCGAGGAGATCATTCACGCTCTGAGCCGCCTGCATCGCTTGCGCGTGGCCTCCCGCACCTCGGCCTTCCGGTTCCGGGGTGGTACGGACGGCGCCTGCGAGATCGGGCGAAAGCTGCGCGTGAACAACCTGCTGGAGGGCAGTGTCCGCAAGTGTGGCGACCGCCTTCGGATCGCCGTGCAGCTCACCAATGCGGAGGACGGCTACCAGATGTGGGCCGAGACCTTCGACCGGCAGATGACCGATATCTTCTCGGTCCAGGAAGAGATCGCCCGCCGCGTGGCGCAGTCCCTCGAGGTAACCCTCGCATCGGATGAGAAGGATTCCCCACGCACGCCGCCCACCAAGGACATCGCGGCCTACGACTATTACCTCCGGGGCCGGAGCTTCTACTACCGTTTCAGCCCCAGGGAGGTTGAATTCGCCAGGCAGTTGTTTTCACAGGCCGTTGAACGCGACAGCGGCTACGCCCTGGCCCACGCCGGCCTCGCCGATTGCTGGTCTTACTTGTATCTGTACGCCGGCCGCCGGGACGAGGCGCGCCGCCAGGCGGACAAGGCCAGTTCGATGGCGGTCCAACTGGGACCGGAATTGGCCCAGGCGCATGCTTCTCGCGCGCTGGCCTTGAGCATCAACCAGCGGTTTGAAGAAGCCGAACGGTCTTTCGAGAGGGCGTTGGCGCAGGACCCCGGCCTGTTCGAAGCGCATTACTTCTACGCCCGGCATTGCTTCGTACGCGGAGAGAAGCTCAAGGCCATCCACCACTATGAAGAGGCGATGAGGGTGCGGCCCGAAGACTATCAGTCGCCGCTGCTTGTCGCGCAAAGCTACCAGGACCTGGGGCGCGCCGAGGAAGCCGCCGCCGCGCGTGCCAAAGGCATCGAACTCGCCGAGCAGCACCTGAAGTGGAATCCCGACGACGCCCGCGCCTGTTATATGGCCGCCAATGGTATGGTGGCCCTGGGCCGGAATCAGCGTGGGCGCGAGTGGGCCGAGCGCGCTCTCGCCATGAGCCCGGACGATCCGATGCTCCTCTACAACGTGGGCTGTATCTTCTCGATGCTGGGATGTGTCGAGGAGGCGGTCACTTGCCTGGAGAAGGCCAAGTCGCTCGGTGTCGGACAGCGCGGCTGGTACCAGAACGACAGCAACCTGGACCCGCTCCGAGGGCACCCCCGGTTTCAGGCGCTGTTGGCACAGTTGGAGTGACTCATCCCGGACCGTGCACCGGCTTGCCCGTGCGCACCTCGGATACGCGGCCCTTTTTCGGCTGGAGCGGCAAGTGCCGCCCCGCGCGATTCTACAGGTTGTCGGGCAGCGGGCGGCGGCCCGACTGCCGTTCGCCGGAGGCGCCCTGCACCGCCTGGAACGCTCCGAACAGCTTGTCCAGCCGGTCTTCGCGCGCTTGCATCGAGTTATTCAGGCTGCGGATGATCCCGGCCTGCAGCTCGAACCGCTTTTCGATGGCCTGCTGCGCGTCCTGGATTGCGTGCGTGGCGGCCGTGGCGATGTTGACCGAGTCCTCCAGCTTGCCGATCCGGGTCATCACTTCTTGCACCGCCTTGCCCAGCGCGTCGATCCTCTGGCAGGCCTGCCCCAGTTCGTCGGTGAGGGCTTCCAGATCCCGAGCCGTGCGGCTCACCGAGTCCAGAGTGGTGTCAAGCTTCCGCCGGTCTTCGTCGATCGGCGCCTTCAGGTCGCGCACCGTGTTGGCCAGCACCTCGCGGAAGCCGCGCGTGAACTGCTCGGCGAACTCGTTCAGTTCGGCGGGCACCTGTGCCGGTTCCCTATCTTCCTTCGTCGCAACCGGCATCGCCGGGGCCTCGCGCGTCACGTGCATCGACGCCCGGCCCTCGCCCGCTTGCACCACCGGAGGAGCCATCGAGTCCGGCGGCGGCGGAAGCGCGCCCTTGCGTTCGCTGATCGCCACCGGCACCGCTCGCGCGGCGGGCCCGGACTCCTCCACCGCCAGCGACGCCCGCGAGGTCTCGCCCTTTCCCGGCGGCGTACCGAGCACGTTCTGCAAACGGTTCAGCGTGAGCTTCTTGTCGGGCTGCTGTTCAAAGTCCTTTTGTTCGAATATGCTAAGCATCTCGGTAGACCACCACTCGGTGAATTTGTGGAACCCGTCGCCCAGAAGTGTAGTATATTCTTTGCGGGTCAACAAGATTCCAAATGGGTAGTGCCTGCTTAATAACCATGGTTAACGTAATGGAGACCGTATGAGCACATCTGACGCCCCCGTCCCGCGCATGGGAGAGGCCGGCCGGCTCGCGGGGATCTTCTGGGAACCGAAGCCCGTTTTCCAGGATCTTGCCGCCAAGCCGCGCTTTTGGGTCCCCCTAATCCTGCTGACGCTGCTATCGACCATCTACATTGCCGCCTTCGCCCAGCGCGTCGGCCTGGAAAGCATGATCCGGCGGCAGATGGAAACCAATTCCCGGGTCCAGGAGATGTCACCCGAACAGCAGGAGCAGGCCATCGAGATGGGTCTGAAGATAGCCGCTCCGATGACCTATGCCAGCGCCGTGCTCGCGATCGCCATTTCCTGCCTTGTGGTCGCCGCTATCTTATTGGCGTGCTTCAACTTTCTGGGGGGAGCCGAGGTCAAGTTCAAGACTGCGTTCAGTATCACCTGTTACTCGTTTCTCCCCTCCGGACTGGCGAGCGTCTTGGCCCTGGTGGTGATGTTCCTTAAGGACCCGGCGGACTTCGACCTCCAGAACCCGCTCCCCGTCCATCTGGGCGCGTTTCTCGGCCAGGACACGGCGGCGTGGCTCAAGGCGCTCGCCTCCCACGCCAACCTGTTCACCATCTGGATGGTACTGCTCATGGCGCTAGGGTTCTCGGTGGCAGGCCGGCGGGTAAGCTATTCCAAGGCGTTGATTCTAATAATCCTACCTTGGTCGGTCGCCATACTGTGCCACGTCGCCTACGCGGCAGTTTTCGGTTAGATCCGGTGAAACCCGCGGAGGATCTCGCGGGTAGCGTAGCGCAGTGCGATCGGGCGGCCGTGCGGGCAGGTCATCGGGCATTCGGTCCGGGCCAGTTCGGTCAATAACCACTCCATCTTGGCCGGCGTAAGCGGCGTGTTTACCTTGATCGCCGCGCGGCAGGCGACCGAGGCGGCGATCTCACGTCGAAGGCCCCCCACAGAGGCGCTCCGCAGCTCGCTGTCGGCGACTTCCAGGATCTCAAACAGGAGCTTTTCCACGTCCCCCGTCGCCACCCCGGCGGGCACCGTCTTCACGGCCACCGTCAGCCGCCCGAACGGCTCCGTTTCGATGCCGGCCGCCTCCAACTCCCCCGCGATCCGTGCGTATTCGGCCTGCTGCGCCACGGTCAGTTCGACGACCACCGGCAGCAGCAGCCGCTGCGATTCCACACGCCGTGCGGCGGCCTGCTTGAGCACCTTCTCAAACAGGACCCGCTCGTGCGCCACGTGCTGATCGATGATCCAAAGGCCGTCCCTCCCCGCCGCGACGATGAAGCTCTCGTGGATCTGCCCCAGGGGCCGCAGCCCGGCGAGCGCTTCCAGGCTGGCGCTTTCCGGCTCCAGTTCGCCCGGGAAGCCCTGGTGTGTCTCGGGAATCCGGCGCACGGCGGTTCGCTCCGGAGCCGCCGGGATTCGCGGCGACGGCAGCATCATTTCAGGCTCCTCGGCGGGGGCGCCCGGCGTCGGCAGGACCACCGGCAACGCCACCGCCGGGACATCGGTCCAACCGCCGCCCTCCACGCGCGCGGTGAACTCGGAGAACGGTAGTCCCGCCGCCGGCTGCTCGCCGCGCTCCAGGGCGACGGCCGACGGCGCCGGCATCGCCGATACCGGCCGCGATTCCACCAGCGCCTCCCGGATCGCATCCCTCACCATGTCGTGCACAAAGGAACCGTGGTGAAACCGCACCTCGGTCTTCGACGGATGAACGTTGACGTCCACCTCCTCGAAATCGCAATCCAGAAACAGCAGCGCAAATGGATAGCACGCCGCCGGCATCAGGTTGTGATAGGCCGACCCCACGGCATGCATCAGCAGCTTGTCCCGAATCAGCCGGTTGTTCACGAACAGGAAGATCGAGTTACGGTTCAGCTTCTGATACTGCGGGCGTGATACGAAGCCCCGGAGCCGGAATAGGCGCACCCCGCCCCCTTCATCCTCTCCCGGGGCGGGCGCGGCCCGCCGTTCGCGTTCCACGCCCCGCATCTCGACCAGTTCGTTCACCACGCGGCTTCCAAACACCTGGTAGACACGCTCGCGCAGTTCGGCCACGGGCGTCGCCGATAGCAGTTCGTTTGCGCCGTTGCGCAGCAGAAAGCTCTTTTCCGGGTGCGCCAGGCTGTAGTGCGTCACCAAAGACGCGATATGCGCCAGTTCGGTCGGCTCGGTTCTCAGAAACTTCTTCCGCGCCGGGACGTTGTAGAACAGGTCTCTCACCGTCACCGTAGTCCCCGTGGCCAGCGCGGACTCCTCCACCTTCAGCAGCCTGCCGCCCGCCAACTCGAGCCGTGTGCCGGTGGACTCCGCCGCCGAGCGCGTTTCCAGGACCACGCGGGAAACCGAGGCGATCGAAGGGAGCGCCTCCCCCCGAAACCCCAGAGTCGCGATCTTCACCAGGTCTTTGGCTTCCGTCAGCTTGCTGGTGGCGTGGCGCTCGAAGGCCAGCATCGCATCGTCGCGTAGCATCCCGCCGCCGTCGTCGGCCACGCGTATGAGCCGCCGGCCGCCGTTCTCGACGTCGATCCGGAACCCGCCCGCCCCGGCATCCAGCGAGTTTTCCAGCAGCTCTTTAACGACCGAAACCGGCCGCTCGACAACTTCCCCCGCGGCGATCTTGTTGGCAACCTGGTCGGGAAGGACGTGGATGCGGCCCATGGCGAAGCTCAAGAAATGCGGCGGGGAGCCCGCCGAATCGGCGAGCTCCCCGTTCCGGTGTTCCTGAACCCCCTATTGTACCTTGATGCCGCGCTCTTCGAGCAGCGTACCCACCACCCGCAGCAGGTTGAGCTGGTTGCGGCGGTAGTTGACCGACTGGGTGACGACGTTGCCGTCGGCGGTCGTCAGCCGCGTCTGGGCGTCCAGCACGTAGTACATCTGTGTCGTGCCCAGGTCGTACTTTTGCTTTTCGGCCTCGAGCTGCTTCTGGGCCAGGTCTCGCGCAATCACCGCCAGCCGCACGGCTTCCCGGCTGGATTCCACCTGGCTCACCGCGTTGAGCACCTCCAGGCGCACGCCCTGTTCGGCCTTCCTTAGGCTCAAGGTGTCCTGCTTCTTCCTCACCAGGTTGTCGGCCAGGCGCATCGCGCCCGTGCGGTCCCGCAGCGGAAGCGTGAGAGTCAGGCCGATGCGGTAAGTCGTGTTGTTGAATCCGAAAACCTCGCTCAGGGCATCATACAAACCGCCCGGAATCACCGATGTTACCGCATCGCTTCCGAGCCCCGTCTTTACGTACTGGTCGCCGCCGCGGCCGTTAGAGGAATAGTTGCCGGTCAGGCTCAACTGCGGGCGTAAGAGATCGGTCGACGTGCGGATGTTCATGTCGTCGATCTCTAGCGAAAGACGGGAAGTCTGAAGGTCCAGGCGCGTCGCCAGCGCCTTCTGTACCAGCGCCTCTCGATCCAGAGCGGTCGTCTCGGTTGACTGCGAGGCCGACTCGGTCAGCACGATCGGCACGTCCCGGAACTTCGGGTCCAGATCCGCCCCAATCTGCCGCCGCAGCGCGTCTTCAAGCTGCGCCAGCCGAAACCTCGCCTGGGAGACCTGGATTTCGGCCGAAGCGTAGTCAGCTTGCGGTTGGTAGATGTCGAGTTGTGGGATCGCCCCGAGTTCCAACTCCCTCTGGCTGCGCTTCAACGACTCCGACCGCATGTTCAAAGATTCCTGCTGCACACGCAGGCTTTCCCGCGCCCCAACCACGTCCCAGTACGCGTTTTCGGCCGTCTGGATCAGGCCCATGACCTGGTTGGTCATGTTCAGCTCTTGGCTGCGCAAGTTGGCCCGCGCGATGGTGATCGGCATCCGCGAGATCTCCGGACTCCGGCCCCGCAGCAGCGGTTGCGTAAAGCCCGCCGAGAAGGTCGAGGAGAACGCCGGATTGTAGGTCGAGAAGGCGCTGTTGTTGGACACCTTCTGCCCGGTGAAACCGCTGGTGATCGTCGTGCCGGTACCGAGCAACTGGCTGTAGTTGAACTGGAGCGGTCCGGCGGTGGTCGACTTGCTGACGGCCGCGCCCTGCAACTGGTCGGCGGCCGGCACCGCGGAGTGGTTGTATCCGGCCGAAACAGTCAGCGTCGGGTCGTACCGGCCGAAGGCCGAGGTGATCGCGTTCTTGTAAGTCTCCACCGAGAGCTTCTGGATCGAGACGTCCGTGTTGTTGGCCATCACCAGGTCAAGGTAGCTCCGCAGGGAGAGTTCCAGCTTCCCGTCCACCACGTAGTCGGCCAGCCGCACCGGCGGCTGCAACTCCACGCGCGTGTTCGGGGTGGAAAACATCTTGCGGAAATAGGACGCCTTGGGGAACAAAGGCGCCTCCTCCTGGGCCAGCAGCCCGGAGACGCAAACAAGAGCCAGTACTGTGAACCGTAGTCTCATGGATAATCCCGTTATTCGTACCGGATCGCCTCGATGGGGTCCAGTTTTGCGGCCTGCACGGCCGGGTAGATACCGAACAAGAGGCCGATTCCTACGGAGACGCCGAACGCCACCGCGATCGAACCCCAGGTGACCACCGTCGACCAGCCCGCCGCCGCCGCAATAACTTGAGACAGGCTGAAGCCGAAGGCGATGCCGATCAACCCGCCGACGATGGAGATCAGCACGGCCTCAGTGAGGAACTGCCGCACGATGTCGGCCTGCCGCGCGCCGATGGCGCGCCGGATGCCGATCTCGCGGGTGCGCTCGAGCACCGTCGCCAGC
>CAZVIK010000030.1:0-232 GCA_964627045.1 uncultured Solibacteraceae bacterium | reverse complement strand
TGTTCATGATGCCGATGCCGCCCACCAGAAGCGAGATGCCCGCGATGCAGATCATGACGATCGAGAAGATCATCTGCGTCTGCCGCCGCTGCTCCAGCAGGTCGGCCGGAACCACCACCGTGTAGTCGCCCGCGTCCTTGTGCGTCGAGGCCAGGATGGCGCTCACCACCTTCGAGGTCTCCACCGAATCGGTGCCCGAGGTGACCTTCAGGTAGATCCCGTCGATCTCGTC
>CAZVIK010000029.1:24045-29465 GCA_964627045.1 uncultured Solibacteraceae bacterium | reverse complement strand
GTGAGGTCGGCGCGGAAGTCCTTCATGAGGTCGCGCATCTCGATGCTCGCGCCGTTCAACGATTCGTAGAGGCTCGGGTTCACCAGCAACTGGCCAAGGGTTCCCTGGCCCGTGTTGAGCTTCACAAGCGTGTCGTCAAGCTTGGCGATGGCCTCCTGCAGTTGCCGGTGAAGCTGGTCGTCCTTGAGAAGCTTGCCGGCGGTGCCTTTTCCGGCGTTGAGGTCTTCGACGATTCCGCGCAGTTCGGCCACGGTCTTGCGTGCGTCGTCATAGAGCGCCGGGTCCTTGATGAGCTTCCCCGCCGTCCCCTGTCCGTCCTGGATCGCCGTAACCAGGTCGTCGAGCCGCCGGATGGTGGTGCGAAGATCGTTGTACAGCCCCTCGTCGTGGAGCAAGCGCCCGACGGTGCCCTGGCCGCTAGACACCGCGGCGGCAACCTTCTGCACTTCGTTCACGGCGGCGTTGAGCCGGTCGTAGAGGGTCTTGTCCACCAGTAACTGTCCGATCGTGCCGCGGCCTTTCTCCAACTCGTTCACGACGCCGTCGATGCGCCGGAGCAGCGCTCGCGCGGTGACCATCACGTCGTAGCCGGATTGCACCACTTCGTCGAACTCGCTCACATCCTTGCTGGGCAGTTCGCCGCCGGCTTTGACGGTATCGCGGTTCTGCCCCTTTTTGATGTTGATGAACTTGGTCCCCAGCACGTTCTCGGCGCTCACGCCCGCCTCGGAATCGACAGGAATCGCCGTCAGCGAGGCGGCGTCTACGGCCATCGCTACGCGAATGATCCGGCGGGGCACGTTGAGGCCGGAAAGGTTCACGGCAGTGACGTTGCCGATCAGGAAGCCGTTCAGCCGGACTGGCGCGCCAACCGCCAACGCGGCCGAATCGTCCATGTAGGTGTAAATCGTGGCCTTGGGAACGAACAGATTCTTCGTTCCGGTGAGCAGAAAGATCAAGGTGCCGAGCAGGACCATCGCAACCGCGCTCATGATCCCTACCCTTAGCTGCGCCCACCTGACCTTTTTCGCCGATGGCATGATCGTTCGCCTACTGCCTCACAAACGTCTTGACGTACGCCTCCGGGCAGGACTCCAACTCCCGCCGGCTCCCCTTGAATACGACCCGGCCCTCCCGCATCACGAGAAACCCCGTGGCCGGCCGCCCGGATCCGTTTCGTGGTGGCGCCGGTTCCAACCGCCCACTGTTGGGATTGTATCGGAAATCGTCCATCCAAGTCCCATCCTGGTAACGGTGCGTGACCATCACGGTGGTCGTGTTTTGCAGATCGCGCTCCTTGATGATCAGCGAGATGATGGTGTAGGCCGTGATCGGGTCCAGCCCCGCCGTGGGGGAATCGTACAGCACAAGCCGGGGCTGCGACACCACCGCGCGCGCGATGCCGACGCGCCGCCGCATGCCGCCGGACAGCTCGCTCGGGAACTTGTCCAGCGTGTGTTCCAGTTCGACGAACTGGAGCGCCTCCTGAACGCGGGGGCGCGCCTGGCTGGGCGGCACCTGCAATAGACGCTGGTTTAGCAGCGGATAAGCCACGTTCTCTTCGATGGTTAGCGAATCGAACAGCCCGCCTTCCTGAAACAGGATGCCCATCCGCGCACGCATGTCGAAGAGATCTCGCTCCTTCAGCCCAGTGATGTCCTGACCGAAAACAAAAATGCGGCCCGAGTCGGGCTTGAGCAGGCCCAGCGCCGTCTTCAACAGCACGGTCTTGCCGCTTCCAGCACATCCCAGCATGATGAGCGTCTCGCCTTCCAGGACCTCGAAGCTGACGTCATCCAGCACCCGGCCCTCGTCGAAGGCCAGCGAAACGCCCTCGAACCGCAACATGCTGGCCGGAGTGGCGGGAGGCATCTCTGGCTCAGACATTTACAAAGAACCGCGTGATGAAGAAGTCGATCACGAAGATCCAGACCGAGGCCACGACCACGGCCTTGGTCGTCGAAAGGCCGACGCCTTGCGTGCCGCCGGAGGTCCGCAGCCCGTAATGACAGCCCACCAACGCGACGATGAAGGCGAATGCGAAAGGCTTGATCACCCCCTGCGCCATATCGCTGTAGCCGATCGAGTGCCAGGCCGTGTTCCAATAAAACGACGGGCTCATGTCCAGCAGCGTGTAGGCGATCAGGAAGCCGCCGAACATGCCCAGAAAATCCGCCACCACCGTTAGCAGGGGCAAAACGAAACAGGTGGCGATCAGCCGCGGCGTCACTAGCTTCTGGACCGGATCGGTCCCCAGCGCGCGCATGGCGTCGATCTGCTCGGTGACCTTCATCGACCCCAACTCGCTGGCGATGCCCGAAGAGTTCCGGCCGGCCACCATCAACGAGGTCAATACGGGGCCCAACTCCCGCACCAGGCTGATGGTCACCAGTTCGCCGGTCTTGCCGACCGCGCCGTACTGCGCCAGCGCCTTCGACATTTGCAGCGCCATTACGGCACCGCTGAAGAAACCGGTCAGCAACACGATGGGAAGGCTGCCGAAGCCGATGGTGTCCATCTGGATGGCGATGTCATCGGCGTAGTGCGGCCGCCGGAAAACCCCGCGAATCGCTCTGCCCGAGAGGATGAAAAAGTCCTGCACGGAGAGGATCGGCGCTTTCAGCAATTCGAACAAAGCCTCGGCTCCTCAGAAACCCGATGCTAACACAGGCCAAACCCCCGCCCATGAGAGACACGAGGCCGCAACGCCCCGCAGCGGGGTCCCGGCCTAGTCCGGCATCGGGCTCTTGCGGGGACGCGTGCTGGTGCGCCGGGCGCGCGGTTTGCGTTGAGATGTTGTGCCAGGCTCGCCCGTCTTCCTCCGGCGCGTGGTCGTACGGCGCGGCTTCGGCTCCGGTTCCGGCTCGGCGAAGGCGGACGGCTGGCCTTCCACAAACGGCTGCGGTTCGTCCTCTTCGACCTGTTCGGCCTCCGCCGCGGGCTCAGGTTCCGGCTCCGGCGCGGGCGGATAGAATTCGGCGCCTAAGTAAACCAAGAGCCCCTTTTCCTCGTCCGGTTCCACGCGCACCAGGATCTTGTCCTGAGCGAAGTTGAGAAACTCGGCGAATTCCTGGAAACCGTAGACCGTCGGACTGAACTCGGGCTGCGCGTCCATCACCCAGCCTTCCAACTGGTCGGCCAGACAACCGGCCTCCATATCCAGGCGGTGGGTCTCCAGCACGTCGCGCAGCAGCGGCAGGGCTTCCTCCGGCTTCGGGGCCGGAGCCTTGGCGGGCTCGGCAGTCTCCTTGCGCTCGATGAAGTAGCGTCCTTCGCTGCCGCTCAGGTTGACGTAACCCGCATGTTTCAGCTTCTCGACGAAGTCGGAAAAGCTGCCGCAGCCGTAAGCCTTCTCGCTGAAGGTGGCGTCCAGTTGCAGCATGGTGGACTTGAGCAGTCCTAGCTGCGGTTGCACACCCCGGCGCTCCAACACGGCCAGTGCGCGCTCCACCAGCGGCATGGCGAGCGCGATGTCCAATGGCGGAGCCTTGCGGCGCGGCGGGCGCTGGCCGGATTGCTGCTGCGGCTGCGATTGCTGCGTCTGCTGCTGTTGCCGGTGCGGCTTCTGCGGCTCGTCGAGCAGCGATTCGTAGCTGATGAACTCATGGCAGTTCTGTTGGAGAATCGTGCTGGTGAATGCCTTGCCGCCGAGCACGTAGATGGTCTTGCCGAATTCCCTGAGCTTGTTGACCAGGGGGATGAAGTCGCTGTCGCCGCTGACGATAGCGAACGCGTTGACGTGGTCGTGGGTGAACGCCATCTCCAGGGCGTCCAGAGCGAGATTGATGTCGGCGCCATTCTTGTCGCCGCGCGGCGACGGAATGCGTTGCACCATCTGGACGGCGTTGGCCGCCATCTGGCGCGTGGCGCCTTCCTGCCGGGTCCAGTTCGCGTAAGCGAATTTGGCGACGATGTCGCCGCGCTCTTTGAGCGCGTTGAGCGCCACCGAGACGTCGAACTCGCGCTGCAGCGTGGACTTGACGCCGATTTCGATGTTGTCGTAATCGACAAACACCGCAATATTCAACTTGTCTTGCATGTTTTCCTTGTTGTGCCTTCTGGCATTCCATGCCGGCGCCTCGACGGGCGCGGGCAACTGCCGGGCAACCGGTCCCATTGTAGCGCGATACGGGGGTTAGTTAGGGTGCGGGACATCGGGGGCGGCATCCTGGACCCCGGAATCGTAGGCGACGCGCCACCGGCCGCCGGCCTCGCGTTTCCAGATCGTGACATACTTGCCGGTCCGGACGGCGCCGCTCGCGCCGCCTCCGGACCGCCTGATTTCGTACGTACCCACGGTAAACCCCATGTCGCCGGCAGGAGAGATCACCGCCTCGACGGGCTGCCAGGTGATCGATTGCGACCGGTCGTTCAACAGCGGGGCCCACCGCTCTGCCACGGCCCCGGCGCCCTTCACCACGGGGATGTCCGGCCGGATCGTCATCACGTCCTCGGCCAGAAAGGAACGGAAACCTTCTAGCCCGCGTTCCGCCGTCGCGCGGGCAAACGCCAGGTCGGCGTCCCTTAGTTGTTGGGGGTTCATCCCACTCCGGACGCCCGAACAAGCGGTCAGCAGACCCGCCGCCACCGTAAATGCCCTGACCCTGATCCTGGCGTTCATCCCAACCTCCGCCAGCAGCATATCGCACCGGCTGGGGCTCGGTCCATTACAATCGGGGGAAGTGAATCACGAAGCCTACATGCGGGAAGCGCTTGCGCTGGCGCAGGAGGCCGAGACCGCCGGAGAAGTGCCGGTCGGCGCGCTCGTGGTCGTGGAAGACCGCATCGTGGGGCGGGGATTCAACTCACCGGTGTCGCGCCGCGATCCCACCGCGCATGCCGAGATCCTGGCCCTGCGCGAGGCTGCGATGGCCTGCGCCAACTATCGCCTGGAAGACGCCACGCTGTTCAGCACGCTCGAGCCCTGCATCATGTGCGCCGGTGCGCTCGTGGCCGCACGTGTCCGCCGCCTCGTGTTCGGCGCGCGCGACCTACGCTTCGGGGGCGTGCGCAGCAAGTTCGCTGTGGCCGATTCCGATCTGCTGAACCACCGCGTGGAAATCGTCGAAGGGGTCCTGGCAGCCGAGTGCACCGAAATGCTCCAGGCCTTCTTCCAGGCGAGAAGAAGGCCCGGAGGAGCCATCGCCTAAGCGATTCTCGCAAGGAGAGGAACACGTAGGGCGCCGTGCTGTGGCGCGAACGGGAGACTCATGCCCGCCGCGCGGGGGACCCAGGCCGGCTGCGGCGCCCGGCGTTCTCCGTGGAAATAGTCCTCCAGCGGGAACAACCCATAGGGCTCCAGTTCGCGGAACACGCGTCCCAGTTTCTGTTCGATCCGGTAGACCTCGTGGAAGAAGTTGCCGCGATCGATGTTCAACCGCCGCGTGCAGAGCTTCCAATCGGCGCCCAATAAGAAATGA
>CAZVIK010000029.1:1197-24035 GCA_964627045.1 uncultured Solibacteraceae bacterium | reverse complement strand
CGGCTCACCAGGCAGAAATCCGCCACGTACTCCTCGTCCTTGCGGCCCCAGGTGAACCGCCCCTCCCGTCCCGCGATGAACTCCAGGGTCGCATGGCTGATGTACTTCTGTTTGGACGCGCAGTGCCGGAAGCGTGCGTAGCATGCGCGAAAGATAGCCCGCAACACACAGTTGCAGGGTTTGTTGCTGCTCCGGTCCCCGTCCCGCAGCCCCATGCCATGGCACTGGCTGCAAGTGCGATTCGCCAGTGCGATTGTGTCCGATCTGGTCCAATCCATCTGTTGGGTTCTCCCGTGGGCGCCCTCATTCACCGGAGCGCCTCCCTCTTCCGTTTCCAAATCTAACCGGTCCCCAACGAGCGTCAAGAGTTTGAAAAAGAAAATTTCAAAATTAGAAAACAAAAAAATTCTTTTGCTGATAAAATGTTTATTTCAAATGACTTACGGGAAGACAACGGCCGATCTAGCGGTCCTATTACCGCTAGAACTGTGGTAGTATTCTATAGGGAAAACGTCCTATTTCAGAATGGAATAGCCTGAATATCCGAAAACGATGCACTTCGGCGACTTGCAGCAGAGGCTCATCGCGCTCTTGCGGGAGCGCACACAGAACGGCGAACTCAGTGAACGCAGACTCGCGGCGCTCACCGGGATTTCACAACCGCATATACATAATGTACTGAAAGGCGAAAGAACTCTCTCGCTATTTGCCACCGATTCAATTCTTAAGCACATTCAAATGAGCGTGGAAGATCTCCTGGGAGCCGCCAGCGCGCCCGAGCGTCCGGCCCCCCCCGCTGGGACCCCTGCACAGGTGGAGATTCCGGTGTTGGAGGGCTGGCTGGGGCCGGGCCTACCGTTCCCCACCGAGGCCAGCCGCATCGAGCGGTACCCATTCCCGGCGATCTTCCTTGCCGGGTTGGATCGCCCGGTGGTGGCGCGCCTGGCGGCCGATCCCCGCATGGATTCTCTGTTTCGGGGCGACGATTTGATCCTCCTCGATCATTCCGAGCAGGCGCGGCGGCACCCGGACCCCCGCGCGGCCTATGTCGTCAATCGTCGCGGCGAGGGCCTGGTGCGCCGCGTTAGCTTGGAGCGGGACGACGTCTTGGTCTTGGGAGCGTCCGGACGCCGGCAATGCGACGGTTATGAGGTATTTCCCTTACACGGGGCGCACTTGCTGGATGTCGTGCGGGCCCGCGTCGTGTGGGTCGGGCGTTTTCTGGGGCTGGGTTAGGCCTGACGGTGGATTGTATACTCGACAGAGGGCGGGAAGTGGAACGCGGCGTCGAGCAACTGATCCTAGCACGAAGATCCTCCCAATGGCGGTGGCGCCTTCGCCGGTGGCTTTCGCCCCCGGCGCCTCTCGTCCTGAATCCAGAAGAGCCGTCCGACTTTCCACTGGGCCGTTGGAACTTGTACGTGGGAGGAGCGGGTGGCGAGGTGCCCGGTTACGTCAACGTCGATCTCGCCCCCTGGACCGGGGTGGATGTGGCCGCCGACGCCCACCATCTTCCATTTCGGGAAGGTCTGTTCACGCGGGTTGAGTGCGACGCGGTTCTCGAGCATGTGCGCGACCCCTCGGCGGTCATGCGGGAAGTCGAGCGCGTGCTGGCCCCCGGGGGGTTCCTCCACGTTGTGGCACCCTTTTGCCACCCGCTTCACGAGTACCCCAACGACTACCACCGGTTCACCCCAGCGTCTCTCGAAGCCATCGCGGGGGGGATGGTGTGTGTGGCCAGCGGTTGGCGGACCGGGCCCACGGCTACGATTCTGGTCTTCCTGCTGGAGTACGTGAAGTTGCTGTTCCCCTGGCGGTTCTGGCGCGCGGCCGCGCACGGGGCGCTGGGCTGGCTGACCTTCCTGGCGCGTTACCTCGACCGGCCCCTCATGAAACGGCCGGAGGCCGCACGCCTGGGCAATCACTGCTATGCCTGGTTCCTCAAACCGCCGGCCGTCTCGCGGTAAATCTCCAGGACTCCTTTCGCGGTGGATTCCCAACTGAACCGCCTTGCCTGCTGATAGCCGCGCTCGATCATCGCCGTGCGCAGGGCGTGGTTGGTAAGCACCTCGCGAATCCCCTTGGCGATCTCGAAGACGTTATCCGGGTTCACCAGCACGGCGGCGGCGCCCGCCACTTCGGGCAGCGAACTGATGTTCGAAGTCACCACCGGGGTGCCCGAGGCCATCGCTTCCAGGGGCGGCAGTCCAAATCCCTCGTACAGCGAAGGGAAAACAAAAGCCGCCGCCGCCGAATAGAAAACCCGCAGAGTGTCGAAGGGAACAAAGCCCAGAAACCGGACGTAGGGCTGCATGCGCGTCTGGATCACGGTCCGCCGTACGGCCGGATGGCGGGAGATCTCGTCTCCGATGATGACCAGGCGCAGGTCTTTGTACAGAGGATCGGTCTCCAGGTCTCCGCGCAACACCGCGAACGCCTCCACCAGCCGCGGGATGTTCTTTTGGGGCCGGATGGTTCCCGCGTACAGGAGAAACGGGTGGTGGATCTGATACCGCTCCAGTTGTTGTGACCGGCCTTCGAAGTCCGGCGCCGCTCCCGCCTGCAAAAACCGCGGGTCGGGGGCGTTGTAGATCTGGGCGATCTTGCCGGACTTGATTCCGAACAAGTCCTCAATGTCCCGCCGGGTGGCGTTGGAAACCGCAATGACGCGGGAAGCACGTTCCAAGCCTCGCCGGAACTGATACAGACGGTAGCGCTTGCGTTTGGTCCCGGCATCCTCAAAAAGCAGGCTGCTCATGTCGTGAACCGTGACCACATAGGGCTTCGGCATCCACGGCGATACGACGTTCAGTGGAATGTGGAACACATCGGCGCGCAACGTCCGGGCGTAGAGGGCGAAGGCCGCCTGGTCGAGCACCCTGTCGTCGGCGCGTTCGTAGGGAAGGACTTCGAAGTTCTCAGGCACCGGGGGCAATTCGGGCACGTCGCCCGCACGAGCCGGCAGAAGGTAGCGGTTCTCACGGTCCAGTTCGCCCAAAGCGCGGACCAGGTTCCGGATGTAGGTGCCGATTCCGAAATCCCGGACGTGCCGGGTGTCGATCAGGATGCGAATGTCGCCCTACCCTCTGGCGGCGGACGCCCACTTCCATCCGTATAGCGGAAAACGGGCGGCCAGCGCCGCCACGCGCTGCCGCACGGCCGCGATCTTCGCTTCCGAGCCGAGGTTGTTGAGGACCTCGGCGATCAACGCCGCCACTTCGCGCATTTCCGTCTCGCCGAACCCCCGCGTGGTGACGGCGGGCGAGCCCAGCCGGATTCCGCTCGGGTTCAGGGGTGGATTTACGTCGAACGGGATCGTGTTCTTGTTTGCGGTGATGTAGGCCTTGTCCAATCCCGTTTCGGCTTCCCGCCCCTTGACCCCTTTCGCGAACACGTCGATGAGCATAAGGTGGGTGTCGGTACCGCCGGATACAACCCGGAAGCCCTCGGCGGCCATCCCTGCGGCCAGCGCGCGGGCGTTCGCCAGCACCTGCCGCTGGTAGTCGACAAACTCCGGCGCCATCGCCTCGGCGAAGCACACCGCCTTGGCGGCAATCACGTGAACCAGCGGGCCGCCTTGAAGCCCCGGAAACACGCTCTTGTCGATGGCGGCGGCGAATTTTTCCTTGGCCAGGATGACCCCGGACCGCGGACCACGGAGTGTCTTGTGCGTTGTGGAGGTGACAATGTCGGCCCACTCGCACGGATTGGGATGCAGCCCCGCCGCCACCAGCCCGGAGAAGTGCGCCATATCCACCATAAGAATGGCGCCCACCGAATCGCAGACTTCGCGGAAACGGCGGAAATCGATGATCCGAGGATAGGCGCTCCCACCGGCCACGATCAGCTTCGGTTTATGCTCCCCGGCCAGACGCGCCAACTCGTCGTAATCGATGATCTCGTCCTCGCGCCGGACTCCGTACGGGACCACCTTGTAGGTCTTGCCCGAAAAATTGAGATGGTGGCCGTGTGTCAGGTGACCGCCGTGGGACAGGTTCATTCCCAGGATGGTGTCGCCGGGGTTCAGGACAGCCGCATAGGCGGCCGCGTTGGCCTGAGAGCCGGCGTGCGGCTGCACGTTGGCATACTCGGCGTGGAAGAGCTTCTTGGCCCGGTCCCGCGCCAGGTTTTCGGCAATGTCGGTGAACTCGCACCCGCCGTAGTAGCGTTTGCCGGGGTAGCCTTCGGCGTACTTGTTGGTGAAAACGCTCCCGGTAGCATCGAGCACGGCCTGCGAGGTGAAATTCTCGCTGGCGATCAACTCTAACCGCGAATGCTGCCGCTCCAGTTCGCACTCAATCGCCCTACTGATCTCCGGATCGACTTCGCTCAACGGACGGGCCATTCTCTCTTGGATCGTCATCGTTTGGTTTCCTGTGGCTCCTTCGCGCAACTCGACCCCCTCTCGAAGGCCGCGATCTTGTCGATCCGCCTCGAGTGCCTCCCGCCCATAAATTCCGTCGCCAGAAACGCGTCAATCATCGCGTCGGCCTGCGCCGGAGAGGTGTATTTTGCGCCCAATGTGAGAACATTGGCGTCGTTGTGCCCCCGGGTCAATTGGACCTCTTCGACGCCGGTCCCCACCGCCGCCCGGATCCCCGGGACCTTGTTGGCCGCGATCGACATCCCGACACCCGTCGAGCAGACCAGGATGCCGCGATCCACCTTTCCAGCCGCCACGTCCCCCGCCACGGGGAATGCGAAATCCGGGTAGTCCGACGATTCGGCCGAACCCGTCCCGTAGTCGACTACCACGTGCCCGGCACGTGTCAACTGCTCGCGAACGTGCTCTTTCAACGCTAACCCCGCGTGGTCCGCCCCAATAGCAATCCGCATGCCAGTCCGAACTCGATTTTAGCATGCTAAAATGGCTGCTTCGTTCCTTCTTCCTTCGAGAAACCCCATGCAATGGAGCGCTCTGTTTATCCCCACACTGCGGGAGGACCCCGCCGAGGCGGAGGTTGCCAGTCACCGTTTGCTGCTGCGCGCGGGCTACGTGCGCCAGCTTTCGGCGGGCATCTATAACTACCTGTTCCTGGCGCAGCGGTCGTTGCTGAAGATCGTCGCCATCGTGCGCGGGGAGATGAACGCCATCGGAGCTCAGGAGATGTTGTTGCCCGCGCTAAACCCGGCGGAACTCTGGCAGGAATCCGGCCGCTGGGAGGTCATGGGCGACAATATGTTCCGGTTGAAGGACCGCTGGCAGCACGACCTTTGCCTGGGGATGACCCACGAGGAGATCATGACCTCGGTGGCGCGGGGCGAACTTCGCAGCTACAAGCAACTCCCGCAGATTTGGTACCAGATCCAGACCAAGTTCCGCGACGAGCCGCGGCCCAAAAGCGGCTTGCTGCGCGTGCGCCAGTTCCTGATGAAGGACTCCTACAGCTTCGACATGGACGCCTCCGGCTTGGACGCGGCCTACGAACGCCACCGCCAGGCATACTGCCGCATCTTCGACCGCTGCGGCTTGCGTTACTTCGCCGTCGAGGCCCACTCCGGATCGATGGGGGGCAGTCAGTCGCAGGAGTTCATGGTGCCCACCGAGGCGGGCGAGGACTGGGTGGCGCTGTGCGGCGGTTGCGGCTACGCCGCCAACCTCGAAAAGGCCGAATCCAATGCGACGCCGCCGCTCGCGGCCGACCCGGGCGGCGACCTAGCCCCGGAGAGGTTCCACACGCCCGGCCGGAAGACCATCGCGGATGTCGCCGAGTTCACGGGCCTGCCGGAAACTTCGCAGATGAAGAGCCTGGTGATGGTGGCCGGTGAGGAGTTGATTCTCGCCTTGGTACGCGGCGATCACAGCCTGAGTGAAACCAAGCTTGCCGGCGCCGTAGGCGCCACCGAAGTGCGCCCGGCGCACCCCCAGGAGATCCGGCAGTCCTTTGGAGCCGACGCCGGTTCGCTCGGCCCGGTTGGCGTGAAGGGCGTCCGCATTTTGGCCGATCTGGCGCTTTCCGGCCGGCGGAACATGATCGCCGGGGCCAACCAGGACGACTACCACCTGCGCAACGTCACCCCTGGCGAGGATTTCCAGCCGGAGTGGTTCGACCTGCGACAGGCGATCGACGGCGACGCATGCAAAAACTGCGGCAGGCCGCTCAAGCTGACCAAGACGGTCGAGATCGGCCACATTTTCAAGCTCGGCTATAAGTACTCCGACGGCATGGGGTTGCGCGTACTCAATGCCGCCGGCGGCGAGATCACGCCGATTATGGGTTCCTACGGAATCGGAATCGAGCGCATCCTGTGCGCGGCCGTGGAGCTTTACCACGACGAACAGGGGATGTCGCTGCCAGCCTCCATCGCTCCCTTCGAGGTCGTTGTGACTCCGGTTAACAATGCCGATGCAGCGCAAAGGACGGCCGCCGAAGAGATCTACCGGGAGTGCCTCGCCAAGGGTTTGGACGCGCTGCTGGACGACCGCGACGAACGGCCGGGGGTGAAATTCAAAGACGCGGATCTGATCGGAGTGCCCTACCGGATAACCGTCGGCAAGAAGCTGGCGCAGGGCCGTGTCGAGTTGCTCACCCGCCGCACCCGGCAGACTGACGAGGTGGCAACGACGGAGGCGGCGGACGTCGCGGCGGGCCGGGTTGCCGCGGAATGCTCCTGACGGCTGGTTCCGTTCTGGTGCCTCGGCGGTATTCCCCGGACGGCGGCGCCGCTGTATGCTCGGAGCATGGACCCTGAACCGGTAGCGCCGGAGCAACTGGACACGTCCGAGGAGTTCGACCTGGTAACGGTGCTCCGTGCCGAGGAGCACGACGCGCCGAGCGAGATCCAGGTCATTCGTGGGTTGCTGGAGGCCGGCGGTGTGCCTTGCGTCGTCGTCGGCGGGCCGGAGTTTCCCAATCTCCCCTGCGAGATTCGCGTACCCAAGGCGCGCGTGGAAGAGGCGTTGTTATTGATTGCGGAGTCCCAGGCGGCGGGTCCGCGAGGCGCGGAGGAGGCCGAGGCCTCAACGGAGGGCCAGGGGCAGTCCTGAAAAGACCTCGAGCCGCCGACCGTCGGTGATGATGCGGATCTGCCCCATCCGGTCTGTGCGGAGGGTCGTGGCGCCCTTTCGCGCCAACCGATCCAGCAACTGCGGGTGAGGGTGATTGTAGGAGTTCGCAAATCCCACACTGATCACCGCGAATGCCGGACGGACACGGTCGAGGAACTGGTCTCCCGTCGATGTGCGGCTCCCGTGGTGCGGCACCTTCAGCACGTCGGTGCGCGTGACTTCGTCGTGCTCGACGAGGCGCCGCTCCACCTGCCCCGGCATGTCCCCGGTCAGGAGAAATGACCGGTCGCCGTATTGGAGCCTCAGCACTAGCGAGTCCTGGTCGCTCGCAGCCTCGGGCCGCCGCCCGGTTTCCGGCGCCAGCACGTCGATGCGCGCTCCACCGATAGTCGGCGTGTCACCGGCATTCAGCAAGCGTAGCCGGGCGCCGTATTGCCGGACGGTCTCAGCCAGTTGCCGTCCTTGAGAGGACTCCGGCAGCGCGCCGGTCCATACCTCCTTGGGCCGGAAGTTCCGTAGGATCGCGGCCAGCCCCCCGGCGTGGTCCGCGTGCAGGTGCGACAAAGCCACCACATCCAGCCGCTTGACCGAACGAGTCCAAAGATACGGCGACACCACGTCCTCGCCGATGTCCAACGTGCTGGATCGGCCGTCGAAGGAAGGCCTGCCGCCCGTATCGAGCAACATCAACCTCCCGTCGGGGTAGGCCAAAAACAAGGAATCCCCCTGGCCGACGTCGATGGCCGTTACCTCCAGCGCACCCGCCCGGACCTCCGGTGCGAAGGGGTGCCGGAGCACCAACGCAAACAGACACGCCGCCGCCGTTCCTGCGACCCAGCGCCACGCTGCGGCGAACCGGCCGGCGAATGCCAGCAGGACCAGGCTGGTCGCGAAGCACGCGCCCAGCCAGAGCGGCGGGCTGGGGACCCGCCAAGCCGGTTCCCAGCCCGCATGCCATTCCACCACCCGCCGCGTAAGTTCCAGCAGCCCTCCCGCTATGGCGGCGGGGAGATTCCAGCCGGTGAATACGGCCAGGAGGCCGGCGGGAACCGCCAGAGACAGCAGCGGCACCACCGCCATATTCGCCGAGAGCCCCGAGAACGAAACACGATGGAAGTAGACCACCATCGGCAGCGCTAAACCCACCTGCACGGACGCCGACAGGATCAGCAACTCCCACGAGTAGAAGGCGCCGGCCAGCACGGCACTCAGCAGCCGCTGCACCCAGACCTGTGACGCGCGCGTCCAAAGGGCGGCCGTCTCTGCCACCAGCCGCAGCTCGACACGAAAGGCCGCCGTCACCGGGGGCAGGTGCGGATCGCGATCGCGGTTGTCGAGGCCGGCCAGTCCGCAGCGGTAGGGCGCCGACAGGCTTTCTATGAGCGGAATGGCAAGCGCGGCGATGGCCGTCACGCAGAGAAAAGAAAGCTGGAAGCTGGCTTCGAACAACTGGTGCGGGTCTGTCACCAGGAAGACGATCGCCACCGCCGCCAGCAGATTCAGAAGACGCTGCCGCCGGTAGAAGTAGCGCGCCGCCAGCACCAGCGTCATCCCCGCGGCGGCGCGCGCCACGGGAGTCTGGCATCCGGTCACCAGCGTGTAGACCCACGCGCACAGCGTCGCCGCCAGCAACGGCAAGAACTCTCCAAGCGGGAGCAGTCGGAGCACGAAGTAGACCACGCCGGTGAGCGCCGTCAGGTGCATCCCGGAGATCACCAGGGCGTGGTAGGTCCCCGTGACCCGGTACTGGTCCGTCCAACTTTCCTCGACCTTGGACTTTTCGCCGATCAGCAGCGCCTGCATCATCCCGACTTGGTACGGCCGGCCGGCATAGAGGTGCTCCAGCCGGTCCAGCGCCGCCGTGCGCAAGCCGTACACCGCCTGTCCGAACCATGTTCCGCAATGCCCCGGGAGCAACTTCAGGTTGGCGTTGGCGCCGGCCGAGGCGGTCCAGTGGATCTGGCGGCGGGCGAGGTAGTCCACATAGTCGAACGCGCCCGGATTCCCGAAGTTGCGGGGTTGCCGCATGCGCGCTTCCAGTTCGACCCGCTGGCCGTACCGCAGGTTGGACGGTGGTTCACCGGCGCGTGGGTAGAGACCGATCTGAACCCGCGCACCCGGCTCCAGCTCCAACACGAATTGCGATCGGTTTGGGAACAGTGCCGGGGGCTCAACCACGCACCCATCGAGCAGCATCACTTCGCGCGGAGAGAATCCGATCTCCGGCGGCGGGCCCGGGCGGTGGCGGCGCTCGAGCAGCGCCCCGCCGAAAAACACCGCGAGCCAAAGCGCGATGTGCCCCGCCCACCGGGCTCGAGCCCCCCAGCCGACCGCGGCCAGCGCGGCGAGAACCGCAACATAGACTACCAGCTCCCGGCTCCCGAACGCGGCGAGCCGGCCAGCGGCGATTCCCGCGGCCAGTGACACCGCCGGCGGCAACAACGGATGGCGCACGACTCCCTATGAACGGGGTGGCTGCGCCGCGCAAGTCCTCTCACTTCTTCGAGGCCGTCGCCGCAATCCGCGAGAAAACGCTGGTGACGATCCGACTTCTCTCGCTCCACTTCTCGGTTCTCTCTGCGACGCCGCCGGCGCCCACAGGTTGGGGCTCGCCGTCGCGTGCACCACCGGGAACGCCGCATTGGCCTACACCACTCGCGTGAACCCGCCCCTGGCCATGACGCCGGGCCCGTACGTGGTGACGGGCAGAGCCTGTGCCGTCTGAGCTGGGTTCCTCCGCCGAGGCGGCGTGAGTCCTTACGATCTGGCGGTCTTCTCCGGGGCCGTGCCTCCAGGCCTCGGCTGGGACGCGGCGGTCGCCAACGGTTGCGGCGCCCCGGTGGAACCGCTCTGGTCGGGACTCGTACCCACCGCCGTCGGCCTGTACCAGATCGCTTGCCGGGTACCGGCATCGGCGCCCGCCGGGGATCTCGAAGTCATCCTGACGCAAGAGGGCGTGCCCGCGAATCGCGTCACCCTACCGGTGGCGCGCTAGCGCGGCCCCCCGGTGCCGCCAACGGGCCGGACTTCCACGAGATCGTAGATCTCGCGCGCTTGCTCCCGCGAGGCGAACGCCACGCCTGGCAGCTTGGCGGAAGCGGTTCCCGCCGCCACGCCCCAGCGTATCGCGTCGGCAAAATCACCCGACTGCGTCATGGCCCAGGCGAACGCCGCCACCAGGGCGTCGCCGGCGCCGATGGGACAGACCGCATCCACGCGCGGGGGTATCGCCGCCAGCATCCGGTCGCGCGCGGCTCCTATGACGCCGTAGCTTCCCAGAGAAAGCACGACGCTCTCCGGCCCCATGTGCCGAATCCGGTCGGCTGCTTCGACGAAATGCGTGCGCGTGATGAGGGCCCGGTTCAGCAACCGTTCGGCCTCCTGCTGGTTGGGGCAGACCACGGTGGGGCCCGCTTCCACTCCTTCGCGCAACGCGTCGCCATCGGTATCCAGAAGCGTCTTCACGTTCTGCTCGCGTGCCATCGCGATCAGCCTGGAATACAAGCTCGGCGGCACCGACGGCGGCAGGCTTCCGCACAGCAGCAGCCAGGAGGCGCCCGCCAGTTGCTCCCGCACGGCGGCTTCCAGCCGCGCGAGTTCCGTCTTGGCCATCGGCGGCCCGAGTTCGTTCAGCTTTACCGTCAGGCCGTTCTTGTCGGTGATGGTGAAGTTCTGGCGGATCTCGTGCCGGATGCGCACCACGCGCACGGGGAAGCCGCAGCCTCCGAGCAACTGCTCAAACCGCGCGCCGTTCTTGCCACCCGAAGTCACCACCGCCGTGGTCGCGCCCCCAAACGCATGAATCACGCAGGACGCGTTTATGCCCCGTCCACCGGGAGATTCGCTCCGGGCCAGGATGTAGGCACGATCCTCGAAAACCAGCCGGTCGGCTGTTACGTTTCGATCAATGGCCGGGTTCACCGTAAGTGTGAGTATCAAGCCGCCATTCTACCAATCCCGCGACCCCGCGCCGCATGCTAACCTGACGGCTTGCAGCGTCATCCGCATTTCAAGCCCTACCTGGCCCTCGGTGCAATCTGCTTCTTCTGGGGTACAACGTACCTGGCCATTCGCATCGCGCTGGAGTCGTTCCCTCCGTTCGCCATGGTGAGCCTCCGGTTTTTGGTCTCCGGCTCGATCCTGCTTGGCGGGGCCATGTTGGCCGGTGCGCGTTTGCCGCGCGGCAGGGAATTGCGCCAGACCGCGCTGAACGGCGCGATGATCCTCGGCTTGGGCAATAGCTGTCTCACCATCGCCGAGCTGTGGATTCCGAGCGGGCTGGCGGCGCTCATCATCACGACGTCTCCCCTGTGGATGGTCGGCCTCGATGCGCTCATGCCCGGCGGAGACCGTTTACGCCGCGCGGCTCTTGTGGGAATCCTGGTGGGCGGCGCGGGGTCTGTGATGCTGGTCGCGCCCGAGACAGCTGCGGGAACGGTTTCCGGCGGCCGCGTGTGGGCGGCGTTCCTGCTGCTGCAATTGGCGAACTTCGCCTGGTCGTTCGGCTCGATCAGGCAGCGGCGCATGCCGGCGGGATCGCACCCCATCGTAAACGGCGCCGTGCAGCAACTGGCAGCCGGGCTGGCCGCCGCGCCGGTGGCGTTTTTCGAGGGGGGGCGCGCCATCCAGTGGGACCTGAAGGGAGTGGGCGCGGTTCTCTACCTCGTCGTTTTCGGCTCCATCGTCGGCTATAGCGCCTATATCTACGCGATGGACAAACTGCCGGTGGCGCTGGTCTCCACTTACACTTATGTGAACCCGATCGTGGCGCTATTGCTTGGCTGGGTGGTGTATCGTGAGCCGTTCGGAGCGGCGCAAGCCGTGGGGATGTGTGTCGTGTTTCTGGGCGTGGCGATTGTCAAACGCTTCAGTTCGGCTCCAACGGCCGCCGAGGTCGACTAGCGCCGCTGCAAGAACCTCGCCCCGAGCGCGCCACCAAGTGCGGGGATGAACGTCAACGTGAAAAACAGCCAGACCAACATCAGCAGAATCTGCACCGGGTTCTGGAAAAGCTCCATGGCCTGTTTGACGTTGTCCGCCGGCATCCCCATGTTGCCGAGCTGCTGCTCGAGATACGCCGCCATGCTCCCGTCCCGCACCATGTAGGCCATCGCCGCCACGCTAATTGTGAACAGCACCGTGAAGATCACAAAGCAGAACAGGCCCGCGATCCATCCCATCTTTACGCCGTTGCGTACTTCCACGGGGTAGCCGCTGCGTTTGGCGTAAAGATGAACGGCGAACGCCCCGGCGGCCAGCAGCAGCAGCATCCGGATCGCCGGGTGAAACGGCAGCGAACTGCCGAGAAACGCGAGGCTCCCCACCAGCACGCCCACGCGCAATGCCAGGCCGTTTCTCAAGCCCACTTCCGGCGGCGCGTTCCGCGGCGGTTCTGCCGCGACAGGCTCCGGTATCGGGGGCGGCGGCGCTTCCGGCGCTTCCGCGAGTTGTTCCCGCTGCGGCTTGCCGCACTTATGGCAGAACAAGGCGTCGGGCGGCAACTGCGCGCCGCAGGTGCAAAACTCGGCCACGAAACCAGTGTCCCGCAACTGGCGCGTGCGAATCAATCCACTCGCCACCGGTGCGGCGCAGCGCCAGCGTCGTTCCCAGCCGTCTACAGCGGTGGGGGAGCCGCCGGCATGTACGAGGTGCCCGCCTGTGCGTACAATACGAAGAGAGGGGCAGTGAATCAGGAAGCGCGAGGTCTACAATCTCATGTCCACGACTGAGGCGAGTCCGGCGGAAGTGCGCGCCGGGGGCCTGGGAACACCCGTCGTTAACGATTTCAGTATCCAGGTGGCGACCGTCAACGGCTCGGGAAGCCAGACGGCCAACATGGTCTTAATGCGGTCGCTTTTCCAGATGGGAATTCCCGTCTCGGGAAAGAACCTCTTTCCGTCCAACATCGCGGGGTTGCCAACGTGGTTCACGATTCGGGCCAGCCGGCACGGATGGATCGGACGCAAGAAGGACGTCGACATCCTGGTCGCGATGAACGCTGAGAGCGCCAGGGACGACGTCATGGGACTGGCGCCGGGAGCGGCGGTCGTCTACGACGAGCCACTGAAGCTCGATGCGCTCCGGTCCGATCTGCACTTCTATCCGGTTCCCTTCGACAAATTGGTGGCGCAAGTCTGTCCGGAGGCGCGGTTGCGCAAGCTGGTGCGCAACATGATTTACGACGGCGTGCTGGCCAAGCTGCTGGGGATCGAGATGCCGGAGATCCGGGCGGCGCTGCTCAAGCAGTTCGGCCCGCGCAAGGCGAAAGCCGCCGAGTTGAACTGGGGCGCCGTTCAGGCAGGGTGTGATTTCGCGGCGGCCAATCTTCCGAAGACCGATCCCTTCCAGGTGGAGCGAATGGACGCCACCGCCGGGAAGATCATCATCGAGGGCAACGCCGCCTGCGCGCTGGGGGCGGTGTTTGCCGGCGTGACGGTGGTCGGCTGGTATCCCATTACACCTTCGACGAGCACCATCGAGGCGCTGACCACCTACCTGAAACGCTATCGGATCGACAAGGCGACGGGCAAGGCCACCTTCGCCGTGGTGCAGGCCGAGGATGAACTGGCCTCCATCGGGATGGTGATCGGCGCAGGATGGGCGGGGGCGCGCAGCATGACCGCCACCTCGGGGCCCGGGATCTCGCTGATGGCGGAGATTACGGGTCTGGGCTACTTTGTCGAGGCTCCGGCAGTGATCTTGAATGTGCAGCGCGTCGGCCCGTCTACGGGCCTGCCGACGCGGACCGCGCAAGGCGACATCCTTTCCACCGCAGTACTTTCCCACGGCGACACCAAGCACCCGATGTACTTTCCCTCTTGTCCGGAGGAGTGCTTCGGAATGATGCAGGAGGCCTTCGACCTGGCCGAAGAGTTCCAGACCCCGGTGTTCGTCATGACGGACCTGGACCTGGGGATGAACAACTGGATGGCGGATTCCTTCCCGTATCCGGAACGTCCCCTGCGGCGCGGCAAAGTTCTGACGGCCGAGGACCTGAACCGGTTGGGCGGTTTTGCCCGGTACAAGGACGTGGACGGGGATGGAGTCGGATACCGCACCCTACCGGGTACCGACCATCCCGCCGCCGGGTATTTCACCCGGGGCAGCGGGCACAACGAGAAGGCGCAGTACAGCGAACGGCCCGCCGACTACATCCAGATCATGGACCGCCTGGCGCGCAAATTTAAGACCATGCGGGGCCGGGTGCCGAAGCCCGAGGTCAAACTCCATCCCGACGCGTCGATCGGGGTCATCTGTTACGGCACCTCGCGCCACGCGACCGAAGAGAGCCTGGACCAGTTGCGCCGGGAGTTCGGGCTGGAGATCAGCTATCTCCGGCTGAAGGCGTACCCGTTCACACCCGAACTGAAGGCATTCTTGGAACGGCACGCGCGAGTCTACGTAGTCGAACAGAATCGCGACGCGCAAATGGTCGAGTTGATGCGCATGGAGCTTGATCCCGTTGACATCGGAAAGCTCAGGAGCGTCCGTTACTATGGCGGGCTGCCGCTGGATGCGCGCACGGTGACCGGCGAAATCGCCGGCCAGGAGGGTCTATGAGCACCACCGCGGTACCGCCGAAAAAGGTGAATCGCATCGGCCTGGAGGTTCTCAGCTACAAGGGCGCGAAGACCACGCTGTGCGCCGGCTGCGGGCATAACGCCATCTCCGAGCGCATCATCGAGTGCTTCTACGAGATGGGCGTCCCCCCGTGGCGGGTGGCGAAGTTCTCCGGCATCGGGTGTTCCTCCAAATCGCCGGCGTATTTCCTGGGCTCGGCGCACGGCTTCAACGCCGTTCACGGGCGCGCGCCGGCCGTGGCCACCGGTGCGATTCTGGCGAACCGGAACCTGATCGGGCTGACGGTGAGCGGCGACGGCGACACGGCTTCCATCGGGCTCGGCCAGTTCAATCACATGTTGCGGCGCAACGTTCCGATGATCTACATCATCGAGAATAACGGCGTCTACGGGCTGACAAAGGGGCAGTTCTCGGCGACCGCCGACCTGGGGAGCACGCTCAAGACGGGTGTCGTCAACGACTTGCCGCCGATGGATCTTTGCCTGTTCGGAATCGAGCTGGGTGCCACCCTGGTGGCGCGGTCCTTCTCGGGGGACAAGCGGCAGTTGCAGGCGATTCTAAAGGCGGCGATCGCGCACAAAGGGCTGTCGGTGATCGATGTAATTTCGCCGTGCGTGACCTTTAACGACCACGAAGGATCCACCAAGAGCTATTCCTACATGAAGGACCACGACGAGCCGGTGCAGGCGCTGGACTTCGTGCCCTCCTTCGAGGATATTTCGGTGGAGATGGCCGAAGGCGAAGCTCGGGAGATCACCATGCACGACGGCTCGAAAATCGTGCTGAAAAAGCTCGGCCGCGACTACGACCCGACCGACAGGCTGAAGGCCATCCAGACGCTTCATGAAACGGCCGCCGCTGGACAGGTGGTCACGGGGATGCTCTACCTGGACGTGAACCGGCCCTCCTTCATCGACCTGCTCAACACCGTGGACGAACCCCTGGCGACATTGCCCGAGTCGCAGGTGCGGCCGGGCCGGGAGGCGCTCGAAGAGATCATGGCGGAGTTACGCTGAACGAGTGAACCCCGAACTGTTGCGCGTCGTGCTGGTGGCGCCGCGCAATCCCTTGAACATCGGCGCCGCGGCGCGCGCGATCAGTAATTTCGGCTTCTCCCAGTTGCGGCTGGTGAACCCCTACGAGGTCGCGTTTCACGAGGCGCGGTCGGCCGTGGGCGCCGGGCACATCCTGGCGGGCGCGCGAGAATTCGCGACCGTGGCCGAGGCGGTGGCCGACTGCACGAAGGTCGTGGGAACCACGGCGGCCGCGCGCCGGGACTTACAACAGCCGGTCCGAAGACTGGAGTACGGCGGCAGGTTGATTCGCAAGCGGTTGGCCGGGGCCCCCGTGGCGCTGCTGTTCGGCTCGGAGAAGTCCGGGCTCTCCAACGAGGACCTGGCGCACTGCCACTGGCTGATGAGGGCGCCCTCCCGCGAAGAGCACGGCTCGATGAACCTGGGCCAGGCGGTGGCCGTCTGCCTGTACGAACTTGTCCGCAGCCCGAAGGCAGCCGCCGTCCGGCCCGAGCGAAAGAAACGGTCCTCCGCGGGTGTGCTGGAGGAGTTGACGCGCCTGCTCGACGAGGTGCTGGACCGCAGCGGCTACGTGCACAAACGGGTGGAGGCGTCCACGGAGATGAAGATCCGCCGCCTGGTGCGGCGGATGGATCTTTCGGCGCACGATGCCGAAATCTGGCTGGGAATGCTGCGGCAGATTCTGTGGCGGCTGTCGTCGGCGGACGGGAGACCCTGAACGGTCCCGGCTACCGGCTGGCCGCGAAGTCCCCGTGAATCGCGGCGATGCCGGCCGTCTTCGGATCGTCTGGGTGGACGACGACGCGATAGCGGAAACGCAGCGTCTCGCCGGGGGCTAAGGTGATGCTGGCATCCTGCGTCTTGTCGTTCATGAAGTCGTGCGCGCCGAAGATGTTGGCGGCGCACAGTCCGTAGGCCCGGCAATGCCAAAAGGTTGGGTAGTGCGGGTTTGAGGGATGGTCGAGGATGGCGATCCCGGCCGCGTGGCCCTCTACGGCGCCATAAACGTCCACCCAGGCGGCGCGCTTCCCCCAGACGTTCGCCTCCGACTCCCGCCCTTCGGCGTCGACCATCTTGCCGGTGCGAGGCGGCGCGGACGGAACGTTCGTAGCCGGCGCCTCCAGGCCCGATGCTACGCGGACGGCAAACGTGCCTTCCTTGGTGTCGCCGAACTTCACCCTTTCGAGCGCGGTCAGCGTGATGTCGAAATCGATGGTGCGGAGCCGGGGGTGCGGATAGAAACTCATCCTCCGGGATTCGGCAAGCATCCGGTTGCCCGCCGGACCCACCCAGTCAAACCTGGCGTCAATGGACTGCCCCTTCGCGCTGGGTGTCCCGCTGACCACGACGCGGCCGAGGTTCTTTCGATCGCCCGGCGGTTCATTGGCCCAGAAGTCCACACCGTTGACGTCTCCGTGGGTGAACCAGAGGCCGCGATGATGCGGGTGATCGAGCGTTTCGCCATCCACTCGGGACATGGGGAAGGCCCGGGTTACGACGATGCCGTCCGCAGTGCGCAGCGGGTGGAGATAGGGCTTGGGCGCCTCCGCCCCGTAGAAGAACGTGGTGAACGGCTTTCCGTCGATCTCAACCTCGATCTTTCCCGCCCGCGTGGAAAACCGGACCTGGGCCGAAAGCGCCAGTGCCGAAAGCAGCAGACACGCCGTGCCTCGCATCATGACGGGTATTAGAGCACACGACCGCCGCGCGATCAACGGCGCAGCCAGGCTCCCCCCTCCAAATGGAGGCCCGCTTCTAGCCCTTGCGCGGCGAGTACTTGTTAAACAGGGATAGGAGCTTGTCGGCCGCCTTCGGCGGCGCGACCTCCTTGGTGACGATCTCCTGGTTCTCGATCGTCTTGCCGTAGAGCTCGCGGTTGTCGTCGAGGTCCTGCCGCAGCGTGGCGCCCGTGAGCGCTACCCCGGCGAACAGCCCGCGGCTCCGCGACCAGGAGAGAATCTCGGCCGTCATGTAGGCATCGGTCTGCGCCGCGGCCGTGCGGCCCACCGGGCCGGCCGCCACCGATGCGTCGCCCCCCAGCGTAAACTTGCTCGACAGCAGTCTCTGAGCGCCACGTTCGTTCATCACCGTCAGGATGACATCGATCTCCGAACCGCCGATCTGAAAGCCGACGCTGCCGCCTTCCACGCGGATGGCCCCGGGGGCCGTCCAACCGGTCCCGCTCTTCTGCCGGCAGGAGAGGAACCCCTTACCGTACTTGGCGCCGATGATGAACGCGCCCTTCTTCAGACCGGGCACCACGACGATGCACTGGGCCTTGTCCAGGAGTCCCTGGGGAATGGCCTTGTCGGAAGTCGCCATGATCTCGGAGAAAACCGTCGCGGCGTCCTCCAACCGCTTCGCCGTGTCCGTCTGCGCGCCGAGTCCGCCGGCAATCCCGATCAGAACGGCGAGTGATGTCGCGAGTCTCATCTTTCATCTCCTCCCCAGAAATCGAAGCCGCATGTTCCAGGCTCTGCGCTGCCCCCGCCCATAGGCGAGGAAAAACGGTGAGTCTATATTGTTGTTTACCACATTCGGGTTTCCGTGATTCGTTACATTGTTCAATCCGAACCGCCAGGCCCAGTGGTAGCGCCACAACCCGAGCTTCTTTTCGAAGTGCAGGTTCAAGTTGAAATACGCTGGCAGCCGCCGTTGATTTGGCGTCCCCACCAGGCGATTTTCCTCGTTGACGACGCTGAACGGAAACCCCGTGTGGGTTTCCAGTAGATAGGAAACCGTCAACTCGCGCAGCGCCGAGCCGACCAGCCGGACCCGCTCCGGTACCGGCACCGGAGCCCAACCCCACGAGAGAAAACGGTGCGGGGCGTCCCACTCCTGCGGTCCCCCGGCCTGGGTGCCGGACACTGGGTTCTCCAGGCTGTAGTCGAGCACGGCGTTCGAGCGCGCGCGGGAATAGGTGTAGCTCGTCACCCACTCGTAACGTCCGGCAAAGCTCCGCCGCGCCGTCAACTCCGCTGCGTCGTACCGGTCGCGGCGGTGGTTCCCCAAGACGTAGACCAGCGTGCCGGGCGTTGCCGGTCCCGCCGCTTCTGCGAACGTGAGGCCGTTCTGCCCGCTCCGCCGCATGTAGGCCGCCTTCCCTTGGAAGCCCCACGCCAGCGGCTTTTCGACGCTGATGCTGAGAACCTCCGCGCGGGGGCTGCTGAGCGCACGCTCCTCCACGGCAAACATCGTGATGACCGGCTCGTCGGCGGGCGAACCGTCTTCGGAAAAGCGTTGCGTCCGGCTGCGCTGGTCCTGGTGACGCGTCAGAACATCGAGATTCAAGGGATCGTTGAACACACCGATGCCGGCGGCAAGCTTGGTCCCGCCGAGCGCCTCCGGCGACCATGCGGCCGAGACACGGGGCAGCACGTGCCGCCTCCTCACGATCTGGTCCCACTCGGCTCTGGCTCCCAGTTCCACCACGAGGCCCGGCTGTACCGTCCAATGATCCTGGACGTAGGCCGAGGACTCGAAGTTGCGTTTCCGCCGCGAGCCAGTGCCTAAGAAACTCACGCTTCGCGTGACGCTGCCGTCGGCGCGGAGCACTCTATACTCGTGCCGTGAGGTCGCTTGTTCGAATCCCGATCGCTGGAGATCCAGCCCTAAGCTCATCCGGTGCGCGCCCCTGGCCGAGACCACGGGCAAATGCACACTCGCGGTCCACTGCTGCCGGTCGGCGTGCCGTGTACGGTCCGCGAAGTAGTTGCCCCGGTACCCGGACGGGGTAATTTCGAAGGGGCGCGTTCCCTGCGGGCTGTCACGCATCACCGTTCGGGTGAGCGCGACGCCGGCGTCAACCAGGACTCCTCCGGTGGAATACCACTGGTTGCGAACGGCGGCCATGTTGAAGCTGCGCCGGCGGTCGACGGTCGTTTCGACCGGCGACAGGAACGACAACTCGTGGAAGTCCGAGTCCACGTAGTTCCACAAGTAGCTGGCGGTCAGGATGTTCGAAGGCCGCAGGTTAACCTGCGCGCGGGACAGGTTGCTGGCGTTGAACTCCCGGCTGCGGTCTTCGCCGCGCGGGAGTTCGGGAATCGTGTCCACGTCATAGAAGGCGTCGAACCCGTTGTGAAACCAGGCGCGCCCGCGCGCTATCGGGCCCGACACGAACGTCCGCGGCGTCCATTTGCTCAGCACTAGGCCGTGAGTCTTGCTGAAGCTGGGAATGAAATTGGTGGCGCCGGCGCGGAAGCGGTCGTCTCCCATCGCGGTTTCCAGGCTCAACGATCCGGCGGAGCCGCGTCCGGCGGCTGCCGATGCGCGCCCGCTTTCCAGATCGAGCCCTCGCACGGTCTCGATGCTGATCCGAGCCTCCAGGATCCCCGTCACCGGGTCCGCCACATTGAATCCGTTGAGCGAGTAGCTGGCTTGGTCGCCGGCGCCGCCGTTGATATGCGGCTCGCCGCCGGAATCCTGGACTACGCCCGCGAACATCGGCAGCGCCCGGCGCACGTCCTGCGAGGCGGGGAATGGGATGGACTGCACTTCGACGTGGTTGAGACGCCGCTGGTCGGTGGTCTGCGCCACGTCGATCGCGGTCGGCGAGTACACCACGTCGATCGATTCTGTTAGTTCCTGGATGTGATTCAGGACGACGTTGAGATCGCTCGAATCGGCGTCGATCTCCACACGCGCGTTGGCCAGCAGGAAGAAACCCTCGCGCTCACCCCGCAGTACGTAACTGCCGGGATGCGCCACCTCCACGCGGAATCGCCCGCGCGCGTCGGAAACGGCGGCTTGGCGCTCCGCACCGGGCCCGCCCGTGAGTTCCAGGCGCGCGCCTGCCACGGCCGCGCCGTTTTCGTCCACGACGCGGCCCGTCACCAAGACCTGGGAGCACAGCGTGCCGGCCGTGAGGGCCAGCATCGCCGCAGCCCGCAGCGCGCCCATAGCCCCATTCTATGCGGTGGGGCGGCAACATTTGCCGCGTGGGGCGTGGGAGAAGCGGCAACCGTTAGAATCGAAGCATGCGGCGCTTCGCGGTCTTGCTGGTGTTGTCCTTTGGGACGCTGTGTGCCGCGGACCCGGTGTTTGAACGCGCCCAGGCCAAGATCGGACTGATTGAAGACGATCTCGCCCCCCCCGGCGCGCGCATCTGGATAACCCTCGAGGAACTGAACGCCTACGCCCGCGTCGCCGCCGTGGAAAACATCCCGCGAGGCTTAAGGGAACCGCGGGTGGTTTTGGGCGCCGGAGCGGCGGTGGGCTCGGCGTGGATCGATCTGGCCAAAGCTCTCGAGGCGAGAGGCCAGACGCTGAACCCGTTTCTCGCCTGGCTGCTATCCGGCGAAAAATTCGTGATCGGCTCGGCCAGCATCCAGACGGGAGGAGGACAAGCCACCATCCGCCTGCACGAGGTAACGATCTCCGGAGTGACCGCCCAAGGCGCAGTGCTTGAACTTCTTGTCGGCCACTTCCTCTTGCCGCTGTTTCCGGATGTGAAGATCGGCCAACCGTTTCCGCTCAAACACAACATGGAACGGTTTGAGATCACCCCGCAGGGCGTGAGCGTGTTTATCCGCGAACCCGCCCCGAAGCGATGATCGCCTCAGCGGCCTGCTTTCCCATTCGGGCGCAATCGGGCACGCCGATTCCCGTGTAGGCGTTCCCGGCAAGGTACAGTCCGGGGATGGCTTTCCGCCGTTCTTCCAGCGCCCCCATCCGGCATTGGTGCCCGACCGTGTACTGCGCCATGGAGCGCGTCCAGCGGCTGACACGAGTAAACACCGGTTCGGCCACGACGCCGAGGCTCTCCCGGAGTTCCTCGCGGATCGCGTGAACCAGCGTCGCGTCGTCCTCCGGGCGCGATCCAGAGATGAAGCAACGCAGCAGGACCTTGTCGTCCGGAACTCGATACGGGAACTTGGTCCCCACCCACGTGCCTGCCATCAGCAGGCGCCGCTCCGTCTTGGGGATCAGAAAACCGAATCCGCCGTGTGTGGCGACGAAGCCCTCGCGTCGATATCCTAGCGCGACCGTAATCGACGAGTTGTAACCGACCGAGCCCAGCAGGTCGGCCAGTTGCGGATCGATCCCGCAGATCAGGTCGCCGGCCTCGTAGGCCTGGCAGGCCAGCACGACAGCATCGGCCTCCATGCTCCCGTTCGGAAGGTGGACCGAGAAACGTCCGCCCGATCGCTCGATGGCGCCGGCCTCCCCGTGAATTACCGAAAGGTGCGGCGCGGCGGCCTGGCTCAGCGCGGAGATAAGCGATCCCAGGCCACCCTTCAACGTCCGAAACAGTGGAGTCTTGGCGGAGGTCTGCGCTTTCATGCGCCGCCGCGCTGCCAGCACGCCACGCGTCAGGCTCCCGTGCTTGTTTTCCAACTCCGTGAACATCGCCAGGACGCTGGAAACGCTCAATTCTTCCGGATCGCCGCCGTAGACCCCTGCCAACAACGGTTCAGCGAGATAGTCCACGGCTTCCTGGCCGTAGTGGTCGCGGATGAACTCTGCCACCGAACGGTCCGGCAACGCCTGCGCCGGCGGCCGCCGAAGGCACTCCATGCCCATTTTCAGCTTTGTGCCCCAGCCAAGTAGCCCGGTGGCCGCCATCGGCAGAATCTTGGTTGGGACCATCAGCATCAGGCCGTCCGGTAATGGCACAAAGCTACCGTTCCGCCGGACGTAGGTGACCCGCAGGTGGTCGTTCGATCCGACGACTTCGCCGCCAAGTCCCAATTCCTGAATCAAGTCCAGCGCCCACGGCTTGGAGGAAATGAAGCTATCCGGCCCGGCCTCTACCAGACACCCTTCGATCACGTCCGACTGGACGACGCCTCCCAGGCGCGGCCGCCGTTCGATCAACGTCGAGGGAATCCCAGCCTTGGCAAGGTAGTAAGCCGTGGAAAGCCCCGAGATTCCGCCCCCCACGATGACGACGCGTGGCACCCTAGACGGCCTCCAGCCTTTCCTTCGCCACGGCGGCGAGAGCGGCGATGAAGGTGGGTGAGTCGTTCAACGATTCCGGCCGGGAAAGTGCGATCCCACGTGCGCGGGCGTAGCCGCGGAAGAGGATGTCCACATCGTAGAGGATCTCGATGTGGTCGCTGACAAATCCGATCGGATGCAGGATTAACTCCCGCACACCCTCCTGCTGGTAGCGGTCGAGCGTCGATTCGACCGTGGGCCCCAGCCAGCGGTCGTCGGTCAGTCCCTGGCTCTGGTACGCGAAATCGTAGCTTGCCAGGCCCGCACGCGCC
>CAZVIK010000029.1:0-1187 GCA_964627045.1 uncultured Solibacteraceae bacterium | reverse complement strand
TCGGGTTTAATACCCCCCAACCCCATTGTGGGTTGGGGGGGAGGGGGTTTTTACGGGGGGGCCCCCCACGGGGTTTTGGGTAATAACAGGGGAATGGTACCGGAATCGTTTCTTGGCATGCCCGCACGCGCCGCGACGGCTTTCGCCGTGGCTCGGACCTCGGAGTCGTACGGATCTCCGCTTTCGAGGATCTTTTCGGGAAGGCTGTGCGCCGTGAACAGGACCCGTCCGCTTCCCAGCAGCGGGCCTAGCCGTTCGCAGAACGCCTCGACCAGGAGTGGATGGTCGTGAAAGCTCTTGGTCCAGACGATTTCGGCGGCGACGCCGAGTTCGACCTTGGCTTCCTGCGTCCGGCGGAAATACAGCCCGACGCTCAGCTTGGAATACTGCGGCGCCAGGCAGATGGCTACCACACGCCTGGCGCCATCCTCCTTGATCCGGGCCATGGCCTCGCGGATGGAGGGCCGCCAGTTCCGCATGCCGAAATACACAGGTACGGGACAACCGTCCTCCGCCAGCCGCTTCTCCAGAGCCTGCGCCTGCTCGCGCGTGCGCTCGGTGAGCGGAGAGCCGCCGCCGATGGCGGCGTACCGTTGCCGGATCTCTTCGACAAGTTGCGGCGCCAGAGGTCTTCCGGAGCGCACCAAGGCCAGGTACTCCGCCACGTCCTCGATCCTGTCGGGCGCGCCGTGCGCCAGCAGGAGCACCGCCTGCTTCATGGGCGGAATTCGCGGACCATCTGGACCAGGGCCTTGACGTTGTCCACCGGCGTTTCCGGCAACAATCCGTGGCCGGTATTGAAGATGTGGCCGGGACGCGTGCCCGTCCTCTTCAGCAACTCGGTGACCTTGGCCTTCAGCTCCGGCAGCGGCGCGAACAGCGCGCCCGGGTCCAGGTTGCCCTGGATGGCCGAACGGTAGCTGATGTCCATCCAGGCCTGGTCGATATTGACCCGCCAATCGACGCCCATCACATCGCCGCCCGCCGCGTGCAACTCGCGGAAGAAGCCCGCCGCTCCGGTGCCGAAATGAATCACCGGCACGCCGCTCGATCGAATTCGCTCGATCAACGCGCGCGAATACGGCGCCACGAAGCGTACGTAGTCGTCGGGGCTGAGCGCGCCGGCCCAGCTATCGAAGACCTGGATGGCGCGCGCCCCCTGCGCCACCTGGAGGATGGCGAAAGGC
>CAZVIK010000028.1:28083-29681 GCA_964627045.1 uncultured Solibacteraceae bacterium | reverse complement strand
CGCTTGCCCTAGCGCTTTCTCTTGAGAACTGAAAGAGAAAAATTGCGCAGTGATGCGGGAAAAGAGAGAAAAGCGGAGGGGGAGGAGCGCAAGTGCAAAAGATCGGCTTGAAACGCCGAAGGGAATCCGTCCAATTTTGAATGCGGACTGTGGAGTGGCGCGAAGGACGCGCTTTTTCCCGGAGCGCCGCCAGCCCAGACAGAGAAAGGCGATTCGCCCTTGAGCGCCGCAACCGGCACCGGCCTTTGTTTTCTGCCGCTGGGAACAGGGGATTTTTTTTCGTGGCGGGGGCCATTGCCCATTGGAGCTACATGGTCGGTTTGTGTACGTGCTGTTCACAGCGAGGGAGACAAACAACGTGCTGGCCAACACCAGGTAAAATGTCATACTCCGTCGAGTCAGGGAACGACCCACTCGGACGATCACTGGTTCTGGTTCCAAAGCAGCACCTCAGGTTGAATATTATCTCAACTCGCGGTGCGTACAGGGGGCCTCGCCTGATCGGCGTGGGGGTTGCCCGGAGCTTTCTGCACCGTTTGGCTAAGTCCGATCCAATGCCCGCTGTTCGGTCCGCGCTGGGATTGACCTGGGGGCTTCTTTAGCCGGCGCAGCCTGGCCGGTTGTCCGAACTGGGGCCGTTTGACGGCGCCGCCGGCGCCGAGCGGCTCCGGCGGGGTGACGAGTGCCACATCGCACTCGTAGATGGCCGATTGTCCACTACTCGTGCGCGCGGGATTGCGGTTGACCGAAATCCTGACGGCGTTGCGCGTGGGACAGCGCTACCGCCGTCTCGGCGGGAAGCCTCAAGGCCAGTCACGGGCGGCGACGCGGCAGACGGCGTTCTGAAGGCGGAAACGGTCCGCCGATCGGCCGTCCACGGCAATGCGCCGCACGTCCCACCGGCTCATGTTTCCCTACCGGTTCACGCCGCCGTAGAAGGAAAACGCGGCCCGATGGCCGGCCTCCCGGGCAATCTGACGGGTAAGCTCACCGAACGAGGACGGCTCCCCAACCGGGTAAGGCAGAATATCCGGCGCCACGCCCGACCTCTGATGGAGGATCGCCGGCGATTCAGTCAATTCCCAGCGTTGTTGCTCCAGGGGCAGCGAGCTCAGAATGCGATGGGAACAGGTGTGGGAGCCAACCGCCATCCCTCCCTGTTTCATAGCGAGAGCTTCGTCCCAACTCAGAAAACGGCGGCGCGCTTCGGGAAGATCAGAGGCGTAGCATGCCTCGGCGAGGGCCGACTGGAAGCCGCCGGGATCGGCATTGTCCGGCCGCTTGAAATGCCGGATGACGTTCCGGAGACTCCTTGACGGACCATCGCGGTCGACGTCGACCGGGAGCGGCGCCGGCACGGACAGCGAAAAGCGCCGCCGGCGGGCGTTCCCCATCAGCCAGGCGATCTGGTCCCACCATTGCAGGCGGCTGGAACCAACCATCCCGGTGCAAAGGAGAAATACGGCCTGCGCCCCGTGGCCACGTAAGATGGGGAACGTCGTTTCGAAGTTGTCCAGATAGCCGTCATCGAAGGTGATCAAAACGCGATAGCGCGGCCGCCCTGTGGTTTCGCTTCCTTCGATGAAAGCGAGCGTGGC
>CAZVIK010000028.1:23842-28073 GCA_964627045.1 uncultured Solibacteraceae bacterium | reverse complement strand
CCTTTTTTTCACAATTCCCCAAAATCATTTTTTAAAAACCCGCTATCGCGGGCCCCCCGTGGTTTTGCTTACATAGGTGTAAGCGAGCGGGGCGGCAAGCGGTACCAGCGCGCCCTCGCGTTTCAGATACGAGATCTGCTCGTCGAATTCGCCGGCCGTAGCGGAAAAGACGCCGGGGTCGAATTCGTCGTCGCGCGGATCGCCGATGCGGTGGTAGTTTAGGACCACCAGCACATCGCGCGATGGAACGCGGCCCAGCAGTTGCGGGAGGCCAAGGCCGCAGAGGGCGCCCGCCAACAGGTCGCGCTTTCCCCGGAGCATCACACCGACATGATATGAGGCGGTCTGCGCCGTGCCCCCTCAGATCAACGCGCGGAGGTCATCTCGTCCGATGGCGAACGCCGGCCCGGCCAAAACGCGCACGCGGCCATCAACAGGAATGTCCAATGCAACGGATAGGGATATCGAGGATCGGCCTGGATGAAGTAGTACATCAGCGGGTAACACGCCCAGGCGATCGCCACCCAGACGGCGATTGCCGTTCTCAGCCGCCACGCCCGGTAGAGTCCCAGAATCGCGGCCAGCACGAGGCCCCAATAGGCATAGTTCTGCGATGGTCGATTCGCCGCGGGGAACCAGAACCTCAGGGCTCGGACGGCGGTCAGGCCGGCGAAGCGGCCCGGGTTGTGGCGGATCCAATCCAGGGCCTCACTTAGTTTCACGCGGTTGTAAGCCAGTTCCCCCAGTTCGACGACCCGCCGGCGCTCGGAATCCGACGAGAACGGATGCGGGATACGCCCCCACTCAGCGGCATTCCCGGCCTGGGTCGGGGCGGCCAACCGGTTGTTCGACACCGCCAGTTCCAGGCCAAGATTGCTGCGCACCCAGAAGACGCCGCCCAGGCGTACGTGGTTCCGCACGATCCAGGGGAGAACGACGATCGCCACGCCGCAGATCGCCGTCAACACGGCCCGCGCGCCGATTCGTCCATCTCCGGACCGTCGGGCTACGGCCCAGACCGCCAGCATCGCCGCAAAGACCAAAACAAGAGCCGGTCCGGCGAGCAGGGCCAGTCCCCACAGAAGTCCCAGGCCGATTGCTCGCTGCCAGGTGGGAGCGGGGCGTTTCCACAGAGCCAGGGTTTCCCGGGAGGCGATGAGAAAGAGCAGGCCCACCAACGCCGACTCCCAACTCCCCTTGGTTTCCATCCAGAGCCGCAGGGGCAACATGGCCCCCAACAGGCCGGCGGCGATTCCCGTCCACCGCCGAAGTCCGCCGGCGGAGGCGACCGACGGTAGAAGGGCGAACTGACCCGACGAGATGCACGAGTACAGGACTTCCTGGATGACCTGTCCCTGAGCGGCGTGGCCGAACACGCGGTACACCAGACTCAGAAGAAAGGGGTAGACCGGGGCGACGTGCGCGGTGAATCCGGTATCGAAGCGAAACGGAGACGCGAAATCCCCCGAATCGGCGAGAGTGCGCGCCACCTGCACCAATTCCGCTTCTTCAATGCTCATATAAGTCTGACGGCCGAAGATGTAGACCAACCTGAGCAGGAACGCGAGCAAGAAGATTAGCCAGCCGGTGTGTCTGGCGAGCAAAGACGCAAGAGTATTCATGGCACGGCCACTTGACCGGATCCCCGCGTGTCCGCTGCGCGCCGTTCGGTCTTGTGGCAACGCGCGCCGGGTCCGGCTTCGCCGCCTCCGGCCGCGGGTCGCGGTCGCCACATTAGGGTATCACGGGCTCTGCAGCGACGGCAGGTGTATAATGCCTTGAACTATCACGAGATGGGTGAATGCATGCAGTCGCGCAGCCGCCAGGTTTTTGCGGAACTGTGCGGCGGGCCGGCTGGGACTTCGCGGCCTGTGACCACATGAGCGGCAATCGACTATGACTTCTCTTCATGACGCTCCCCTCCAGGATTGGCAGATCGCCGAGGCCGCCGAAAGGGGCTTGCCCACACCGGGCCAATGGCGCGACCGGCTCGGATTGGAGCCGGAAGAACTGATTCCGATGGGGCGTGTATGCAAGCTCGATTTTCTCAAGATCATCGAGCGGTTGAAATCCAAGCCCGACGGCAGGTACATCGAGGTGACGGCCATCACGCCGACGCCGCTGGGGGAAGGCAAGAGCACCACGGCTCTCGGGCTGATCCAGGGATTGGGTCGCCGGGGGTTGAACGCCGGAGGCTGTCTCCGCCAGCCTTCCGGCGGCCCGACGATGAACATCAAGGGCACGGCGGCCGGCGGCGGGCGGGCGCTGTTGATCCCCATGACCGAGTTCTCCATGGGGCTCACCGGCGACATTAACGACGTCATGAACGCCCACAACCTGGCCATGGTGGCACTCACCGCGCGGATGCAGCATGAGCGCAACTACACCGACGAGCAACTCCAGCGGCTCACCGGCATGCGCCGCTTGGATGTGGACCCCTGCCGGGTGGAGATGGGATGGGTGCTGGACTTCTGCGCCCAGGCCCTGCGCAATATTATCATCGGCATCGGCGACCGCCAGGACGGCTACATGATGCAGTCCAAGTTCGGCGTGGCCGCGAGCAGCGAGTTGATGGCGATTCTGTCGATCGTGTTGGACCTGGCCGACCTGCGCCAGCGCCTGGGTGAGATTACGGTGGCCTACGACAAGCGCGGCAATCCCGTCACCACGGCGGACCTGGAAGTCGCCGGCGCCATGTGCGCCTGGATGCGCAACGCCATCAACCCCACGCTGTGCAGCACGGCCGAATACCAGCCTTGCCTGGTTCACGCCGGCCCGTTCGCCAACATCGCCGTGGGACAATCCTCCATCATCGGCGACCGCGTCGGATTGAAGCTTTTCGACTATCACGTGACCGAAAGCGGCTTCGCCGCCGATATCGGGTTCGAGAAGTTCTGGAACGTGAAGTGCCGGTACAGCGGGCTGCGCCCCAACGTTTCCGTGCTCACCACAACGATTCGTTCGCTCAAGATGCACGGAGGCGGGCCGAAGGTCGCGGCTGGGCTGACGCTGCCGGACGCCTACTCGCGCGAGGACATGAAGTTGGTCGAGAGGGGGCTCGCCAACATGCTGCATCACATCCGGGTGATCCGAAAGTCGGGGATCAACCCGGTGGTCTGCATCAACCGGTTCACCACCGACACCCCGGACGAAATCGCCTTGGTGCGGCGGGCCGCCGAGGCCGCCGGAGCCCGGTGCGCCACCTCGGATCACTGGTCGCGAGGGGGCGAAGGGGCGCTCGAACTGGCCGACGTCGTCGCCGACGCCTGCAACGATCCGGTCGATTTCCGCCACCTTTACCCGTTAGAGATGAAGCTGCGCGACCGGGTCGAACTGATCGCCCGTGAGGTCTACGGGGCTGACGGCGTCGCCTGGAGCCCGGAGGCGGACTCGAAGGCGAGGGCCCTGGAAGCCGATCGCCGTTTCGACAACTTTGCCACGATGATGGTGAAGACGCACCTCAGCCTGAGCCACGACCCCGCGCTGAAGGGCGTGCCGCGGGGGTGGGTCCTCCCGATTCGGGACGTATTGGTGTACTCCGGTGCGAGGTTTCTGTGCCCGTGCGCCGGCAGCATCAGCCTGATGCCCGGCACGTCTTCCAACCCGGGCTTCCGCCGCGTGGACGTGGATACGGCGACCGGGAAAGTAACCGGCCTATTTTAGGAGGGCGCATGTCTCTGGAGTCCGCTTACCTGTTTCAAGACGTGAGCGAGCAGGCGCGACGCGAGATCGCGCACGTCGCCGTGGAGGAGTCCCACGCGCCGGGGGAGTTCCTGTTTCGCGCCGGCGATGTGGCCGATCGTCTCTATATCCTGCGCAGCGGCTGGTTGCGCCTCAGCATCGTGCGCGGGGGGCTGCTTTCCAGCATCGTCACCGAGCCCGGCGAGGCGGTCGGCTGGTCGAGCATGGCGGGCAGCGGGACCTACACGGCATCGGCCGAGTGCCTTGTGCCGGTCTCGGTCTACAAGATCCCGCAGGACCGGCTGAGCGGAATCCTGGAACAGGACCCGGCCAGCGGAATGGCCTTCTACAAGCGCCTGGCCAAGCTGATCGGCCGGCGCTTGGTCTCTAGCTACGGCGCGACGCTCTCTATGCAGTTCCCCGGCGACACACGGTCGTTCGGCTAGGTTGGGCTAATTGGCGGCGGTGCGGACCGGCAAAACTGGCCCCCCCGTGGGGGGGGGGGGGGGGTATCACAGCGCCGGGAATGGGCCCCCCCCCCTGACCGGTA
>CAZVIK010000028.1:0-23832 GCA_964627045.1 uncultured Solibacteraceae bacterium | reverse complement strand
CGGCTAGGTTGGGCGAAGAGGCGGGCGAGCGGTCCGGCGAATCAGGCGCCTCCCGTGGCGGAGAGGGGTGTGGTAGCAGCGGCAGGCGATGCGGCGCCGGCCAGTTCGCTGTTCAATAGCCGAGTTAACCTCTCCACGTTGGGCTCCAGGAACATCGTGATGTGGTCTCCAGGCACCGAATGAACGCTCACGCCTTGCGTGGCGAAAGGTTGCCAGCCATACGCCGGCGAATCGGCGAATCCTGCACTGCGGGCACCTTCTGCGCAGAAGAGCGTGAGTGGGCCCGAGTACGGGCGGCACTCGTACGTGCTGACCCGCAGGCGCATCCCCGACGGAACGTGATCGCCGAGCCATACGCGCGAATCGCGCCGCCGAATCCCCAGCCGGGTCCGAAGCCCATCGGCCAAGTGGCGAGACAGCGCCATTGTCCGTCCATACACGTACGCGGGGACCTCTTTTCGCCCGAGTTGGCGCAGGCTAGCCCATTGGAAGCGGGCTTGCCAAAGAAGCGTGCTCCAGGCCACCCGCCAGCCGCGTCTCCGGGAGTGGGAGCGGAATATGGCTGGGCAGGGAGTATCGAACAGGCCCAGGAATGCGACGGTTTCACCTTCGGCCGCCAGTTGCTGCGCCATCTCAAACGCGATCACCCCGTCGGCGCACCATCCTCCGATGTAGTACGGCCCGGCGGGCTGGTAGCCGCGCATGGCCGAAATCAGCGAGCGCGCGATCTCCCGCCAACCCGCGCGGCCGCCAAGTTGCTCCGCCGCTGGCAGTGGAAGGCCGACGATAGGACGTTCCGTGCCGAGGCGCGCAAACAGCGGGCGAAAAACCGTGAGCGGGCGGACCATGAAGAACGCCGGGGAGGAACCCTCCGATTGGATGACCAGCACGCCGTTCCCGGCGCTGCACCGTTTCCGAACCAGGTCGCACTGTTGGCGCAGCGTCGGGGCGCCGAGCAGCGCGTCCTGCGGCAGTTTCACCCCGAAAGCCTCGCCGATCCGGGCGATCACCCTGGTGGCGGCCAGCGAGTGGCCGCCCAGTTCGAAGAAATCCGAATCGACCGACGGAACCGGAACGCCCAGCGCCGCCGACCAGATGGAGGCCAGTTTTCGCTCGTCTTCGGTCCGTGGCGCGACGGCCGCGCACTTGGATTCGCAAACCTTGCGAAACTCCGCGTACTGCTCGGTGAGACTGGCGCGCTGGGGCTTGCCGGTCGCGCTCTTCGGGAGGCACGCGACGAACCGGATCACGCGCGGGATCTTGAACGCGGCGAGTTTCGGCGTCAGGAAGCTGCGGATCTCCGCTTCGTCCAGCGCAGCGCCGGCGCGCGGCACCACGGCCACCGCAACATCGTCGCCCAACTGTGGATGCGGAATGCGAAACGCCGCGGCATCGGCCACGCCCGGGTGGGAGAGGACCGCCTCGTCTATCTCCCCGGGCAGAATCTTCTCCCCGCCGCGATTGATCATTTCCTTGATCCTGCCGGTGACGAACAGGTACCCGTCCTCGTCGAAGCGTCCCAGGTCTCCGGTGCGGAACCACCCGTTTCGGAATGCCCCGGCGGTCGCCACCGGGTCGTGACGGTATTCACGGATGACGTTGGGCCCGCGGAGCACGATCTCGCCGGTCCGGCCCTGAGGCAGCAACTGGCCGGCCTCGTCCATGATCTCGACGCCGGGACGGATACGAATCCCGGCCGATCCGGGTTTGCATGCGTAGGGTGACAGCGGCGTCGTGGTTACCGTGCCCGCCTCGGTGAGCCCGTAGCCCTCAATCACAGGCACGCCGAAGGTCGCCTCCAGTTCCGCGAGCAGAGCCGGGGAAAGGGCCGCCCCGATGGAGCGGACCAGCCGCAGCGGCAGACGGCGCGCCACCTCCGGCTTTTCCCGGCACAGCGCCAGGACCGAACGGTGCAGCGCCGGCCCGCCCGTGTACCAGGTTGGACGATACTCCTCGGCCCAGGCGGAAAAACGGCCCGCGTCGAAGGGAGAGGCGCATGCGACGCTCCCACCCGCCATCAACTGGCCCGCGGCCGACAGCAATCCTTGCAGATGGAACAACGGCATCATGCTCAGAAACCGGTCGGCGCCGTCCAGGTGCAGGGAGTGGAACATGGCCCCCATGATCTCGTGCAGATGGGAGCGCGCCATGCAGACCCCCTTGGCGCGCCCGGTGGTCGCCGAAGTCAGCATCACGAGCGCCAACGAGGAAAGCTCTGGTTCACCAATCGGCCCGCCCTTCGCCGTCAAGCCGGCGATCTCAAATAATCCGGCTTCGCCGCCGGCAGCGCGGCGGACCCGGTATACGGCGATGCCAAGAGCCTTCGCGGCCCGGCCCGCCGGGGGTTCGGGCCCCTCGGGAACCAGCAATGCCTGCGGAGCCAGCGTGCGCAGGCTTGACTCGAACTCGCCTTCCTTCAAGCCGGGGTTCAACGGTGCAAAACCGCAGACCGGGTTGACGCCCAGGAACGCGGTCAGCAGTTCGATGTCCGGCACTGCGGCTGCCACCACGTCGCCGGGTCCCAAGCCCGCCCCGGCCATCGTGGCAGAGATCCGCTCTATGTGGTTCCACAGCGCGGCCCAGGTTAACGGCGAACGGCCTGGCGCGAGAATCGCCGCGGCGTTTGGCGTCGCATCCGCATGGAGGCGGAGGCGCTGCGCCAAGACCGTCACTCCCGCCGGTGCATCCATCCTAACTGGCATTCTCCTACGCCGCGCTACGGGGCAACAACACTCCGGCGCCGCATTCCCGTACGTACCTTATGCGCTCCCTGCGGCGGCCGCCGCTTCGGGTTTATGCTGATAGGTCCGGAAAATGTCCATGGATCCCGTTCACCCGCTGGCGCCGGCCGGTGCAACCGGCTCGGAAGACGAGCTGCGATCCGCACTGGACCGGGGTGAGTTCCTCTGTAGCGCGGAACTCGTGCTCGGGCGCGACCATGCCGTGCCCGAGGCCGAAGCGTTCGTGCGCGACGCGGCGTCGGAATCCAGCGGGATAAAGGTCGTCAGTCTAACCGACTTGCCCGGCGGCAACCCGGCGCTGCCCCCCGAGGCATTCCTTTCCTTCGTCCGGCAACACCGGCTTACGGCGATTGCCCACCTGACGGGCAAGGACGGAAACCGTTCGTTTGTGGAAGGCCGCCTGCACTCCTTGGCCCGGATGGGTGCGCCGAACGTCCTGGCCCTGACCGGCGACGCCCAAAAGGAAGGATTCGCTGGGAAGGGTAAGCCGGTCCACGATCTCGATTCGGTCCTCATCCTCACGTTGATCGAGGCGATGCGCCACGGTCTGGAGTTCAAGGTCGGGCCGCGGACCGTGCGAACGGCCCATTACGATTTCTTTCCCGGCGCCGTGGTGAGCCCCTTCAAGGTCCGCGAACCCGATCTGATGATGCAGCTCTACAAACTCGAACTGAAGATCCTGGCGGGCGCGCGGTTCATCATCACGCAGGTTGGGTTCAATCTCCGGAAGCTCTTCGAACTCCGCCAGTACATGCAGCGCGAAGGGATGGCACACGTCCCGGTGTTGGCCAACGTTTACGTTCCCACCGCCACCATCGCGCGCATGATGCAGCGGGGAGAACTGGCCGGATGCGTGGTCCCCGAGGCGCTGGTCAGGCGGCTGGAAAAAGAGAAGAAGCCCGAGCGTCTGGAGCGCGCGGCCCTGATGGTGGCCGCCGTGCGGGAGTTGGGTTTCGCCGGCGCTCACATCGGCGGGTTTGGCCTGTCGCATCGCGACTTCCTCGCGATCCGCGACCGGGCCGGCGCCATCGGGCCGGACTGGCGCGGACGTATGGACGAACTCGTCTTCGAGTACCCGGGCGAGTTCTACCTCCTGCCGCCAGCCGGTAACGGCCTGAGCGACGGTCATGCCGACTGTCAGGCCGGGCGCACCCACGCCAACCCGTCGCTGGGCTACAGGTTCTCCCGCGTCGTTCACCGTTACCTCATCGCTTCGGATTCCCCCGGTGCGCGTTTTTTCCGCGCCCGCCTCAGGTCCGGTGAGAACGGCGACTGGCGCCACTGTGTCTGGGCCAAGATGCTGGATCCATCGAGCCTCTACCGGAAGGCGGCGCTCGGTTGCCAGAGCTGCGGCGACTGCATCCAGGAACACCTCAACTACGCCGGCTGCTCCATGCGCTGGTGCTACAAGGAGCTCCGGAACGGTCCGTGCGGGGGTTCGCGTACCGACGGGACCTGCGAAGCGCGCCCGGAGTTGCCCTGCATCTGGAACCTGGTCTACAAAGGGTCGCGCGCCGCCGGTGAAGACCCCAGGCGCTTCGCCCGCTGCATCATCCCGCCGCGTGACTGGAGTCTGGACCGCACTAACGCCCTCGCCAACCGCCTGGCGGGGCTCGATAACCTCAACAAAAGAAGGGATGTTGGATGCGCGCCCGCCGCCGCGGGTAACGCGGGGGCGACGGCGGAGCGTCTATAATCTCTAGTCTCAACACCTTTTGACGGCGGGCGTGTTTGGGTGCGAGGTCTGCCCCCGGCCATCCCCCGAGCGGACCGGACCAAGCCATGCTCCCACAACACGTTGAAGAAGCTGTCGCCCCCGCGGCCCTGAACAGGTTCCTGCCGTGGCTGACGATCCTGTTTGTCGGGAGCGGTTGCGCGGCCCTGACCTACGAGGTCGTCTGGTACCAGTTGTTGGAACTCGTGGTCGGGTCGTCGGGAGTCTCGCTGGGCGTGCTTTTAGGCACGTTCATGGGTGGGCTGTGCCTTGGAAGTCTCCTGCTATCCCGCTTTGTGTCAAGACGTTGGCACCCACTTCGTGTCTACGGATTGCTCGAATTGGCGATCGGGGTCTGCGGGTTGCTGCTGCTGGGAGCGGTGCCTTTGGCCAGCCGCGTGTACGCGGCGATTGGAGGCGCCGGGCCAGCCGGCATCCTGGTGCGGGCTTTGATCGCGGCCGTTTGCCTGCTTGTTCCGACCATGCTCATGGGCGCGACGCTTCCCGCGATCGCCCGCTGGGTGGAGTCAACCCCGCGCGGCGTGGCATGGCTAGGTTTCTTTTACGGCGGAAACACGCTGGGCGCGGTTTTCGGCTGTTTGCTGGCGGGCTTCTATCTGCTGCGCGTCCACGACATGGCCACTGCCACCTACGTTGCCGTGCTGATCAACGCGGCCGTGGCGCTTCTCAGTTTCGGACTGGCTGGCATCGCGCCCTACAAGCCGGGGGACGATCCTGAGCCCGAGCCCGAACGCGGGCGGACCGCCGGTACGCGAGCGGTGTTCTTGGTCATCGGCCTGTCCGGGATGGCGGCGCTGGGGGCCGAGGTGATCTGGACGCGGCTGCTCTCTCTGATGCTGGGTGCTACGGTCTACACGTTTTCGATCATCCTGGCGGTGTTTCTCATCGGCATCGGGATTGGCAGCGGCATCGGGTCGGCGGTGGCCGGAGAATCGAAACACCCGCGTGTGGCGCTCGGGATTTGCCAGTTCCTGCTGGCGGCGGCTACCGCCTGGGCGGCGTTCGTCATCAGCGGAAGCCTTCCCTATTGGCCGGTGAACTCGGCGCTCTCCTCCAGTCCCTGGTACACCTTCCAGGTGGACCTGGTCCGAGTGATGTGGGCGGTGTTGCCCGCCTCGTTGCTTTGGGGCGCCAGTTTCCCGCTGGCGCTGGCGGCGGTGGCCGTCAAGGGAAAAGACCCCGGGCGGTTGGTGGGAACCGTGTACGCGGCGAACACCGTTGGAGCGATCCTTGGCGCACTGGTCTTCAGCCTGATCCTGGTTCCCGGGATCGGCACCCACCGTTCGCAGCGGGTTCTGGTGGCTATGGCCGGGGTGTCGGCCCTGCTCGCCCTGGCTGGTCCCCTGCGGCGCTCGGCGCGGAGATTGGCGCCGGCGCTGGCGGTGGCCGCCGTTGTTGTCGCTGTCACCCTGCTGGCGTTGGCCGTGCCCGGATTGCCGTGGCAGGTGGTGGCCTACGGCCGGCAGATGCTGACATCGGTCGGCAGTTCTTCCATCCTCGAAGTGAGCGAAGGCATGAACGCCTCGATCGCCATCACCGAGTGGATCGACGGCAAGCGTCTGTTTCACGTCAGCGGCAAGGTCGAGGCCTCCAGCGAGCCGCACGACATGCGCCTGCAGCGGATGCTCGGCCACCTGCCCGCGATGATGCACCCGAATCCCAAGACCGTCCTGGTGGTCGGCTTCGGGGCGGGCGTAACGGCGGGGTCGTTCGTGCTGTACCCCGGCATCGAGAAGATCGTCATCTGCGAAATCGAACCCCGCATCCCGGAGATCGCCACCAAGTACTTCAGCCGCGAGAACTACGAGGTTCTCAACGACAGGCGCGTGCAGGTGGTCTACGACGACGCGCGGCACTACATCCTCACCACCAAGGACAAGTTCGACATCATCACCTCGGACCCGATTCACCCCTGGGTGAAGGGCAGCGCCACGCTCTATTCCCGCGAGTACTTCGAGATGTGCCGCCGCCGCCTGAATCCGGGCGGGCTTATCTCGCAGTGGCTGCCGCTTTACGAAAGCAACACCGAAACGGTGAAGACCGAACTGGCCACCTTTTTCCAGGTCTTTCCGAACGGCACCCTGTGGGGCAACGACGTGAGCGGCGCCGGCTACGACAGCGTTCTGATCGGCCAGGCCGGAAACGGTCCCATCGATGTAGACGGCGTGCAACGCCGCCTGGACAGCCGTGAATACGAGCGCGCCGCCATCTCTATGAGCGAAGTGGGGTTCAACTCGGCCGCCGATCTTTTGGGGACCTACGCCGCCCACGCGCCCGACCTCCGCGACTGGCTGAAGGGAGCCGCCATCAACCACGACGGCGACCTCCGGCTCCAATACCTGGCCGGGATGGGTCTGAATCTCCAGAGGGCCGTGACGATCTACAACGACATCCTGCAATTCCGGCGGTACCCGGAAAGCGTGTTCGCCGGCTCGGGCCCGAGCGCTGCGGCGCTCCGCGGAATGCTCGGTGATATGCCGTAGTATTATGGACTTGGGAGTGTGAAATCATGACTCAGGATCTGACGCGCCGGAGCTTTGTGGCGGGCACCGCGGCGGCTGCGGCCTTGCCCTTGGCGGGCGCAAACGATGTCATCAACGCCGGCTTCATCGGCGCCGGCTCGCGCGGTTACTACTGCATGGAGCGGATGTACGCCGGCTCCAAGGACCTGGCCCGCATTGTGGCCGTCTGCGACACCTATACCGGCTACGTCGCCCGCGGCAAACAACGCGTCGAAACCATGGGGGGGAACACTCCCAAGACGTACGTGGACTACAAGGAAATGCTTGCCGACAAGTCCATCGATGCCGTGTTCATCATGACTCCCGAGCACCTGCACTACCCCATGGCCATGGACGCCATCAAGGCGGGCAAGCACATCTACCTCGAAAAGCCCATCGGCCACACCATCGAAGAGGGTGCGGCCATCGTGAAGGCTTCGGAAGCCTCCGGCAAGATCCTCCAGGTGGGCACGCAGAATCGCAGCAATCCCCACTACCAGAAGGCCAAGGAGATGGTGGCGCAGGGCATGATCGGCGAAGTTCACTACGTGCGCGCCTTCTGGTACCGCAACTTCCCCAGCGCTTCAGCCTCCGCCCCCTGGCGCTACGCGATTCCGGCCGATGCCGACGCCTCCAACTCTGATTGGACGCGCTTCCTGGGCCCGGCCCCCAAACGGCCGTTCGATAAGAACCGTTACTACCAGTGGCGCAACTACTGGGATTACTCGGGGGGCATCTCGACGGACCTGCTGGTCCACCAGACCGACGCCGCCAATTTCGTTCTCGGCAAGACCGTGCCGGTCTCCTGCATGTGCTCGGGCGGCATCTACGCCTGGGGACCACCGGACGACCGCGAAGCGCCCGACACGCTGAGCGCCATCTACGAGTACTCCGACAAGTTCCACCTGAACTACAGTTGCTTCTTCCAGAACGACCACTTCGGCTACGGCGAGCAGTTCATGGGCCACGAGGGAATGATCGAGGTTCTCAACCGCACCGAACTGCATTTCTACCCGCAGCGGTCGATTGCGAAGTGGTTCCCGCAGGTGACCTCGCGCCAGGAAGTCCACGTGAAGCAGCCGATGGACAACCCGAGCGTGGAAGCGCACATCCGCAACTTCCTACTGTCGATCCGCGGCGACGAGAAGCCCATCGCCCCGGCCCGCGTAGGCCAGATTGCGGCCATTCCCGGCCACATGGCGACGCTTTCGCTGAAGAACAACAAGAAGACGTACTGGGACGCGAAGACCGAAAAGCTGCGCTACTCCTAGGGACATCGACATGACCCTGCCGGCCGAGGCGTTCCTCCTGGGAATCTCCTCCGGTCCGGCTTGCCTGGCATCCTGCGGGCCGGTGTTGCTGCCGGCGCTGGCCGCCGAGCGCGGTTCGGCGCGCCGCACCGGCTTGGTGCTCGCCGAGTTCCTGGCGGGCCGGCTGGCCGGCTACCTGGCATTCGCCGTGTTGGCCTGGGCCGTTGGTCTGTCGCTGGCGGCGGCGCCCTCGACGCGGGTCTGGGTGTTCGGCTTTGCCAATCTTGGCCTGGCCGTCCTGTTGGGCGTTTACGCGTTTTCTCTGCCGAAGGCGCCGTCGGCGCCCTGCGGCGGGCTTTGCGGGCGATACCGGGGAGTGGCGCCGGCGGCCATCGGACTGGTCACCGGCTTTAACCTGTGTCCGCCCTTCTTGGCGGCCGGCGTCCGCGCCGTCGAGGGATCCACTCTCCCCGGCGCGCTCCTATTCTTCCTCCTCTTTTTTGTGGGAACATCCTTGTGGTTTGTTCCGTCGCTTTCGGTGGGGCTGCTGCGCCGATTCGAGCCGGTGGCCGTTGTCGCCCGGTTCGTCTTGTTCTTGTTGGCCGCCTACTACGGGTACTTGGCGGTTGTGGTGTTAGGAAGGGCTTGGATCCATGCATGAGACAGCCGCGGGGCAGTCGCGGCGCAGCGTCAAGCGGTCGTTGCTGCTCACCCTGCCGATCTTCCTCTGGTCGCTGTTGATGTTCAGCCGTGTCTTTCAGGTGCCCGGGATCGCGCCCAAGATCGCGGCTCTGCTGACGGCGGCCTTCATGGTCTTCCTTTTCTTCCAGATGGTGAGGACGTTCGAAACCCACCGCTGGCGGCGCTACTTCTTCGCAGCGCTCGGCTTCCTGGTCCCCGTCGGCTTCATCTGGGACCTGATCTCTCTGCGCGGCTCGATGAGCCTGTCCACCGAGCAAATGCTCGCCGGCGACACGCCGTTTTGCTTTCTAGCGATCCCCATGATGATCCTCCCGGCGGCGCTGTCGAAGACCGTCCTGTTTCCGGGGTCGATTCTCCCGAGCGACTCCAACCCGCATGCCATCGCCACCATGGTGGGGCTCTGGATGGCCGCGACACTCGTGCTCGGCAAGGGCTGGTGCAGCTACGGGTGTTTTTTTGGCGGAATCGAGGAGGGCATAGCCGGGTTCGCCAAGAAGCCGCGTTGGACCCGCATCGACCGGCGTTGGCGCTGGATGCCCTGGGCCGTGTTGGCCGCCGTCGTCCTGCTTAGCTGGGCCACGCTGGAGCCGACCTACTGCACCTGGTTGTGCCCGTTCAAGGCGGTCACCGAGTATGTCGAGGTCTCCTCCCTGGAAACCGCCTTTCAGGCCGGCATCTTCCTGAGCCTGTTTATGGGGCTGGTCGTGGTTCTGCCCTTCGCTACCAAGAAACGCACGCAGTGTTCGTTCCTGTGCCCGTTCGGAGCGTTCCAATCGATCTTCAACAAGACCGACGTGTTCGAGATCCGCGTGGACACCGCCAAGTGCGTCGATTGCGTGATCTGCGAAAAAGAGTGCCCCACGTTTTCGATCACGCGGGAATCGGCCAAGGCCAGCAAGCCGCTGATGTCCTGTATGAAGTGCGGCGCCTGCGTGGACGCCTGCCGAAAGGACGCCGTCCATTGGCACATCAAGGGGACCAAGGTCGGCGTGGCTCCCGAGAGGGCGCGCCTCCTGTACCTGTACGGCGCCTGGGGGTTCGCGGTGATGTTCGGCGGCAGCATCATCGCCGGGACGCTGGAGAAGTTGATCGGCCTGGTGGCCTGATGGGAGCGGCTATGTCAGTTCTTCGTCCGATTCTCGGTTACACAGGCGCGGCGATCGTACTCCTGCTGGCCATCGCCACCCCGCTCTTCCTCTACACCTGGTTCGGAAGCCTGATCGGGTTGGCGGGCCTGAAGATTCACCCGGTTTACTCGGGCGGGGAGGCCGCCTTCACGCTCCAGCGGGACGGATACTCGGTCCAGGTCAACAAGCCCGTGCTGAAGACCCGGCCGCTTCAGCGGCTCACCTCCTTCGTCCAGGTCACCTGGACGCCGGCCCACGGCCTGCCCGCGCGCGTGGCCGAGGAACTCGACATCGACCGCGACGGAACGCCGGACGCTCTGGTGGAGTTTGCCGTGCCGCGCGAAGCAGCCGAAGAGCTCGCGGTGAGCGTCACCCCGCTCAGCGACCGGGTGGGAGCGCTTCGGGCCAAAGGGACGCAGTCGATGTCCGCCCTCATCGCGCGGGTCAAAGATACAATTGTGGTTCGCCTGCCGGTGACCGCGAACGCCGGTTGAAATCCAAGGACCAGGGAGACTGTACATGTCCAAGGTCGCATCCGGCCGGATCATCCTCGCCGCCATACTGGCGACTCTCGTCTACGGCATGATTTCGCCGATGCTCGGCACCCTGCTGCCAGGCTTCAAGCTCACGCCGGAGCACAGCGGGAACGTCGCCTTCGCACAGGCGCTCGGCCTGATGATCTCTTCAGTTGTGGCCGGTCCTTTGATTGACAGCCGAGGCAAGAAGACGGCGCTGTTGCTTGGCCTGGCGCTGGCGTCGGCGGCGCTATTCCTACTGCCGGCCGGCGGTGGCTACCTCCTCACCGCGGCGCTGATGTTTCTCCTCGGGTTGGGCGGCGGGATGATCGTCACCGGCGCCAATGCGCTGGCCGGCGACGTGAACGAAGCGCGGCGCGCTTCCACGCTGAATCTTCTGAACGTCTTCTTTGGCGTGGGCGGTCTGCTGACCCCGCTCATCATGGGCCGCCTGCTTTCGGGCAATGCTGTGGCCCTGTGCTACATCGTCGCCGGGCTCACCGGCGTGACCTTGCTCGTTCACGCCGCCACCTCGATCCCGGCCCCCAGCGGCGAGCGAGGGTTCAAGTTTTCCGAGATCGGCGTGGTGCTCGGCACTCCGGCGCTCTACCTGCTCGCCTCGTTTCTGTTCCTGTACGTCGCGGCGGAAGTGGGTGTGTGGAACTGGCTCGCCAAGCACCTGGTCGCGCAAGGCGTCCCCGAGAGCCAGGCGCTTACCATCCTGTCGCTCGGCTTTGCGCTGGGCTTGCTGATTGGGCGTGCCGTGGTGAGCCGCATCCTGATCAGGATCGCGGCGCCGAATGTCACCCTGGCGGCGGCCGTGCTGATGGCGGCGACCACCTACCTGGCGCTGCAGAGTAGCGATGCGACGGTGGCCTGGGTCGCGGTCTTCGGCGCCGGCCTGGCCATGGCGCCGGTTTTTCCCACGACCCTCGCCATGACGGCGGACGCCTTTCCGCGCGCGGCGGCCACGGCGATGGGGCTCGTCATCACCTCCGGGTGGATCGGCCTGGCGGTGAGTTCCAAGATCATCGGCGCGATCGCCGGCGGCGACGACACCCGCCTGAAGTCGGCGCTGCTGGTGCTCCCCGGATTCTCCGTGCTGATGATTCTCGTGAACCTGATCCTTCGTCCGGTCCTGGCAAAGGCACGCGCATGATAAGGCTCCAGCACATCGACCGTTTTTATCAGGCCGGGGCGAGCCGCCTCTTTGTGCTCCGGCGCGTTTCCCTCGAGGTGAAGGAAGGCGAGTTCCTTACCATCATGGGGCCGTCGGGGGCGGGCAAATCGACGCTGCTGAACGTCGTCGGCATGCTCGATAACGGCTGGACCGGCGAATACTATCTCGACAACCATCCGGTGCACGCACTCAAACCGAAGGACCGGATGGACCTGAACAAGCGTTACATCGGGTTCGTGTTCCAGAGCTACCACCTGATCGACGATCTGACCGTCTGCGAGAATCTCGACCTGCCGCTCAGCTATCGCAACTTGCGCGCGAGCGAGCGCGCCGGCATCGTCGCCGACACGCTGGACCGCTTCCAAATCGTCGCCAAGAAAGACCTGTTTCCCTCGCAACTCTCCGGCGGCCAGCAGCAACTGGTGGCCGTGGCGCGCGCCGTCATCGCGAAACCCAAGCTGATCCTGGCCGACGAGCCCACTGGCAACCTGCACACCAGCCAGGGCCGCGAAATCATGGAGCTTTTCAAAAAGCTCAACGACGAGGGGACCACCATCATCCAGGTCACCCACTCGGAAGCCAACGCGGCCTACGGCCACCGGATCGTCTACCTGCGGGACGGCTGGGTGGTCGATTCACTTTAGCCGAGCCCTACACCGGCAAGCGCAACATGGCCCGGCAACCGCGTGCGCCTTCGCGGTTCTGAAGCGTCAATTCGCCGCCGTGGGCCTCGGCGATCTGCCGGCTCAGCACCAGGCCGATGCCGGAACCCTGCGCCTTGGTGGTGAAAAACGGAACGAAGAGGTTCGCCGTGTCGGAAAGCCCTGGCCCCTCGTCGTCCACCCAGATGGCCAGGCGGCCGCCGTCAACCTCCCACCCCACGGCGACCCCGCCGCCGGTCTCCAGCGACGCTTCCACCGCGTTGTTCAGCAGGTTGATGAGGAGCTGATCCAACTGGTCCCGGTCGGCGCGCACCGTGACGGCCGGGCCGTGTGCGACGCGCACCGCGAGCCGGCTCTCCAGGCGGACGACACGCTCGACGGCGGAGGCGACTTCGACGGCCTGCTTCTGAGGGGCCGGCAGCCGCGCCAGCCGCGCGTAGGAGGCCAGGAACCGGCTCAGCGCCTCGGCGCGGGATTCGATGATGCCGAGCCCCCGCGCGGCGTCGTCCTGCCAGTCCGGGGCAAGCGCCGGCTTGCCCAGAAGGCCCCGCAGGCTGCCCGCGATCGATCGAATGGGCGTCAGCGAGTTATTCAACTCGTGACCCAGCACGCGCACCAGCCGTTTCCAGGCCTGCAACTCTTCTTCACGCAACGTTCGCGTCAAGTCGCTCAACACCAGCAACCGGTGCGGCAGGCCGTGCTCGCGAAAGCCGCTGACCCGCACACCCCACCGCCCGCTGCCGCCCGGAAAGGCCCACGCCATGGTGGCGGCGGGTTCGCCGTCCAGGAACGACGCCAGCCCAAGCTCGGCGGCCGTGCGCCCCAGCAGGTCCTCGGCCGCCGCCGCAAGCAACGCCGCCCCGGCGCGGTTCACCAGCCGCAGGCGGGTCTCCCGGTCGAACGTGAAAACGGCCACGTCGATCTCGCCCATCACCGAACGCAACAGGGCCGTAGCTTCCACGGCGCCGAGCCTCTGTTCCTGGAGCGTACGGCTCAGGGCGTTGGCCTCCTGGAAAACCTCGCCGAGCGCGTCGTCGGGCTTGGCGCTTTGCAGGCGGAGAGAAAAGTCGCCCTCGCGCACCGCCGCCAGCAGGTTCCCCAGCGTTTGCAGCGGGTGGCGCGCGCGTTCCCGCAGCAAGTGGGCCACCGCCAGCCAGACGAGGAGGACGGCCAGGGTCACGGTCCACCGAAGGCGCCCGCTGAAGGGACCCAGCCAAACCAGTAACAGCGACGCTGCGACGCCCGGGAGACCCGCCGCGAGCGCCAGCAGCGCCAGGCGTGTCTCGTAGCTGAAGCGCGCCCGCCGCGCGCCGTTCATAGCCCGTAGCGCTCCACGCGCCGGTACAAGGCGCTCCGGCTCAGCCCCAGCGCCTCGGCCGCGCGGCTGACGTTGCCCCCGAACCGCGCCAGAGTGCGCTGAATCAGAAAGCTCTCGACCTCTTCCAGGCTCATCTCCTCCAGGCCGCGCGACCCCTCTCGCGCGCGCCGCAGCATCATGTCTTCCTGGCGAACCTCGCCGCCGGTGGACATCAGCACGGCGCGCTCCACGGCGTGATCCAACTCGCGCACGTTTCCCGGCCACGAGTGGTTCATCATGGACTGCATCGCGTCCGGGGTGAAGCCGGACACCGGCCGGCGGTAGCGCCCCGCATGCAGCTTCAGGAAATGCGCGGCTAGAAGCGGGATGTCCTCGCGCCGTTGGCGCAGCGGCGGCACGTGAATCTCCACCGTATTGATGCGGAACAACAGGTCTTCCCGGAACCGCCCCGCGGCTGCCTCCGCCGCCAGGTCCGCGTTGGTGGCCGAGATCAGGCGGATGTCGGCGCGCCGCGTGCGCGAGGAGCCCACGCGCTCAAACTCGCCGGATTCGATGGCGCGCAGCAGCTTGGCCTGCTGCGCCAGCGGAACGTTGGCGATCTCATCGAGGAACAGCGACCCGCCGTCGGCCAACTCGAACCGGCCCACCCGGTCGCTGCGCGCATCGGTGAAGGCGCCCTTGACGTGCCCGAAGAACTCGCTTTCAAATAGTGTCTCGCTGAGCCCTCCGGTGTTGACGGCTACCAGCGGGCGGCCCGCGCGCAACGAGGCCGCGTGCAGCGCCTGGGCGATCAGGCCCTTTCCCACGCCGCTTTCGCCGGTGACCAGGACGCTGGCGTCCGACGGGCCCACCCGCGCGATCATCTGCAGCACCGGCTGCATGGCCGGGGCCCCGGCGATCATGGCTGGCTGGCCGGCTTCGCGCAGCAGCCGGTTTTCCTCTTCCAGCCGGCGGCTGTTCCGCAGCGCGCGGGACAGTTCGACCTGCGTCGTCAGCGCCGCCAGCAGCCGTGCGTTATCCCACGGCTTCTGCACGAAGTCGCGCGCGCCGCGCCGCATCCCCTCCACCGCCAACTCGATGGTGCCCCAGGCGGTCATCAGGACCACCGGCAGTGTCGCGTCCAGTTCGCGGATGCGCGCCAGCAGGTCGAGGCCCTCGGCTCCCGACGTCGTGTCGCGGGCGTAATTCAGGTCGATCAGGACGACGTCGAAATCGTCCCCTTCCAGGGCCGTCATCACCCCGGCGGGGGAGGAGGCCGCCCGGACATCGTACCCCTCCGGCTTCAACAAGAGGCGCAGCGCCTCCAGGACGTCGGCCTGGTCGTCGGCAATCAGGATTCGTGGCGGACGGGTGGCAGTCACCGAGACCTATTCATATCTCAGCGTCGCGTCGAGGTCAACCGCTACACCGCCGCCGGCGCCGTCTCTTCCACCACGCGCCCGTCGAACAGGTGGACCGTGCGGTCGGCGAAATCGGCATAGCGGGGGTCGTGCGTGACCATGCAGATGGTGGTGCCCTGTTTGTGCAGGTCCGCGAGCAGGTCCATGACCGCCTGCCCGTTGATCGAATCCAGGTTTCCGGTGGGCTCGTCGGCTAGCAGGATCGCGGGGTCGCCGCCCAGGCCGCGGGCCACCGCCACGCGCTGTTGCTGTCCGCCGGAAAGCTGCGAGGGGTAGTGTTTCATCCGGTGCAACATGCCCACCTTTTCAAGCGCTTCCTGAACGCGCTTCTTGCGTTCGGCCGCGCGCATGCCCCGGTAGGTCAGGGGCAGCTCGACGTTCTCGTACACCGTGAGGTCGCCGATCAGGTTGAACGCCTGGAAGATGAAGCCGACTTCGCGGTTGCGGATGCGCGCGCGTTCGGCGGCCTTCAGGCTTTCGACAGGGCGGCCCTTGAGCACGTACTTCCCCTGGGTGGGCGAATCGAGCAGGCCCAGGATCGACAACAGCGTGGACTTGCCGCATCCGGAAGGCCCGGCGATGGAGACGTATTCGCCGGGGAAGATTTGCAGATGGACGCCTGCCAGCGCGTGCGTCTCCACTTCATCTGTGTAGAAGACCTTCGTAACGCCTTCGAGTTGGATTAAGGGTTCCTGGGTTGGCTGCATGATTCGCTCACTTAAGTCGAATTCTGTCGGATGCATCCCACTGCGACATGTCGGAGAGGATCACCTGATCCCCCGGCTGCAATCCTTCCACTACTTCCACCGTACTGACGGATGCGCGGCCCAAGCGTACCGTGGTCCGCGAGGCTTCCTTGCCGCCCGCGCCGAGCCGAAATAATCCGATGGTGCTCATGGGCTGTCCCGCCGCCGGCCGGCCCACGTACACGATATTGGCCAGGTGCTCCAGTTCGACGGTACCGTCCACACTCAGGTCCGGCCTGGCTCCCGGCGGCAGGCTGCCTTCCAGCCGGACGTCCACCGTGACCGTGCCGTCCCTCACAGCGGGGTCAATTCGAGATACGCGCCCGGCGATGACGCCGTTCCGCGTATCGACCTTGACATTCTGGCCGATTTGCACATCCTTGGCTTGGGTTTCGGGGATCTTCAGCTCCGCCTTGAGCTTTTGCGGCTGCACGACTTTCGCCAGAATGGTGCCCGCACTCACGCGCTGGCCCACCTGTACCGGCACTTCCTGGAGTACGCCGTCGGCGCCGGCCCGCACCCGGAGGGCTTCCACCTGGGTGCGGTTCATCTCGGCCAGGGCCCGCAGTTTGTCGATTTCGGCCTTCTGCACCGCCAGTTGCGCCCGCGCCGATTCCGAAGCCATCGCCAGCCGCCGCTTCTCCACCTGCTGGCGGTTGTCCAGTTGCTCGGCGGCGGCCACCGAGATCTGACGGTCCAGCTCGATCAGAAGCCCGGCGTCGGCGCGCTTGTTATCGCGCTCAGCGCGCAACTTGGCCTGACGATAGTCCGATTGGATCTTCGCGAGGTCGGCCTCCTGGTTCAGGTGTTGGCTCTCCAATTGGACCTGCGTGTCGGTGTAACGCGCCTCGGCGGCCTTCACCTCGTACTCGGCGTTGAGCGCCGCCAGTTCCAGTTCCGGGTTGCTGAGTACCACCAGCAGCGCGTCGGCCTTCAGGACCGCCCCGGGCAATACCTGGATCTTCTCGACCCGGCCGTCGGTTGTGGCCGGGATCCAAAGGACCTGCTCCGGTACCAGGGAACCCAGACCGCGCACTTCGCGCGTCATCGGCCCCCGCTTGACCGTGTCGAGCCAAACCGTGGCCCGCTCCACCTCGGGCGCCGCCGGCTTGAGCCTCGACAGGGCGACCGTCACCACCGGGATCACCGTCAGCACGACCAGGCCGAGCGCGATCCGGCGAATCAGGCGTTTGCGTGCAGCTCCTTCACGTTGGATATCCATGGCGCTCCGCCCAGAGGAAGAGCACTTCGGATACCGGATGCTATCTTATTGAAAAATAGTTATTACTCAGAAACGTGATCCCCGCCGGGTGTCCGCTTTTGGGACAGCGCTGTTCGCGTGCGGGTAGCCGCTGCTGCTACAACGATGAGATGGTCTGTCGCAGAAAGGCCACCGACTGCCGGAAGCCGTCCTCGCCGGTCCGGCTGGCCTCTTCCAGACCCACCCAGCCGGCGTAGCCTTGGCCGCGCAGCCCTGTCAGGACTTCCCGGACCGGCGCCAGCCCCGTGCCCAACACGCAGAACTGGAACTCGCCCCGGGTGCGGGCATCGTTGGCATGGACGTAGCCGATGCGGTCGCGCACCTTAGCGAAAAGCTCCAGCACGTCTTCACTGGCCACGATTGGGTTGGCCATGTCGAACTGCACACCCACAGGGGCGTCGCGGAGTCCCTCCATGACCCGCAGAAACACCTCGGATTGCATCGCGAAATCGAAGTCCTTCCAGGTGGAAGCCTTGGTGTGGTTCTCGACGTTTACGCGGATGCCCGCCCGGTCCGCCTCCTCGGCCACGCGCCGGATGCCCTCCACCACCCACCGCAGCCCCTCTTCCGGGGAGACGCCTGGCCAGCGCTGGCCTGTCAGGGCCCGCACCGACGGGGCGCCGAGCTCCTTGGCGACGGCGACGTTCCGAAGCGCCGCCTCCACGCCGCGCTTTCGCTCATCTGGGTCGGGGTGAACGAAGTCGGAATAGGCGGTGTAGTTGCTAACCGCCAACCCCCGGTCCTCGGCCAGCCGCCTGTATTCGGCGGGGGTCACCGGCCCGAGCGGCTCCAGGAGCGGCGGGGCGCACTCGACGCCGTCCAGGCCCAGTTCCCGGGCGAAGTCCAGCCACTTTGCCACCGGCATGGCGCCCGAGCGGATGGCGTCGAAGAAGGTTACCGGAACGCAGCTCAATCTCATCGTGTTTGAGTCTACAACATGTCGCCGTGGTCCGAAGGCCCGTGCTGTTGCGGTGCCGCAGGGTGAGAATCCGGCCCGGTCGGATTGGGTTCGTTTGGCAATTTGTGGAACGCCACCGCAACCTATTGTTAACAAAAGAGATGGTACTTTTATGGCGCGTAGTTTACCTTCGTACCATTGAAGCGCGCCCGCCCGGCCCCCTAGACTGGCACCATGGGGCAGCCTGGACAGCCCTAATTCCGAAGGGGAGGTACGGCCGGATGTCCATCGCAAGTGAAGCACACAATGGCGAGCAGGGAAGGGACAACAGGGTCGCGCGTCTGGGAGACGTCCTGTCCCTTCACCTGGATTCCCACACAGATAACCAACGGCTTGAGGCGCCGGTGAGCCTGGTCACGCTTCCGCCGCCGGATGCCGCAATGGAAGCCCCGGCGATCCCCTCCGGGCTTCCGAGCCCCGGTGCGGTGACCGAGGTCCCCCGGAGCGAAGGCTGCGAAGGCCCCAGTATCCAGAGCGCCGCGCGGGATATCGCCAACACGCTGATCGTTACCATGACCGGTACGCTCGCCGACGTACACCGCCGCGCCGATTCCGAACGGGCGAGGCTGGATAGCGTGGCAGGGGAATTGGCCAAGGCGGCGACCGCGGTCCGGCAGGTGGCCGACGGTTTGGACGCTCTCCAGGCAGCGCAGGCTGCTTCGGCGGCGGAGGTATCCACGGTACTCGAACGGCTATCGGCTGTCGAATCCCGGATTGGGGACGTCGCGGGGCGGCTGGACGAGCTGTCCGGGTTGGTCAGGCGCCAGTCGGAGGAACTCGACGGTATGCAATCGGCGCGCGCCGGTCTGAGCGCGGCGCAGCAATCGCTTCACGCGCGTATCGTCCTGACAGAGCGCGCGCTCCGCGCCGCCGACATGGATCGGCAACAGAGAGACGCGGCCTGGGATCGGTTCATCGCCTCGCTCACCCAAATCGACATGCGTGGCGGCAAACGCGTCCCGGCTTTTGAGAGTGTGCGCGCGGTGGTGCTCGGCGAGCCTGAGGTCAGCATCGGCGCACAAATCCTGGACGTTTCGGACCGCGGGCTGGGCATGAACCTGGACACCGAAGTAACTGTCGGGAGCCAGATCCGGATCGATATTGAAGACGCGACGCTTCTGGGGACCGTCCGGTATTGCCGCCCGTCCGACGACGGCTTCGCCGTAGGGCTGCTGCTGGAACAGCCGCTTAGGGATCAAGCCGCCACCGAAAAGTAAGGCGTGCCGCACCGGCCGGCGCCGGGCACGCCGCACGAAAATCCGCCGCCTCGCGCCTGCAGGCGCCGCGCCGTGATACTCTGCGTTTCAGGGAGGGTTCGCTCATGATCGTCCGTTCCGTTTTGCGCGGCAGTGGCGTGGTATTGCTCGGCTTGTGTTTCGCCGCCGGAGCGCCGGCGCAACTGGCGCCGAAGAAGGCGCTCACGTTGGAGGCGGCCAAGAGCATCGCCGCCGCCGCCCAGGCCGAGGCGCGAAAGAACAAGTGGAACATGATCATCGCCGTTGTCGATGACGGGGCGAACCTGCTCTACCTGGAGCGCATGGACGGGGCGCAGCTAGGCAGCGTCGAAATCGCGCAGTTCAAGGCCCGCAGCGCCGTCAAGTTCAAGCGGCCCACCAAGGACTTCGGCGACCGGCTGGCGGCGGGCGCAACTTACCTGCTAAAGGTCCCCGACCTGGCCCCGTTCGACGGTGGCGTGCCGATCCTCATCGACGGCGAGTGCATCGGCGGACTTGGGATCAGCGGCGCGACCGCCGAACAAGACGGGCAGGTGGCGCGCGCCGCGCTGGCGGCCACGGCCGGCTGGAAGTAATCGACCCGGCGCTCGAAGAGCTTGCCGAAAAGGCACACCGCAGATTTGAGGCTGCGCCACACGGAGCCGTAAGCCCGTGAATCTAGGTGGCGCCGGCTTCAGCCCGTGTGGTCTCCGGGGCTTCCATCGGGCCATGGCCGCAAGCTTCTAGGCGTCGTAGAATACCCGGACCGTCACGCGGTAGTTCAGTACCTTGGCGCCGTCCAGCGCCATATCGAACTCGGTCACGCGGGCCCACTTGATGCTTTGCGTCGTCTTGGCGGCCTCGGCGGCGGCGTTGGCCGCGGCCTGCGAGAAGCCTTCCTTTGATTCGCCGGTGATTTCGATGACTCTTTGTGCCATTAATTTCCCCCTCGGATTCGTCCAGTATACCAGGGTGCGCTAAAATTGATCTTCCGGCAGTTCTCCCCTTTTTTGGAGAAGTCTCGCATGCGTAGACCTCTTTTCGCGTTCCTGTTACTATCTGTGACACTTGGGGGTTCTCCCGCCGCCGCTCAAACCGCGCCGGCGCGCCTCAGCCTCACGCTCGCGCAGGCCGTAGAAATGGCCTTGCGCCACAACCTGCAAACCAGGCTGGCCGAGGAGCGCACCGTGCAGAGCCGCGCCGAAAAAGACGTGGCGCGCTCGGCGTTGCTGCCAAACGTCTCCGGCTCGGCCTACCAGATGAACCTGACCTCGAACCTGGCGGCCATGGGGTTCAAAGTCGGGACGATCCCCGGCTTTCCCACGCTGGTGGGTCCGTTTAATCGCTTCGACGCCCGGTTTCAGCTCTACCAGAACGTGTTCGACCTGGCCGCGCTTCACCGTTACCGCGCCGCTGGACGGCACGAGACGCTGGTAGCGGATCAGCGGCGCCTGGCCGGCCAACAGGTCACGGTGGCCGCCGCCCTGGCATATCTGGGGGTCTTGGAGGCCGAACAGGCGGTCGTCACGGCGCAGGCCAACGCGCTACTCGGCGCGCGGCTGCTAGATCTGGCCCAGAGCCAGAAGGAGGCCGGCGTCGCCACCGGAGTCGATGTCGCCCGTGCCGAAACGCGGCTGGCGAACCAGCAGGTGCAACTGGCGCAGGCCAAGACCAACCTGGACACGGCTCGGCTCACGTTGCTCAGGGTCACGGGCGCGCCGCTGGCCAGCGGCGTGACGCTGGCCGAAGCCATGCGTTTCACCGCCGATCCGCTTCCCGAAGCCGAGGCTGCCGTCACGAAGGCGCTGGCTGATCGCGTGGACTTGAAAGTCGCCGCCGACGCTCTGGGGATCGCCGAAAGCCGCCGCCGGGCCGCCGCCTCCGAACGGCTGCCCTCGGTCAGTCTGATCGGCGACTACGGCTCCAGCGGCATCAAGGTCAACGAGACCAACTTACCCACCCGCAGCGTGGCCGTGCGCGTGGAAGTCCCGCTGTTTGACGGCGGGCGGACGCGGGCCGAAATCCAGGCGGCCTCCAGCCAAGAACGCCAGGCCGAAATGCAGTGGCAGGACATGCGGGCGTCGGTGGAAAAGGACGTCCGGCAGGCGCTCGAAAGCCTTGCCACGCGCCGCGAGCAGGTCCAGGCGGCGCAGAAGGCGGTTTCCCTGGCTGAGCGCGAACTGGAGATGGCGCAGGACCGTTTCAAGAGCGGGGTGGCCGACAACATCGAAGTTGTGAACGCGCAAACGGCCCTGGAGAGCGCCCGCCACGTCTTGGTGGCGAGCCTGGCCCAGTTCAATGTGGCGCGCCTCAACCTGGCCTCGGCGCTGGGACACGCCGAGGAGTTCCGGCTTTAGGCGCAGAGGAGGGTGAATTTCCATGAAAAACAAGAGATTCCTGTTGATCGCGATCGCCGTTGTCGCGGCGGTGATCGCCGGCTCGTATTACTTCCGCAATCACGGCTACGAGTCCACCGACAACGCCTTCATCGACGGCGACATTATGCAGGTCAGTCCCAGAGTGCCAGGGCAGGTATTGGCGGTTCACGTTCGCGAAAACCAGCACGTCAATAAAGGCGACCTGCTCGTGGAACTCGACCCGGCCGACTATCAGGCCCGCCTGGCAGAGGCAGAAGGGCGCCTCAGCGACGCCTCGGGCAAGGCCGCCGCGGCCGAGGCCAATCTGGCCCTTGCTACGGGCGTGACCGGGGCCGTCTCAAGCCAGGCGGGGGCGGCTCTGGACGCCGCGCGAGACCAGACCGAGGTCCTCAGGGCCCGCCTCCGCCAGGACGACGCCAATATTCAGGCCGCGCAGGCCGGTTCCCAGCAGGCCGAAGCGCGCGCCAAGGCGGCCGAGGCCGATGCGAGCCGCGCCGCCGCGGACGCCGAGCGCTATCGCGCGCTGTTCCGCAAGGACGAGGTCTCCCGGCAGTTGTTGGATCGTTCGGAAGCGGAAGCTCGCGCCACAGCCGCGAATCTGGAGGCCGCCAGGCAGGCGGTAGCCGCGGCTCAGGCGCAACTGGCTCAGGCGCGTGCCGCGCGGGCGTCGACCGAAGCCGGCCTCCGCATCGCCGAGCGCCAGGTGGCCCAGGCCGAAGCTCGCCTGAAGGAAGCCGGGACCGGGCCCGAGCAGGTTCGCGCGCGAAACGCCGACGTGCGGGCGTTTCAAGGGCAGGTCGCGCAGCAAAGGGCCGCCGCCGAGCAGGCCCGGCTGAACCTCGCCTATACCAGGATCGTGGCGCCGGATTCGGGTTATGTGACCCGCAAGTCCGTGCAGCCAGGGAACTTCGTGCAGGTGGGCCAGAACCTCCTGGCGCTTGTATCGGACCGTGCCTGGGTGGTAGCGAACTTCAAAGAGACGCAGATCAACGACATGCGCCCCGGACAGGACGTCGAATTGAGAATCGACGCCTATCCGGACCGCCAGTTCCATGGAAAGGTCGATAGCATCCAGGCCGGCAGCGGAGCGCGGTTCAGCCTGCTGCCGCCGGAGAACGCCACCGGGAATTACGTCAAGGTTGTGCAGCGAGTGCCGGTCAAGATTGCGTTTGCCGAGGCCCTGCCGAAGGAGGTCAAGGTGGGTCCCGGCATGTCGGTGGTCCCCAGGGTACACGTTCGATGAACCCGCCAGTCGAATGGCGGCCGAAGGCGAATCCCTGGCTGATCGGAGCTTCGATTTCGCTGGCCACCTTCATGCAGGTGCTCGACACGACCATCGTGTCGGTGGCCATGCCGCACATGGCGGGTACGCTTTCGGCGACGACCGAGGAGGCCACCTGGGTGCTGACCAGCTACATGGTGGCCAACGCCATCGTGCTGCCGGCCAGCGGTTGGCTGGCGATGCACGTCGGGCGGCGGCGGCTGATGCTGTTCGCCACCGCGCTGTTCACGTTCGCGTCGTTTCTGTGCGGCATCGCGCCTACGATGACCACACTCATCCTGGCGCGAATTCTGCAAGGCGTCAGCGGCGGCGTGTTGCAGCCCCTGACGCAGGCGATCCTTCTGGAGACGTTTCCTCCGGCCAAGCGCGGCATGGCCATGGCCCTGTTCGGCGTGGTGATCGTGGCGGCGCCGGTGATCGGACCGACGCTGGGCGGATGGCTCACTGACAGCTACACCTGGCGCTGGGTCTTCAACATCAACATTCCTGTCGGCATCCTGGCCGTGATGATGATGGCGCGGTTTGTGGAGGACCCGCCCTATATCACCCACAGCCGCCCTGGGAAGATCGACGGCTGGGGCATGGCCTTTCTGGTGTTCTGGCTGGGGACGCTGCAAGTCGTCCTCGACAAGGGGCAGCAGGAAGACTGGTTCTCGACGCCGTGGATCACCTGGTTTTCCGTGATTACGGTGGCCTCGATGGTAGCGTTTCTGCTGAGGGAGTGGCACGCCGAGGAGCCGGTGGTGGACCTCACCGTGTTTCGCGACCGCAACTTCGCCGTTGGCACCTTCCTGACCGGGCTGGTGGGCGCGGCCATGTTCAGCATTATCACCATGTTGCCGCTGTTCTTGCAGACCCTGAT
>CAZVIK010000027.1:0-30620 GCA_964627045.1 uncultured Solibacteraceae bacterium | reverse complement strand
CCGCTCTGGAGCGGATCTACCGCTTCAAGCAGCGCCTCTGCTACCTGCTGCTGAAAAAGCATCGCACCCGCAAACAGTGCGAGCAGTTGGCGCCCCGCCTGCTCCGAGCCATCTACCAACGGCGCCAGGCCGGCTTGGCGCCGTTGGTCTCCCTCGGCGAAACCTTGCACTCCTGGTCTGCCGAGATCGCCACCATGTGGCGCTTCACCCGCAACAACGGAATCACCGAAGGCTTTCACAACAAAATGGAGCTCATCAACCGCCAAGCCTACGGCTTCCGCAACTTCCAGAACTATCGACTGCGAGTCAAAGTCCTATGTGGTTAAATTGTCTTGGGATCGGGGTCTCCCCCGTTTTTGGCGTAGAGCCAAAAATCTCGGCGGGGTTCAATCTGGTGGACGAGATGGGATTCGAACCCACGACCCCGGCGTTGCGAACGCCGTGCTCTCCCAGCTGAGCTACTCGCCCACCGGCATGTGCAGCAGTTTCCAATATAGCACGCGGTCGCGAGCACGTTACAATAACGCCAGATGCAGCCAAACGACGACGCCAACCCGCTTCTTCAGAAGATGCAGTCGGACTGGGACGAACGCGCCCGCCAGAACGCGCGTCACTTCGTCGCCAGCGGGCAGGAAACCTGGAGCGACGAGGAGTTTTTCCGGTCTGGCCGTGCCACGGTCGCCGAGCAGATCCTCAACGACATGACCAACGTCTGCCAAGGCCGCGATCCCAGGCAGATGCGGGTACTCGAGATCGGGTGCGGCGCGGGCCGCGTGACGCGCGCGCTGGCCGAGGTCTTCGGCGAAGTGCACGGTGTCGACGTGAGCGGGGAGATGGTCCGGCTCGCCCGCCAGGCGCTCGCCGGTACGCCCAACGCCCACGTCTATCAGAACAACGGCATGGACCTCTCGGTGGTCCCGCCGCTGGCGTTCGACTTCGCGTTTTCCTGCATCGTCTTCCAGCACATCCCCAGCCTGGCGGTGATCGAGAACTACATCCGCGAGGTCCATCGGCTGCTGCGGCCGGGCGCGCTTTTCAAGTTCCAGGTGCAGGGGCACCCGGACGTGCAAACGACCCCGGACGACACGTGGCTGGGAGCGGCGATCACCGAGGAGATGTCGGTCGAGATGGCGCTCCGCTGCGGGTTCGATCCGCGCTACCGGCACGGCGCAGGCGAACAGTACTTCTGGCTCTGGTATTTCCGGAAACGTTGATCGCGCGGTGCTTCTAGACGCGCGCGGCGCCCTTGGCGGCGGAGCGGCGCTGCGCCCAATACCTCTTCATACGTTCGGAGACGGCGCGGCGCTCCTCGGGCGGCATGCTCCGGCGGCCCCGGCGCTTCTGGGGCTTCAGCCCATTCAGTTTGAGGTCCGTTCGGGCGGACTTCACCTTCACGAGGTCTTCCAGCGAGGCGATGGCGTCGTCCAGCCGCTGTCTTTCGGCGTAGAGCTCGCGAATTGCCTTGTAGAGATCCATCTACGCGTTCCACACGCCCGGCGGCGGGCTATGCAGCTATCGTAATACGAACGGCGAGGAATCTGCAGCGGCGGGCGGTCTTCCGGGGATAAGCAACGAGCGTGCGGACCGGCAAGGCGGCCCGCACGCGTCATAACAGAACCGTGACGTTCCCGGTCTCTACTTCGCCGGAACCCGCCAGAAATAGATCGTGTGGCCGTTGAGCTCCACGGTTTGGTCGGGCTTCCAGTCGCCCATATCGAAGTCGTGCGACACGATGCGGGTGCCCGGCTTCAACTGCAACAGCTTCGGCATCAGCTTGACGTTGAGCGACGGCAGCAGATACAGCGTGACGACCGTCGCATCCTTGAAGTCCGTTTCGAACAGGTCTTCCAGTTTGAACGTCACTTTGCCGGTCATCCCCTGCTTAGCGGCGTTCTCCTCGGATTCCTTGATCCGGACCGGGTTGATATCGATGCCGGTGGCCTTGGCGCCGAGTTTGGCGGCGCTGATGACCGTACGGCCATCGCCGCATCCCAGATCGTAGTGAACGTCGCCCGGGCCGACCTTGGCGATCTTCAACATCTCGTCAACGACTTCCTGCGGCGTCGGCACGAACACGACGTCCGGCTCGCGAAGCGGCTTCTTCTGGGCGTAGACCATCGTCGACGCCAATGCCAGCACCACCAGCAATACACACGGCTTAATCACAGCGCGCATAGTGTCTCTTTATTCCTCCCTGACCGCGGCCGCCGCTAAGACGCCGATTGACGTTCCTTAACCCAGTCGAACGCCCTGCGAGACAGGTTCCGCACGTGAAAGTATACATCAATGCTGCCGTGAGCGCTTTCGATATACTCGGACTGATGCCGGCGGAAACCTCCCACGCAGCACGCGGAACGCCGGGATTCCGGCGGTTGGCCGGCCGCCTGCGCACCACGGGTTTGGGCTATGCTGCCGTGTTGTTGGCTGCGTTCTTCGCAGGCATGCTCGGCGGCTACACTCCGCTCGGCCATCAAATTGACAACGACGTCTACGACTGGGTGTTTCGCCTGAGCCGCCCCGCGCCCGGCGATTTCTCCTGCACCCTGGTGGAGATCGACGAGTCGTCGTTCGCCGCGCTGGGCGGCGTGCGTGCTCTACGTTCCATCCTGGCCACGGCGCTGGAAAGGATGGCGGAGGCTCCGCCTCGCGTGGTTCTGGTCGATCTGACCTTGACCGACGCGGGTGACCCGGCCGAGGACGCGCGGTTGGAGGCGGCGATGCGGCGGACCACCAACCTGGTGCTCGCCTCCGAGATGACTTCCGACGGAAGCCGTTGGCAGGACCCTCTGCCGCGTTTCCGGCAAACGGCAGTGGCCGTGGGGCACGTTCATGCGGCGCAGGACGAAACCGACGGGGTGAACCGTCAGGTACCGCTCGAAAAGGCCGCCGGGCGGCAGAGACGATGGGCCATGGCGCTGGAGGCGTATCGTTTGAGCCGGGGCGCCGCACCGGTTCTCGAATCGCCCGAGGATCTGCGTGTCGGCGGCGTGGTTATTCCTGCTCGCCGTGAGCAGGGTCGACCCATTCGTGTCCTGCGGCTGGCATCCAGGGCGAATGGCTCGACAGCCGTGCCTCGGGTCTCGGTGCGGGAGTTGGTGTCCGACGCCACGGCCGCCGAACGCCTCCGAGACAGGGTGGTCTTGGTCGGCGTCACGGCGCAGTCGGCGGCGAGGGACCGCCTGATGACGCCCTACAGCACGGACCAGCCGATGCCCGGCGTAGAAATTCACGCTAACGCATTCGAGACGCTCGCGCGCGGGCGTTATGTCGTCGCGGCAAGCGATACGAGCGTAGCCGCAACGGCCCTGCTGTTGGTGGTTCTCATCGGAATCTCGTTTCGAGCCCTGAGTGGATGGAAGGCCTATGCTCTGGGTTCGGCTCTAGTTGCCGCCGCCACCGCCTTTCCGTTCGCCTTGTTTGGCCGCGGGGTCGTGTTTCCGGCAGTGGCTCCGGCCGGGGCCGCCTGGCTTGCGGCAGCGGGCGCAGCCACGCACCGGTACTTCTCCGCGCGGCGGCAATTGGACCGGACCGAAGAGGAAAAGACCCGCTACCAGCAGGCGGTGCACTTCGTCACGCATGAATTGCGCACGCCGCTGACGGCGATCCAGGGGTCCAGCGAGCTGATGACTCGTTATAGCCTCAGCGATGAGAAGCGCAAACAGATGGCCGGGTTGATTCATTCGGAATCCAGGCGCCTGGCGCGCATGATCGAGACGTTCCTGAGCGTGGAACGGCTGAACGCGGGACAGATGGAGCTGAAGCGGGAACCGGTGCGCGCGTCCGAATTGGTGGATGCCTGCATGGCCCGCGCCCAGACGATTGCCGAACGAAAACGCGTACGGCTGGTACGGGGGAAGGTGGATGACGCTGTGTTTTCGGGAGACAGCGAGTTGTTGGAGTTCGCGCTTTATAACCTGCTGACCAACGCCGTGAAATACTCTCCGCCGGAAACCCAAACCACGGTCAGTGGCCGCCTCCGGGACGGGAAATTCGCGCTGTCGGTTCGCGATCAGGGCATGGGGTTGGACAGCAAAGAGCTCCGCCGCGTATTCGAGCGGTTTTACCGGACCAGGCGCGCCGAGCAATCCGGCGAAAAGGGCACGGGAATCGGCCTTTCGATCGTCGAGCGGATCGTCATGCAGCACGGCGGTAGAATCGAAGTCGAGAGCGCCCCGGGCCAGGGTTCCTGTTTTACTCTGGTAATTCCAGCGGATGTAGGCGTCGGGACGGGTGAAACATAGGATGCAGCACTTGTTGGTGGTTGAAGACGATTCGGCGGTCCGGACGACGATCCAGACTTTCCTGGATTTGGAGGGCTACCAGGTGGACGCGGTGGCGTCGACCGAGGAGGCCATCCGGAAGCTCCAAACGGGTTCCTACCCCATTGTGGTCACCGACATCTACCTGGATGAGCGGACCGGACTTGATGTTTTGGAGGCGGCGCGGAGGCGCGACCCCGCGTGCCGGGTCATCCTAATGACCGCGCGGGCCACCATGGAAACGGTCATGGCCGCCACCCGGGGCGGCGCGTTCGACTACATCGCCAAGCCGTTCGAGTTGGACGATTTTCTGGCCGCCGTGCGCAAGGCCGAAGAGAGCTTGAAAGAAGCGGAGACCGGCGACGACACCAGCATTGACGACCTTCCCGAATCGGAGATGATCGGCAGTTCCCCGCAGATGGTCGCGGTCTACAAGCTGGTGTCGCGCGTCGCCCCGACCGACGCCACGGTGTTGATCGAGGGCGAGACGGGCACCGGCAAGGAACTGATCGCGCGGATGATCCACCGGAACTCCGCGAGGGCGGCGCATCCCTTCGTCCCCGTGGATTGCGCGTCGATCGCGCCGTCGCTCCTGGAGAGCGAGTTGTTCGGCGCGCTCAAGGGCGCCTACACTGGGGCGGACCGGGATCGCATGGGGATCTTCGAAACAGCCAATTCCGGGACCGTGTTTCTGGACGAAATCGGGGATGTCGAGCTTAGTTTTCAATTGAAGCTGCTCCGTTTCTTGCAGGAACACGAGATCCGGCCCGTGGGTTCGCCGCGATCCAAGCCGGTGGATGTGCGGGTGTTGGCGGCGACCAACCGCGATCTGCAGAAACTAGCCGAGGAGAGCAAGTTCCGGGAGGATCTCTGGTTCCGGATCAACGTGGTCAGGATTTTGGTGCCACCGCTTCGGGAGCGCTCCGGTGATGTCGCCCTCTTGGCCCACCACTTCCTGCGCAGGTACAACGAGCGGTATCACTTGCAGACGCGTCTGGTCGAGAGGGGCTTGCGGGCCCTCCAAGACTATACCTGGCCGGGCAACGTCCGACAGTTGCAGCACATGGTCGAGAGGCTGACGATCCTGGCTCCGGGCGGCAGGATCGACGACAACGCCGTCCATGAGGCGATTCGAGCTACCGAACCCCAAGAAAGCGCGGGCGAGACCCTCGCGGGGGCCGAACTGGAACAGATCCGGAAAGTCCTGGCCGCTACCGGAGGCAACAAGAGCCGGGCCGCGCGGATTCTGGGAATCGAGCGGAAGACGCTCTATCGGAAGCTAGAGCGGACCGGACTCGGCGAGGAGTTGCCAGGGGAGTAGCCCGCGAGCCCCGGCGCTAGCGGTCCCAAGTGATCCATGGATGCCGAGCCTGCCCCGCTGGCCAGGACCGGGCCGGTGGTTCGATTTATCGTGCTTTTTTGAAAAATCGGTAATACAATGTGGTAGGTCGGATTCATACAGGACTGATACAGTCGGCCGTTCGTCTCGGGAGGAATGGGGCCATGTTTGAAAGCCTGGATGACCAAATGAAGCATGACGCCAAGGCGCAGAAGACGGCGCGGGAACGTTGGCTGGAATACACTGCGATCGCCGTGATCTCTTTGGTGGTCTTCGCTGGGCTGTACTTCGGTGTGAGAATGCTCGAGTAGTAGATCGGGTCCGGAGCGGGCTCCGGGTTATGGGCGGTCTGGGGCCGGCTCCGGACCGAGGGTGAGTTGCGCCATGGCGTTTTTCACACGCCGGGGGTAGGACTGGTTGCGGTTGTAGACATTCAGCTTCTCCTCCAGGCTTTTCCCGCGATAAAGTGGCGATTCTGCCAGGCGAAGAGCCACATGATGGATGCCGGCGCCCACCGTCGGAAATGTCGTTTCGCAGGAATCCCAACCGAGGATGTTGTTGTTCTTGTACCGCTTGCCCCCGCTAGATTCGACCAGGGCGACACTCGGCAACAGGCGCCAGTCCAACCGATTTCGGTCCGCTGCCAGCAGAAAGTCCTCGGCATAGATGCCCGCAGGGGCTTCCCTGGCGGCGAAGAACTCCTTGATCTTGTGCAGCCTCGGGTCGCCGGAGTAGTCCGGCAGTGCGGCTGTCTGGCTTGTGCTGGTCGCGGTGTTCGCAGCCAGGAAACCCAGCAGCGCGACGACACATTGTCTGGCAACCCTCACCTCGGGGGCCTCCTTCAATTGTTGGAATGTCTCCCTGGCGATGCCAGGACCGGAAACCGGCGCCACAGCTAACCGGCGAAGCGGGCTACCCCAGTGCAGAGCCGCTCCATCTGCAAGAAGTATACCATAAACGGAGGGACGAGGAGTCCGAAGGGCGAAGGACCGAGAAAGGGGCCAGCCTCGGCCGGAACCGAGGCTGGCAGCAAGGGGCTTCCTGAGAGGAGTTTGAGACTATCGACTGATGGAGGGCCGGGAATCCTCGTCGCGTGTCAAACCGAGAGTGGTTCCCCCGGCGACAGCGGCGATGGCTACCCCGGCGATCACCGTCTTGGTTGTTGCACTCATGGCGACCGCCGTCGGTACGGTTTTTGAGGTGCTCGCGGAAGCGGCGCCAGTGGTCGCGCACCCGGACCCTAATCCCTTTATTTGCAGCACTTGAATAACCTGTGACGCGCCGGCCGAGGCCTTCTGCCCGGAAATTGGAGTGGCTGTGACGGACGCGCGCTGTCCGTCGTGTTGGGCGAGGTCAGCGCCCCGAAGCTCGAAGGTCACGTTCGCATTGTCCGCTCGCAGGAGGTAGTGCCCGTCGACTTTGGTCACGCAGCCCGCAAGCGAAAGCGGAGCGGAGGCGCCAGCCGCCTGGGGCTGAAACTCCAGCGCGGAACCGGGCGAGAGCCTGGCTAGCAATAATCCTTGCGCGGTTGTGACCCGCCAGTTTCCATCGACCGCCGCCACTGTCACGGTCCCCGGCTTGGCCATCGATACGCGCGTCGCGGTCCCGTTGTCCTCCGGGAGTATTCGCAGCGAGCCGGCTTCCAGTTGGAGGCGGTTCGATCCGGCCACTTCGCTTACGCCCTTTTCCAGCACGACCCGGTTGGCGAAGACCCGCGCGCGGCTGGCCGAATCCAGTTGCACCCGTGCGCCGTGGTCCAGCCGGACCAGGGATGGGGAAGAGACCGTCTCCAGGAGCGTTCCATCGAGAACCGTCGCGTTGCCGTGCACAGCGGCACGGTCGAGGAAAAAACTCCCGCTGGCAGTCGCCGTGCCAATCACGGCTGGAGCGGCGAGGGCTGCCGTGAGCGCGCCCACGATGAGCATCAGAACCGAAAAGCGAAGTGGTTGTTGCATCGGGTTGTCTCCTTGACAGGAAGTGATCCGGCGGGCAACGGCCCGCCCACACAGAAACTCTATCGGCTGGGAAACGTTGTAGGATCAGGGGTTAAGGCTTAGGCACTAGGCCCCCGGCAAAAAAGCATGGCTGGCAGGCAGACTAAACACGGGGAACCATCCCTCCGATGGGGTGTTGTGCGTACTTTCGCCGCGGCTGGCGCCGTTATTCTGTTGGTAGGAGCGGGGGGGGCGGCCCTTTGCCGCGGTCTCGCCGACTGGGGATTGCGCTCCGGGAGCGTTGCCGGCGTCGCCCTGGCCCGTCGGCTGACACCTCACAACGCCGCTAGCTTCGTAACCGATCCGTCCGACGTGTCGGCCTTGGCGTGTGCCGTGGCTGTGAACCCGCGGCTGGCCTCTGTCTGGATCGAGTTGGGGCTTCAGGCGGAGACCTCCGGCGACCTGCCGAAGGCCGAAAAGTGCCTGCTGGCGGCGGCCAGAGCCAGCCGTGCCTACGAGCCCAACTGGTCGCTCGCCAACTTCTACTTCCGACGGAACGACCCCGAGCGGTTTTGGCCGTGGGCCAGGAAAGCAGCCGAGATGGCCTACCTGCCGCAGACGGCGCTGTTCCGGCTGAGCCTTCGGTTGGGCCGCGACCCTGTCCTGGTCCTAGAACGCGTGCTCCCGAAGCATCCGGGAGTTCTGGCGCAGTACCTCGGATTCCTCCTTCAGGAAGACCTCCTGGACGGCGCGGGTCGTGCCTTCGACGAGCTGCTTCCCTTGGCCAACCGGGAGCACGCGCGGCTTTTCGCCGTCTACTGCGAGCGGCTGCTGGAGGCGGGCCGTGTTGACGCTGCCGTGACGGTGTGGAATGCGTCCTGCGAGCGGGGCATTCTCCCGTTTGCCCCCCTGGACCCCTCCAGGGGACGCAGCCTCACCAACGGAGGGTTCGACCACCCGCCCGGCGCTGGCGGCTTCGACTGGCGCGTGGCGGGCGCCAATGGGCTAACCACCGGCCTGACTGAGTCGCCGCGAGCCTTGCGCATTACGTTGTCAGGAAAACAGGCCGAAAGGATCCGGATCCTTCAGCAGGCGCTCCCAGTGCAACCGGGACGCCGCTACCGGCTCACATGTTGGGCGCGCGGGATGGGGGCGCCGCGCCAGTCCGGCCTGCGGTGGATCGTCGAACCATGGAACGGATCCAGGGAGATTGCGGCGGCCGAAATGCAGGCGGAGGAAGCCTCCTGGCGCCAGAGCACGTTTGACTTCGAAGTTCCTGACAACGTGAACCTCGTCCGGTTGGCGCTGGACTACCGGCGCACGCAGGGGAGTACTCGAATCGAGGGAGACCTCTGGGTGCGGCAGGCCAGCCTCGAGCCAGGCGGCGTGGCCGCAGCCGCCCCTGGTGGGAAGGGCGGCCCGCCTGTCCGATGATGCCGGAAGCCTCCGGTTGGGGGGCGCGATGACAGGTCGATGAATGCGAGCTCCCAGCGGTTGGGGCTCCACGCGTTTGCTGCTATACTTCGTTTGGATGTTGCACTCTCCTGGCACGCGAATGGCGGCTCCCGGCGAGTTCAAGTCTGGCACGTGCCTTTCCAACTTCCCTCCAGAAACGGCTGGGCTCGCGTGTGGCCCAAGGGGGCAATGAGAGCGGCTTGACTACCAAGACGAGCGTCGAAATCACCCGCGGCATCGAACCGCTATTCGGCACCCGTGACGAGAATATCCGTCTTCTGGAATCCGGTCTCAACGTGAGGATTCAATTGCTGGCCGACAGTCTGGAAATTGAAGGCGAGCCGGACAGCGTGGCCCGCGCCGAGAGCATCCTCGGAGACTACGCCGACCTGATCGGCCAGGGCCACTCCTTTTCCAACGGCGATCTAAATAGCTACCTGCGCGTGGTCACCGAGGACCCGGAGGTGTCGCTACGGGAGTTGGTGGCCAGCGGCAGGCAGCGGAACTTCGGGAAGAAGACGGTGGCGCCGAAGGGGGCCAACCAGCGCCGCTACCTGGAGGCCATCGAGCGCAACGACCTGGTTTTCGGGATCGGCCCCGCGGGCACCGGCAAGACATACCTAGCGGTGGCCATGGCGGTTTCCGCGCTGGTGGCCAAACGCGTGAACCGGATCGTGCTGACCCGGCCGGCCGTGGAGGCCGGCGAACGGCTGGGCTTTCTCCCCGGCACTCTCCAGGAGAAGGTCGATCCGTATCTGCGCCCCCTTTACGATGCGCTCTACGACATGCTGGATGCCGACAAGGTGGACAAGCTGTTGGAGCGCAACACGATCGAGATCGCCCCGCTGGCCTTCATGCGAGGCCGCACGCTCAACGATAGCTTCATCATCATGGACGAGGCCCAAAACTCGACCTCCGAACAGATGAAGATGATCCTTACCCGTCAGGGATTCAACTCGAAGATGGTAGTGACCGGCGACGTGACGCAGATCGACTTGCCGGCCGGAAAACGAAGCGGGCTGTTGGAAGCGGGCGACGTGCTTCGCGGCGTGGAGGGCATCCGTTTCATCCACTTCGACGAGCGGGACGTGGTACGCCACACGCTGGTGCAGCGGATCGTCAAGGCCTACGAGCGATATTTCGAAACCACCGGCGCGGGCGCGCAGTTGCAACTTAAGCTGGGCGATTCGGAACCGGAAGCGGAGCCTCCCGATGCCGCCGAGTAACGAACTGGTGGCGTTCCATCGAAGCGCGGGCCGGGTGCCGAGAGGGGCGCTTCGGGAGTTCGCCGCGCGTTTGAGCGAGGAAGTGGCCGGAGGCCGCTCATTTCTTTGCTTCATCACGGGCGACCGCGATCTGGCGCGCCTGAATCGCGAGTTCCTGAAAAAAGACTACCCGGCCGACGTGTTGTCGTTCCCGGAACCCGGCCCCGACGGATTCCTGGGAGAGATCGCCATTTCCGCCGCACGCGCCCGGGAACAGGCCTTTGAGGGGGGGCACTCGCTGGAACAGGAGATCGAGGTCCTGATGCTTCACGGCGTGCTGCATCTGATGGGACTGGACCACGAACGGGACCGGGGCCGGATGGCGCGCCGGGAGACCATCTGGAGAAAGAAGCTCGGGCTGCCCGCCGGCCTTATCGAGCGGTCGCACCGATGAAGCCACCGAAAGCCGCAAAGCACCGGTCCGGGTTCGTGTCGATCCTGGGGAGGCCGAACGCCGGCAAATCGACGCTTCTGAACCGCCTGGTCGGGACAAAGCTGGCCATCGTGGCACCTAAACCCCAGACCACGCGGACCTCGATCCAGGGCGTTGTGCACATGGATGGAGCGCAGTTGGTGCTCCTGGACACGCCGGGCATTCATAAACCCGACTCGCTGCTGAACCGCCGGATGCTGGAGACGGTCAAGGCGTCTCTCGACGAGCGCGACCTGCTCCTCTACGTCGCAGACGCGACGCGCAGCATCGGACCGGACGATGCCGACGCGGTGCGTCTGGTGAGCGACGCGCGCACCCCGGCGCTCCTGCTGCTGAACAAGATCGACGCCGTGAAGGACAAACGCGCGCTGCTGGAGTTGACGCAGGGCTACCAGTCCCTCCATGGCTTCCAGGAGTACCTTCCTTTGTCGGCTCGAACCGGCGAAGGCGTGGAGACCCTCGTCGCCGAGATCGTCAAGAGGCTTCCCGAAGGTCCCGCCTACTTCCCCGACGACTACCTGACCGACCAGCCGGAGCGCTTCCTGGCTTCCGAGTTGGTGCGCGAGCAGATCCTCAAACTCACGCGAGAAGAGGTCCCGCACTCAGTCGCCGTGGTGGTCGACTCCTGGGAAGAAAAGCGAGCGGTGACCAGGGTATCGGTGACGATCTTTGTTGAGCGCGAGACGCAGAAGGCCATCGTGATCGGCGCCGGGGGGGCAATGCTGAAGCAGGTGGGCTCGGCGGCGCGGCGGCAGATGGAGGCCATCTTCGGCCGGAAGGTGTTCCTGGAACTCTTCGTCAAGACGCGCGAGCGTTGGCGTGAGAACCCCGAATTCCTGAATGCGGTAGACTGGCGTTCAGGAGCAGGCCCGGGAGGCGAATGACATGCGGACGGTTGCGACCCTGACGCTGGTGGCTCTGGTCGCGGTTTGTTGTCCCCCGTTATCCGCCAAAGACCCCATCTCCGACGACCGGATCCACGATAACGTCATACGCAAGCTGGCCGCCGACTCCGTTGTGAAGGGGGGCGGCTTGGGCGTGGAGGTAGCCGGCGGCGTGGTAACGCTGACCGGCAAGGTTAAGACGGAAAAGCAAAAGACCCGTGCGGCAACGCTCACCCGCAAGGTGAAGGGCGTTAAACAGGTGATCAACCAGATCGTCCTCCAGGAATAGCCGCCCTTGGGGCGCCGTCAATCGGCGGCGCACGCCGCCGAGGCGGTTCCGGCCTTGCGTCGGCGTTCAGCGAACGGCTCGAGGCGCAAGAGTCTGGGCAGGGACGACCCGCAACCGCAGCGTGAAGGGTGGAGGATCCCCGTCAGCCGTGAGGCCATTCGAAGCAACGGGCGCCGGAGGCTGATAAGCGACGTGACGTACAACTCGCCACCCGGTTCATCGGCATCGGCTTCGAACACGACATTGGCCGGATCGTAGTGATACCCCTCGTGTGCCTCGCACTCCCAAGCCAGCATCTCGCCCGATGGCCCCAGCAGTTGCCCAAAGACGGGAACGCCCCACGCCTGCCAGATCATTTCCCTCAGTTGCTCGGTCAGAAAGGCCCGGCGAAAGAGGCAGAACGCGAGCACGGAGTGCCTTAGAGGGAATGCGGCAGAGGGGTTCGCCAACAGGGTCTGCGTGATACGGCGAAGCGAATCGACGGGCCCGGCGATGGCCTCCGGACGCCAGCGTGCGAGGTCGCGAATCTGGCATTCGCGGAACAAACGGATTCCGGCCGCGTGGCGCAGGGCCTCCGACAGCAGAGCCGTCCGGCGGGGTGGCGGCAGCGGCCAGAACAACTCCGACGGCGGCGGGTCGGCAGCGCCGGGGTTGAGCAGCGAGCAGGAATCCAGCCGCACCAGTCCCGGCTCAACGCGCGGAACGCGTCCCAGCGCCTCTTCGAGCGTGGTCAGTTGTTCGACCGCTTCCGGGGTCGCCAGCCGATGGAGGCCCATCAGAGCGCCGTAGTACCGCGTGTTCTGAGCCGCCAGCAGGGCCGGGCGGAAGCTGGCCGGACCGCCCACCGCGGGCCGGCTTTTGGGCGAAGCCCCGAGGCCGAAGTGCACTTCGATTCCGTTCTCTACAGCTAGAGTGGGCCCGGCCGCGCGTTCCTCTCACTCGCCGCCACGAGCGACCGCGCCGCGAGCCAGGCAGGCTCCGCTAGTCCTCGGGCGATTGCCGGGGCAGGCGCGTCAGGCCGGCCGCCAGCGCCACCTGCGTGAGTCCCGCCACGTTGTTAACACCCAGCTTCTTCATCAACGTCTTGCGGTAACTGCGCACAGTGTGCAGCCCCAAGGAAAGAAGCCCGGCAATGTCCTTGCTGGTCCTGCCCTCGGCAACCAGCCGCATGACCTGCAACTCCCTCGGGGACAGCGATTCCAAGGACGACGGAACCGCCCGTGATTCCAGGTCGCCGCGCTGGATCCGGCGTAGCAACTGGTCGGAGACCTGCGGGCTCAGGTAGGACCCGCCCTTGGCGACCGTGCGCAGGGCGTCGAGAAGGTCGCTATCGGAGGCCTTCTTCAGGACGAACGCCCGGGCGCCGGAGCGGATGGCCCCGACGACGGACTGCTCGTCGTCGTGCATGGAGAGCACGACGACCTTGGAATTCGGAACGTGCCGCAGCAGCTCCGCCGTGGCCTCGATTCCATTCAGGCCGGGGAGGCTGATGTCCATCAGGACCACATCGGGCCGCGCCTCCCGGCAGACTTGGACGGCCCCGACTCCGGTGTCGGCTTCGCCGACCACCGTGAATTCCCCAGCGCGTTGCAGGATCGCCTTGATTCCGTCCCGCATGATCTTGTGATCGTCCACCAAGACGATGCTATATGGCATGTGTGTGCACCCACTCTGTTGACCAGTTACTCTCCAGAATCCACCTCCGCGCGGTTCGAGGCCCAAGGCGCCGGGTCGAGTTGGGAAGCCAGTTCTCTCAGTGGGGTGAGGGCGCCGTCCAATAGCTTCTGTATGGATGACGCCCGGACAGCGACTTCGGGAGCGCAACTCTCACAGTCCATGCGGAGAAGTTCCAACTGGAGACCGGCGGCGCTCAGCGCCTGGCCGACCTCGTCGTGAAGAACTCTGCAAACACGCCTTCTCTCCGCCTGGCCCGCAACCAAGAGGCCGATCAACACCTGCGCCCATACCGCCGCGTTCAGCTCGGACATGACGACTGTCCCCAACGATACTACCGTGATCGCGGCGCGTCAATAGTTTAGGCGCTCAAACCTTTCGTTGGAGGACTCTTCGCGCCGCGTCTGCCACCTGGCGGAAAGTGAGGCCGTACTTTTCCAGTAGCTGTTCGGGCGAGGCGGATTCCGCGAAGGTGTCGGCGACACCGACAAACTCCATGGGACAGGGGGCCGTCCGGCTCACGACCTGGGCGACGCGGACCCCCAGGCCGGCGTCGGCCAGGTGTTCCTCGGCAACCACGATGGCCCCGGTTTCGACGGCGCAGCGGCGAATCGCCTCAGCATCGAGCGGCTTCACCGTATGCACATCGACCACCCGGGCTGAGATCCCGGATTCGGCCAGCGCGGCGGCGGCGCGAATCGCCTCGGCCACCATGAGCCCTGTGGCGATGATGGACACATCGCTGCCGTCCACCAACGGAACGGCCCGGCCGATCTGGAAGCTCTGTTCGCGAGGATAGACCACCGGCACCTTCAACCGGCCGGCGCGGATGTAGACCGGCCCGGAATGTGCAGCGGCGGCCTTGACCAGGGCTCTCATGGAGACTTCGTCGGCCGGTGAAAGCACCACAAACCCGGGAAGCGAGCAGGCCAGACCGATATCCTCGGTGGCCATCTGCGAGGGACCGTCCTCACCGATGGAAATACCGCAGTGCGTGCCCACTACCTTGACGTTTACGTTCGGGTAGGCCGCCAGCACACGCATCTGCTCGAAGCCCTTGTTGACGACGAAACTGGCAAAGCTGGCGGCAAACGGGATCTTCCCTCCGGATGCCAGCCCAGCGGCGACCCCAACTAGATTCGCCTCGGCAATGCCGCAGGAAAAGAACCGCTCCGGGAACTCCTTCGCGAACAAATGCGCAAAGGTGGACTTGGAGAGATCGGCATCCACCGCTACCACCCGGCCGTCTTCGCGGCCGAGTTCCACAAGAGCCTGGCCAAACGCCTCCCGGGTGGCCAAACCCGGTTTCAACTCGTAGGTGCCCGCTGTTGGCATGGTCTATGCAAGTTCCTTGAGTGCGATCTCGGCTTCCTTTGCCGACGGGGCCGTCCCGTGATACTTGGGGTTGTTCTCCATGAACGAGACCCCCTTGCCCTTCACGGTGTGTGCGATCACCACGGAGGGAGAACCGGAGCAGGCCGCCGCACTGGCGAAGGCGCCCTGGAGGGCGCGAATATCGTGGCCGTCCACCTCCAGCACGTTCCAACCGAACGAGGCCCACTTGGCGCCGAAAGGCTCCAACTCCATCACGTCTTTGACGAAGCCGTCAAGCTGGATCTTGTTGTAATCCACGATGGCGCAGACGTTGACGAGACGGTGGTGCGCGCCGAACATGGCGGCCTCCCAGATCTGCCCTTCCTGGCATTCGCCGTCGCCCAACACCACGTAGGTGCGCCAGGCGGCCTTGTCCAGGCGCGCCGCCGCGCCCATTCCCAGGGCCAGAGACAGCCCTTGCCCGAGCGACCCCGTAGAGGCCTCCAAGGCCGGGAAAAACCGCCGGTCGGGGTGTCCCTGGAAGGGCGAGCCGAGCTGGCGAAGCGTCTTCAAGTCATCGACGGCGCAGTATCCGCACTCCGCCATCGCCGAGTAGAGCACCGGCGCCGCGTGGCCTTTGGAAAGGATGATGCGGTCGCGGTCCGGCCAAGCCGGGTTGGCCGGGTCGTGGCGCAATACGTCCCAGAACAAGGTGACCAGGATCTCGACCGCGGAGAGCGAGCCGCCGGGGTGGCCCGACTTGGCTGCCGCCGTCATCTCGATGATGTGACGCCGCAGGCGACGGCAAATGGCCTGCAATTCTTTTGGATCTTTGGTTGGCCGCATGGGATGGACTTTCCAATCTACCATACGCGGCCCCGTTGCCCGCTCCGCCCCAGCAGCCCCGGGGCAACGGCCCGAGACCGCTCGATGGCGCACCAGACGGGCCACAGCCGGGCGCTACAACAAACGTGCAGCGTCCTTGGCAAAGTAGGTGAGGATCACGTCCGCACCGGCGCGGCGAATCGAGGTCAGGCTCTCCAGCATCGCCCGCTCCAGGTCCAGCCATCCGTTGCGGGCGGCGGCTACGATCATGCTGAACTCGCCGCTGACCTGGTAGGCCGCCAGCGGCGCCTGGAAACGGTCGCGCGCCATCCGGATGAGGTCCAGATAAGGACCGGCCGGCTTCACCATCACCATGTCGGCCCCTTCTTCGAGATCCAGTTCGATCTCGCGCATCGCCTCACGGCCGTTGGCCGGGTCCATCTGATAGCTGCGTCGGTCGCCGAACTGCGGCGCCGATCCGGCCGCTTCCCGGAACGGGCCGTAAAACACCGAGGCAAACTTGGCGGCGTAGGCCAGGATCGGCGTGTTGGAGAACCCGTTGGCGTCCAGGGCGCGCCGGATGGCCGCCACTCGCCCGTCCATCATGTCCGACGGCGCCACCATGTCGGCGCCCGCCCTGGCGTGGGACACCGCCGACGCCGCCAGCCACTCCAGTGTCGCGTCGTTGTCGACGTCGCCGCCGGCGACCTTGCCGCAGTGACCGTGGCTGGTGTACTCGCAGTTGCAGACGTCGGTGACGACCACAAGGGCGGGGACTTCGCGTTTGATCGCCCGGACGGCGCGCTGCACGATGCCGTTTTCGGCATAGGCGCCGGACGCCTCTTCGTCCTTGGCTTCGGGAATCCCAAAAAGGATCACGCCACCAACGCCCAGCGAGTGCGCCTCGGCGCACTCCTTCACCAATTCGTCCACCGACAGTTGATAGTTCCCCGGCATGGCGCCGATCTCCCGCCGGACGCCCTCGCCCGGGCAGGCGAACAAGGGTAGAACGAAATGACTGGGCTCCAGGCGGGTTTCCCGCACCAGGCCCCGCAACGCCGCCGTCCTGCGCAGCCTTCTCATGCGATGCACCGGGAATGCCATAGACAGGATTCTATCCAAACGCGGCAGTGCCGTGATAGCGCGGCGGTGTATACTCGGACTCTGCGAAACACCACGCCGAAAGGGAATCCGGAAATGAAGGTGGTTGCATTCAACGGCAGCGCGCGGCGTGACGGGAACACCGCCATCCTCCTTGGCTACGTCATGCGGGAACTGGAGGCCGAGGGCATCGAGACGGAGCTGGTGCATCTGGCGGGCAAGAAGATCCACGGCTGCCACGCCTGTCGCGAGTGCTTCGGTACCCGCGACGGGCGCTGCGCCCAGAGGGATGACGACGGAAACGCCCTGCTGGAGCGCATGACCACCGCCGACGGTATCCTACTGGGCACTCCCACCTACGTCGCCGACCGGTCCCCCGAAATCAAGGCGCTCATCGACCGCGCCTGCATGGTGACGCGGGCCAGCGGCGGCCTCCTGCGCCGCAAGGTGGGCGCGGCCGTGGTGGCCGTGCGCCGCGCCGGTGCGATGCACGCCTTCGATTCGCTAAATCACTTTTTTCTGATTAGCGAGATGATCATACCGGGCTCCAGCTACTGGAACATCGGGATTGGCCGGGAAAAGGGCGATGTGGAGAAAGACGCCGAGGGCGTCGAGACCATGAGAGTCCTGGGCCGCAACATGGCTTGGCTGCTCAAGCGGGTGGTGGCCTAGCGCGGCCACCCAGGCTCCCCTCGGCCGGCAAGCGCCTTCGTGGTTGACAAATGCTGTCATTATTTCTAAGATTGAACTATTGCATAATCGAAACAAAGCCGCCTCGCAACCCACCGCTCCGGTCGCCGAAGACCAACTGGACCAGCACGCTCGCCGCGTCGCTGCGGCCATGGACACGATGTTCCAAAGGATGATGGCGCGGCGCTCGGCGCTCGGCGATTCCGCGGCGGAGCTCTCCGGCCAGGAGATGCGTTCACTCAGCCTACTCGCCATGCGCGGGCCGACGATCATGAGCGCGTTCGCCGAGGCGCTGGGGGCGCCCCTTAGCACCGCGACGCATACCGTTGATCGTCTTGTTAATAAAGGACTTGTTGAAAGAAAGCGTCTGGAAGCCGATCGTCGCGTGGTAGAGGTGGCCCTGAGCGAAGAAGGCCGGCGTACGACCACGGCATTGCACGCCGAGCGCCATGCCATGTTGCGCAGCATGTTGGAGGCGCTGAGTCCGGGCGAGCGGGGTTTGTACTTGGAACTGGTCGACAAGATGGCGCGCTCAGCGCAGTTTCCCCCGAAGTGACTCGGAGATTTCGGAACATCCGGGGGTGGTGTTGCGTCTTATGATTCGAAGGTCGAATAGTTTCATGGCGAAAGCGAAGGAGTCTCGATGAGGGCGTGGAAGATCTGGGTAGCATTCCTGGTGATCGCGGCTCTGGCCGGGGGCGTCTACTACGGAATCCGGCGCAGCCGGGCGGATATCGTCAAGGTTCAGACCGAAAAGGCGCTGCGCCAGGATTTGTCTTCCACGGTGACTGCCTCCGGCGAGGTGAAGCCCCGCTACTACGTCAACATCGGAGCCAACGCGATGGGACGCCTGACCGAAATCCTGGTCCGGGAAGGTGACCGCGTCCGGAAGGGGCAACTGCTGGCGAAACTGGAAGCAATTCAGGCGCACGCGGACCTGGAGGCGCAGAAGGCCGCGTTAAGCTCGGCGCAAGCCGACGCCGCCGCTTCGGAAGCCGCGCTGGCCGCGGCCGATGAGAATCTGAAGACGGTGCAGGCGGGTGTGGACCGCGCCCGGGCGGATGCCGAGCGGGCCCGGCTGGACTTTGAGCGCGCCACGCAACTGCTGGCCGGCAAGCTGATCGCCCGGCAGGAATACGATCAGCAGCGCGCCGCCAACGAGTCTTCCGCCGCCGCACTGCGCGAGGCCGAAGCGCGCCTGGCGCAGGCCCGTGCGCAACGCGCCCAGACCGCCTCGCAGGTGGCCAGTTCGCAGAAGCGCGTCGCGCAGTCGCAGGCTACCGTGGTCAGGGTGAACGACGTGGTCGACAAGTACCAGTCCTTCTCGCCTCTGGACGGGATTGTGACCAATCTGCCGGTGCGCGTGGGAGAGACGGTGGTCCCGGGTGTACAGAATTCCTCAGCGAGCCTGATCATGACCATCGCCGACATGTCGTTGATCACGGCCGAAGTGCGTGTGGACGAAACCGACATCATCTCCATGCGGCTCGGACAGACGGCGGAGGTCACCATCGATGCCATGCCGAACCGGACTTACCCGGGACACGTGATCGAGATCGGCAATACGGCGATCCTGCGGTCCTCCGGGATGGCCGCTTCGCAGAGCGCCATTTCCAGCCAGGAGGCCAAGGATTTCAAGGTGGTCGTTGCTTTGGATTCGCCGCCCGAGGACATTCGTCCCGGACTCTCCTGCACGGCCAAGATCACGACGGCCACCCGCCAGAACACGCTTACGGTGCCGATTCAGGCGCTTTCGGTCCGCGACAAAGCAGATTTGGAGCCAGCGCCGAAGAACGGCACGGCCACGGCCTCGGCAGCCAGCAAGAGGGCGGCTAGGGAAGAACTCCAGGGCGTGTTCGTGGTCTCCGGCGGCCGTGTCGCCTTCCGTGCGTTGAAGACCGGCATCACCGGCTCCACCGACGTGGAGGTCCTCGATGGTCTGAACGAGGGAGACCTGGTCGTTACCGGGCCCTACAAGGCCGTCCGTACGATGCGCAACCAGGACCGGGTGGAGATCGACAACAAGAGCGATCAGGAAAAGTCCTGACCGAAGGCCGCGCACCACGGAACCCGGCCATGCCAAGACTGGCACAACTTCGTAATGCGGCCTCCCTCGCCTGGGGGACGATCCGGGCGCACGCACTGCGCAGCTTCCTTACGCTGCTTGGCATCGTGATCGGCGTGGCCAGCGTGGTGATGGTGGGCGCGGCCATCGAGGGGCTCGGCGTTTATGCGCTGCAAAGCATCTCGACCGCCTTCGGCACCGACTCGTTCATGGTGGCCCAGTACACCATGGGCGGCAATCTCACGCGGCGCGACCTGATCGAAAAGATGAAGAGGAACAGGCCGGTGCGGCTGGAAGATGTCCGCCTGGTCCAGGCGACTCTCGGAGACCGCATCTGGTTCAGCCCTTCGCGCCAGCGCAGCGGCGCGGACCTGAAACGCGGAGGCTGGGAGTGCGAAGACGCGACCATCGTCGGCGTCGGCGCCGAAATGGCCGAGATCCGGGACCTGGGAATCGTCGAGGGACGGTTCTTCACCGACCAGGAGGAACGGGCCTCGGTCCGCGCGGCGGTGATCGGCGATGAGGTGAGGGAATCGCTGTTCGCCCGGGGCGGGTCGCCGCTCGGCCAAACCTTCCGAATCGACGGCGCGGAATTCGTGGTCATCGGGATGTTGAAGAAGATGGGCACGACCTTCGGCCGGAGCCAGGACAAAGTCGCCTACGTGCCGGTGACGGTGTTCAACCGGATGTACGGAACGTCGGCCGGCGTGCAACTCTACGGGCGGCCCAAACCGGCCAGCGGGCGCACGCTGGAGGAGGCGCTGGACGAGACGCGCGTAGTCCTCCGCAACCGGTATCACACGCGCCCGGGACAGCCCGACAATTTCGATACGCGGACGCCAGATTCCATGCGGGACTTCATCGACAGCGTGCTTGGAATCATCGCAGCCGCCATCGTACCGCTCACCAGCATTTCGCTGGTCGTGGGCGGCGTGGTCATCATGAACATCATGCTGGTCAGCGTCACCGAGCGCACGCGCGAAATCGGCATTCGCAAGGCGCTAGGCGCCCGGCGCTCGGACATCATGCTCCAGGTGCTGGTGGAATCCGTGGGCCTTTCGATGGCCGGGGGCGCGCTCGGGCTTGCCTTGGCGGCGGCGGCCACGGGTTTGGCGTCGCAGCTTCTGAACGTCCCGCTGGTAATTACGCCGGCCTACATTGCTCTGGCGCTGGGGGTCTCCAGCGCCGTCGGCATCCTCTCGGGGTGGTATCCCGCCGCCCGCGCTGCGGGATTGGACCCGGTCGAGGCCTTGCGGTCGGAGTAGAACGTGAATATCAGCCCCAGCGAGAGCGTACTGATGTCGTTGCAGGCGGTGTGGACGCACCGCTTCCGGTCGTTCCTGACCATCCTGGGCATCGTCATCGGGATCACGACCGTAGTGACCGTGGCCAGCCTGCTTTCTGGCGTGCGAGCCGGCATCGTGGGGTTCTTCCAGGAACTTGGTCCGGACAACATCTTTGTCACCAAGGCGATGGGGCCGCCGGGGTCGGGGGGCCTGACGTCCAAGGAGCGCCGGCGGCGCCCCTTGCCGCCGGAATTCGGCGACGCCATCCGGCAGTGGTGTCCCGCGACAATCGAAGACGCAGGGCTCCAGTTGTACGTCATGCCGGGCCGCGGGGGGCAGAGCCTCTCGGCGAAGGTCCCCGGTTACGAGGCCGACAGCGTGACGCTGGCCGGACAGACGGCCAACTACATCCGGCTTTCGCCGCGGGAGATGACCAGCGGCCGGTTCTTCACCGAGGAGGAGGCGCGGCGCGCCCAGCGGGTGGCGGTGCTGGGTTCGGGGATCGCCGAAGCGCTGTTCCCCGGCGGGGGGGCGGTTGGGCGTTCGGTCATGATCGACGGGGGTGAGTATTCGGTTATCGGGGTATACGCCAAGGCCAAGGGGTCCTTTCTTGGCGAGAACCAGATGGACAGTATGATCGTAATTCCCATAGAGACATTGCAGCTCCGGTATCCGCAGTTGAACGAATATACGATCGTCCTTCGGGCCCGGCCGGGCAAGCGAGAAGACGCGGTTGCCGAGGCCGAAGCGGCCATGCGCCGCCTGCGGCGTTTGCCGCCCGACGCTGAGAACGACTTCGCCATGAACACGCCTGAACAGATCATCGAGCAATTCGACAGCATCACAGGTGTGGTGGGCGTGGCCGCCATTGCGCTGGCAAGCCTGGGCCTGCTGGTCGGCGGCATCGGCGTCATGAACATCATGCTGGTCTCGGTGACCGAGCGGACGCGCGAAATCGGCGTCCGCAAGGCCCTGGGGGCGCGGCGCGGCGACATCGTCGGGCAGTTTCTGGTGGAGGCCATGGCGCTCACCGGGACGGGCGGAGCGCTGGGCATCGTCGCAGCGGCGCTTATTAGCCTTGTGGTTGGAGCGCTCGTGCCATCGCTGCCGATGACGGTTCCGGTGTGGGCGGTGGGTACGGGGTTGTCGGTTTCGATGGCAGTCGGGTTGTTTTTCGGCGTTTGGCCGGCGGTCAAGGCGTCCCGGATGGACCCGGTGGAAGCGTTGAGGCACGAGTGAAGACGGCGGGTGTTTTCGAATTCCGTGGAAGGTGGTGAGAAATGACGGGCAAGACTTCTCTGGTTGCATTGCTGGTGGTTCTTCTGGCGGCCGGTCCCACACCGGCACCGGCCCAAACCGGGGGCGGAGCGAACGCCGCAGGCAGCGGGTTCAGCAACTGGTTCCGCGGCCTGGCGACACCGTACCGAGTGAGGGACGAAGCGCCGGTGAGTCTGGCCAACTCCAGCCGGATGGAATCGCTGCTGAGGGCAGGCAACATCTATCTCTCCCTCAACGACGCCATCGCCCTGGCCCTGGAAAACAATATCGATATCGCCATTCAACGTTACGGCGCACGTCTGGCCGACGCCTCGCTTCTTCAGGCACAGGCCGGAGGCAACGGTGTCCCCTCCTACGATCCCTCGGTGACCTACAGCCTTTCCTGGGGCCATGCCACATCTCCGCAGACGACATCGTTTATGACCGGGACGTCCTCACTCGTCACCAGCAACCTTGTGTCGAACGCGAGGGTTACTCGAGGAATCGCCACCGGGACCACCGTGGCCCTCGGATGAAACAATACGATGTCCAAGAGCACTTCGCAGATGTCCGACTTCAACCCTACGTCCAACGCCAACCTGAGCCTGCAAATCACGCAGAAACTGCTGCAAGGCTACGGGCCGGCGCTGAACCGGCGGAGCATCCGCGTGGCACAGAACAGCCGCAAGATCTCCGACCATACCTTCCGCCAGCAGGTGACGACGACGGTGGCCACCGTCGCCAGCGCCTATTGGGACCTGGTGAGCTACAATGGGGACGTGCGCGTAAAACAGCAGGCGGTCGCGCTGGCGCAACAGTTGCTTGACAACAACAGGAGGCAGGTAGAGATTGGCACGCTGGCGCCCATCGAAGTTGTGCGCGCCCAGGCACAACTCGCCAGCAGCCGCCAGGAACTGGTGGTCGCCCAGACGCGTGTGATGCAGCAGGAGACTGTTCTCAAAAATCTCTTGAGCCGCACCGGGGCGGCCAGCCCCGCGGTCACCGAGGCGCACATCATTCCGACCGACCAGATCAACGTTCCCGACGTGGAGCCGGTCGAGCCGATCCAGGACCTGATCGGCCGGGCTCTGGCCAACCGGCCCGAACTCAGCCAGACGGCGCTCGAAGTGGAAAACAGTAAGATCAATCTGGAAGGCGCGCGGTCCGCGTTGCGCCCGACATTGGACGCGGTGGGAACGCTCCAGAACAACGGGCTCTCCGGCGAGCTGAACACCACCGGCAACTCTTTCCTGAAGAGCTTCAGCACGGTGAACCCGTACTTCATCGGCGGCTACACGACGGCCATGGGGCAGGTACTGCGGCGTAACTTCCCCGACTATAGCGTGGCGCTCCAACTCACCGTTCCGCTGAACAACCGGGCGGCGCAGGCGCAGATGGCCACCGGGCAATTGAACTTGCGCCAGCAGGAATTGCGGCAGCAGCAGCAGATCAACCAGATTCGGGTGGAAGTCACCAATGCGCTGATTGCGGTGCAGCAGGCGCAGGCGGCATACCAGGCGGCCGTGCAGGCGCGGCTATTGCAGGAGGAGACCCAATCAGCCGAGCAACGGCGGTACGAACTGGGCTCCTCGACGAACTTCCTGGTCATCCAGGCGCAACGCGACCTCGCCGCGGCGCAGTCGGTCGAAGTGGGGGCGAAAAGCCTACGCCAAGGCCAAGGTGACTCTGGAACAGGCCACGGGACGTCTGTTGGACACCTACAACGTGCAGATCGACGAGGCTCGCAGCGGGCAGGTTTCCCGCCCGCCGACACAGCCTCCCGTGGGCGAGTGAGCCCGGATCCGCGCCGAAGCTGAGAGTGCGATCGAAGTTGCCGCGACCATCCGTGACCGCCCTACGCCCCTTTGCGTGACGGGGAAACGGGCTGACCGCGGCCGGCTACTAGTACTCGGCCCACCCCAGTCCTAGTGCCCAGAGCACCGAACTAGTGGAGAATCGGGGCTTTTCGCGGTGAAATCGAGTGTATAATGATCCTTTCCGGACGCCGAGAGTGTGGCGCTGCCGGGGCGTGCTTGCACCCCTCATGGGGCGAGGCGAAGTCACCCAGGGGACCGACAGGAGAAGGTGATGAGACTGATGAAGTTGTTGACCGTGGCTGTTGGGCTCGCGCTGATGGGGATGGTGCCGGCGTTTGCAAGTCTGACCGGCGTCACGATCCAGACCAACTACTTTTACCCGGATCTGACCGACCTCATTGACACTGCGAACGTCGTCGTGGGGCCTGGCGTGGAGTTGTCCGGCTTTCCAGGCAGCGACCCACGCACGAACATCGACCTGTCGAGCGCTAACATCTACATCACCTATAACTCGTCTTCCTGGTGGACCGAGGCCACATTCAACGGCCTGCATTTTTACGACGTGTATGATGGCGCGCCCAGCATTACGGGAGTCAGCATCAATCCGGTGACGAACATGGTGGGCCTCGACGCCAGCCGGATTTCCTTCGACGCCGACAACATCTGGATCAACTGGCAGGGGCTCGATTTCTGGGGCGATACAGGGGATTCCGACACCATCGTGTCTCTGGACCTGACTTTCGGCGAACCCGTCCCCGAACCCGCGACGTGGATGACGTTGCCGGCGGGACTGCTCGGCGCGGCTTGGCTGGCGCGCCGCAGGCGTCAACGGCAGTAACGGCCTTACTCATCCGGCAGCGTCGCAGCCTTTTCCAAATTCGCGCCTCAACGCGGCACCGTCGGCGGCCGCTTTGCGAGGCCGCGTGGCAGCCCGGCGATACTCCGGCAACGTTTGGCCACATTTCATCCGCTGCCTTGTCCACCGAGGCGTTTCTGCCAGCAGTTATCTTTTTGCGTAGTCGGCCATTCCTTGGACGTCCACGATTACCACGGGTTCGGATCCTACCACCCAAGCGTCATGACCGGGCGGGATCGAGCCGACGTCCCCGGGGCCGAACTCCGTCTCGCTCCCGTCGTCCATGACCACTCGCAAACGACCCGAGACATGGTATTGCAGGTGTGGCGCCTGGCAACTCACACCTCCGGCGATGGGTTTCACCGACGTTGACCATCGCCACCCCGGCTGCAATGTGGCCCGGCCAAAAGTGACACCGCCCACTGTGGTCACTTCCAGGCGGCCCTTGTCGAACTCTCGAACTTCCTCTGCACGAGAGAGGCTTTTCTTCTCAACTTTTGGCACGACTTCGCTCCTTTCTGGACCCCTGCAATAGCCGCAGCCTCAAACCCGCTGGTTTCATTGCGGCGGCTCAAGGCCCGCCACGCAACGGTCTCTGTATTGGAGCAAGCGGCCGGCACTGGGCTATGCCCGCCCGGTAAACACCGCGTGTAAACTTGCGGCTGCCCTGCTCCGCTGCCAAGTCCAACTACCCCCGTGGAAGCCTTGTCGCGCCGATCCCGCCCGGGGATTGCGGGGACGCGGTTCGGGAGGGGATGATTGAATGAGGCGTAGGCATGAAGGAAGATCTCGGCGCGACATGGGTTGGTTAAGCCTCGGGGGGGTGGCCGTGGCACTGGCGATGGACGCCTTTGCCGTGGCCATCGTCGCGGGAATCACGCTGAACCCCCTCACGCCGCGGCGGGTATTCCGGCTCGCGTTTCACTTCGGCCTCTTCCAGGCGTTGATGCCGGTGCTCGGGTGGCTGGCCGGCGCCGCGCTGCAGGTCTACGTTTCCGCCTTCGACCATTGGATCGCGTTCGGCTTGTTGGTCCTGGTGGGCGGCAAGATGCTGTGGGAAGCCTTGGCTCGCGATGATAGCGAACAGCCCGCCTTGAACGACCCGACCGCCGGTTGGTCCCTGGTGGTTTTGTCTGTCGCGACCAGCATCGATGCCCTCGCCGTGGGGCTATCACTCGCCATGCTTGGCGCATCCATCTTCGCTCCGGCGCTGGTGATCGGGATGGTTGCGGCGGCCTTCACGGCGGCGGGGATGGCGATTGGCCGTCGAATTGGCCTGGCCTGGGGCAGGCGCGTGGAGGTGCTCGGGGGCCTGATCCTGATGGGCATCGGAGTCAAGATCCTGCTGGAGCACCTGTCAGCGTAGGCCGCAGGCATCGCTGTCACGCGGCGGACTACCTTGCGATCTCCAGCACAACTACCGTTCCGAGCGGGTCCAGTTGATTCACCGGCAGCCGTAGCACGGTTCCGGCGGGCATTTGCTGCACTTCGACCCTGGCCCCGCCGGCCAGCATGGCCGCGCTCTTGACCCCAGGCAGCTTCGGCAACGCCAGCAGCTCGTCCTTCCAATCTAGGATGTGCACGTAAATCTTGTTGCCCCTCTGCGTGACGGCGCCCCAACTCCGCGGGGGGAATGGACCGCCGCGCGTTCCGTAGATGGCCTCTCCGTTGATCTTCAACCACTGGCCCATCTCTGCCAGCCGAGTCTGGAATTCCGGCTGGATGGTCCCGTCGGGCATCGGACCGACATTCAGGAGGAAGTTTGCGTTGTGACCGGCGGCGCGCACAAGGTAATGGATGAGATCGCGCGTGGACTTGAAGCGCCTGTCGTTCTTGTTGTAGCCCCAGGCGCCGTTGATGGTTTCACAGGTCTCCAGCGGCAGCGCACCAATCTCGGAACCCGCGCTGAAGCCCGCCGTGTTCTGGCCGGGAAGGTCTTTTTCGAACATCTGGAAGTCTTCCCCGTCAAACGGCTTCAAATGATGGTTACTGCCCACCAGGGCCGCCGGCTGCAGGCGGTGAATCAAGCTATAGGTCTGTTGCAGCCGCCAATCCGCCTTGGGTTTGTCCCACATGCCGTCGAACCAGATGCCGCCGAGGTCGCCGTAGTTGGTGAGCAACTCGGTGAGTTGCGCATCCATGAAGTCGAGGTACCGGTTAAAGTCGCCGTCCTCCGGGCGGCCGGCGGACTTGCCCGTGTTTCCGCGCGGGAAGTAATCGGGGTGATGCCAGTCCAGTTGCGAATGGTAGAAGAACAGCTTCAGCCCCTGCCTGCGGCATTCATCGGCCAGCATCTTGAGGGGGTCCTTGCCGTAGGGCGTGGCGTCCACGATGTTCCACCTGTTCTGTTTGGTAGCGAACATGGCGAAGCCGTCGTGGTGCTTGCTGGTAATCGTAATGTACTTCATCCCCGCATTCTTCGCCATCGAGACCCACGCGGCCGCGTCAAACGACGTGGGGTTGAAGCGGGCGGGGAGCTTTTCGTATTCGGCGATGGGGATCTTCTGGCTCTCCATCACCCATTCGCCGGTCCCCAGAACGCTGTACACGCCCCAGTGAACGAAGAGCCCGAACTTCGCATCTTGGAACCAGGCGCGGGATTGCAGGTTGGCTTTGTTGGGCGGGGAGGACTGGGCCACGGCCGCCACGGCAGCCAAGACGCCAATCGAGAGCGACGCGAGGAGCCTTCTTGACATGCCCCCTATCATTTCGCTTTCCGGGCGTGTTGTCTACAGGGCCAACTCGCCCCGTTGGTCGTCGCGGATACGAATGGCCTCGTGGACCTCGGAAACAAAGATCTTGCCGTCTCCGATCTTGCCGGTTCGCGCGGCGTCCGTCACCGCCTGAATCACTTCGTCCTTGCGGCCGTCGGGGACAATCATCTCCAGCATGATCTTGGGCAGAAGATCGACGTCGTACTCACGGCCCCGATAGACCTCCTTATGGCCACCCTGGCGCCCGTGCCCGCGGACCTCAAAGACGGTGATGCCGCTGATGCCGATGGCCGTCAGGGCTTCCTTGACGGCGTCCAGCTTGAACGGTTGGATGATCGCTTCGATTCTGTACATGGCTTACGCTTCGAAATTGTACCCTTCTTCGCCGTGCAGGGTCAGATCCATGCCGGCCGACTCGTCGCGATCGTCGACTCGGAGAGGCGTGATCCAACCCGTGACCTTCAACGCCACCAGCGTTCCCACCGCAGCGAAAGCGATCCCGATGGCTGCCCCAACGGCTTGATAGCCGACACGCGCGGCAAAACCGTCGACCCAACCCAGGGCGACCAGTCGCCCATCGGAGAGCTTCAGCGAACTGTTGACGGCGTTGGTGGCGAAAACGCCGGTCAGCAGGCAGCCCGTCAGCCCTCCGACGCCGTGAACGCCGAATGCGTCGAGCGAGTCGTCGTAGTTCAGCCGAACCTTGACGGCGGCCACCATGAGATAGCACAGCGCCCCGGCCACCAAACCAATAAGAACCGCGCTAAACGGTTGCACGAAACCAGCGCCCTGGGTGACCGTGGCCAACCCGGCCACCGCACCCGAAATCGCACCAAGCACGCTGGCCTTGCCGCTACGCAACCGCTCCGCCACCATCCAGGAAACAGCCCCGGCCGCCGAGGCGAAGTGAGTGGCAACGAATGCGCTCGTGGCCAGTGGCGACGCCGCCAAAGCGCTGCCCGCGTTGAATCCAAACCAGCCCACCCACAACAGGCACGCGCCGACGAAACTCAGCACGAGGCTGTGGGGTTTCATCGGCTCGTCGGGATAGCCGGACCGCCGGCCGATGTAGAGGGCGGTGACGAGTGCCGAGAAGCCCGATGTGATGTGCACGACGGTTCCTCCGGCGAAATCGAGAACCGGGATGTGCCCGCCAAGGCTGGCGTTCAAAAACCCGCCCTCACCCCACACCATGTGCGCGACCGGGAAGTACACCAGAAAGGCCCATAGAGTGGAAAACCAGAGCATCGCGCTGAAGCGGACGCGTTCGGCGAACGCACCGCTGATGAGCGCCGGCGTGATGATGGCGAACATCATCTGGTAGACCATGAACGTCTGGTGCGGGATGGTGGGGGCGTAGGTCGCGTTGGGCTCCGCCCCGACGCCGCGGAGAAACGCATAGCGCAGGTCGCCGAGGAAGGGGTTCCCCGGCGCGAATACCAGGCTATAGCCGCAGACGGCCCACAACAGCGTGATGACGGCCATCATGGCGAAGCTTTGCATCATGGTGCCCAGGACGTTCTTCTTCCGCACCAGACCGCAATAGAACAGCGCCAACCCGGGGCCGGTCATCATAAGGACCAGCGCGGAACTGACCAGCATCCAGGCGTTATCGCCGGCCATCTGGGAGGACTTGACGGCAGCCATCAGCAGCGCCGCATCTGAAGTGCCGCTGGCGGGTGCCTGTGCGGACAAAGTGGAAGCAACCAGTAGTAGAACCGCGAAAAGCCGTACCGACAACGTGGTCTCCTCAACATGGAGTATTGGCTGGCAGACGGGGCGAGCTAGGAGCCATCGTAAAGGACGTACATCCGGGCTCGCCATCGAAGTTTTAAATGGAGGCGATAAGAGACGCCTATGGCCGGGCGCCGAAGGGGTCTAGACGCAGGGGCCGGCCTCCGAGTTCGGTCAGACGGTCGGCCCCTGCCGGTGGGCGGGACTGGGTCGCGTTAGACCTTAATGAGGCCGCGCAACACGCCGTCCCAAGGAGCGCGGTACTGCGGAGTGCACATGGCGGAAGCTTCCTTGTCGCCGATGACTTCCTCTTTTTCGGGGTCCCACCTGATGACACGCCCGCCGAGGCGAAGCGACATGTTCCCCAGGTTGCACATGATCGCCGTCCGGTGGCCCGTCTCCAGGTCGCATACCGGCTTGCGGTTGCGATCCCGGATGCACTCGACGAAGTCGCGCTGATTGAGGTACAGCATGTCCTCGCCGGGGAAATCCGCGGGAGCCAGGGTGCTGGCAGGCCGGGGCGCCCCGCGCTCGCGGCGAGCGCCGGCCGCCGGCGCTTCGGCCGCCGGGAGACCAGCGATCCACGGTACCGGCTTGGTGTCGTCGTAGACAACTCCACCGATGGGGTGCCCGTCGCCGCCGCGTGGAACCGAGTTGAACGGGTTGCCGCGCATCTCCGACACGATCGTGTTGCTTCCCAGGACGAGGTTTCCCTTGGTCCCCATCACCACCGAACCCGAACTGACGCGGTAGGCGTTGGCCTCGCGGATCTCCGTGGTCATGCGGAAGCCCTCGGGGAACTCATAGATGACTTCCTGGGTGTCCGGGGTTTCGCCGTCGTCTTCCAGCAGTTCGCGGCCGCCGAAAGAGACGATCTTGTTCGGTCCCTTCACGTCCATCGTCCGCAGGAACGCGGAGATGCTGTGGGCGCCGAGATTGGTCAACTGTCCGCCCGAGTAATCCCAGAACCAGCGGAAATGGTACAGAGCCCGGTGATTCTGGTAGGGCTTCTTGGGAGCCGGGCCAAGCCACATCTCGTAATCGAGGTCCGCCGGAGGATTCTCGACCGGCGTCTTGCCGAATCCCGGATAGACGTTGCGGGTGCTTCCCGCCAACTTGACCATATGGATCTTCCCGAGGACCCCGCTCTTGATGATCTTCCGGGCCTCCAGGTGGGCCGGGTTCTGGTTGCGTTGATTGCCAACGATCACCTGGCGCTTGTACTTGTCCCTGGCCTGGATCATCCACTTGCCTTCGTTGACGTAGACCGTCAGCGGCTTTTCGACGTACACATCTTTGCCAGCGGCGCAGGCCATCACCGTGAGCATGGTGTGCCAGTGGTCGGGCGTCCCTACGAAAATCCCCTGGATGTTTTTGTCTAGATCGGAAGAGCACACGTCTGAACTCCAGTCACTACCGGCGCCGGATC
>CAZVIK010000026.1:0-30690 GCA_964627045.1 uncultured Solibacteraceae bacterium | reverse complement strand
TTCTCTTCGGTGAGTTCCCCGCCGGCTGGCAACACCGCCTCGGGCAGCGGACCATAGGCCTGAAGGCTGGCCGCGTCGATGGTGACGCTGGGCTTCGGGCTGCAGCCAAGAGCAGCCGCCAAACCCAGGATCGCGGCAACTGAAAAAAACAAGCGAGCAGTTATCATGACGTCCTCCGATTAGAGGAAGCATATCCCAGCACGCGCCGTGGTTGGCGAGAGGCCGCCGGCGCCGCTCTCTGTGGACGCACGTGTGGCTTATGATGGGAGGTTCAAAGTCCGTAGGACGCGCGCGGGAGGCGGGGGATGACCTTCAATCCGATGGATCTTGCCGGCAAATGCATCCTGGTGACGGGAGCGTCCTCCGGAATTGGGCGCGAGGTGGCGATTCTGTTAAGCGAACTCGGCGCCCGCGTTGTGGTTTCCGGCAGGAATCAGGAACGGCTTGCGCAGACGCTGGCCGCGCTGAGCGGAGAGGGACACCTGGCCGCACCGTTCGACCTCGGCGCTGTTGAAGGAATCGGCGACTGGGTCAAGGGGCTGGTCAAGCAGACGGGACCGCTCGACGGGCTGGTGCACAGCGCGGGAGCGCGCTATACCGTCCCGCTGAAGGTGGAGCGGATCGCGAGAGTGGACGAAGTGATGCGAGTGAACTTCACCAGCGCCGTCATGCTGGCGAAGGCCTTCCGCCAGGCAGGGTGCTCCAGCCGCGACAGCAGTATCGTCTTCCTGTCGTCGGTGACGGCGTTTCAGGGCGAGCCCGGAACGGCGGTCTACGCGGCGAGCAAAGCCGCGCTGACCGGCCTGACCAAGTCGCTGGCGATGGAATTCGCAGGCGACCGCGTCCGGGTGAATTGCGTGGCCCCGGCCTGTGTGAAATCGGAGATGTTGGAAAGACTGCGCGACATGCTCACGCCGGAACAATACGCCGCGGTGGAGGCGATGCACCCGCTCGGGCTGGGCGAGCCGCGCGATGTGGCCAACGCCGTGGCGTTCCTGCTGGCCGGCACCGGGCGCTGGATCACGGGTTCGGTGATGGTCGTGGACGGAGGGTATTCGGCGCGCTAGCGCCGGGGGAGATCGCATGAAAGCTGCCATCGCGGCCATCGAATATCATTTGCCGGCCGGGGTACTCACCACCGCCCAACTCGCCGCCGAATTCCCGGAGTGGTCGGTTGAAAAGATCGACTCCAAGACGGGAATTGAAGAGCGGCACATCGCCGGCGGGGATGAGTGCTCCTCCGATCTTGCCGCCGCGGCAGCCCAGCGCCTTTTCGCCTCCGGCGCCTGCGCGCCTGGGGACATCGACTACTTGTTGTTGTGCACGCAGAGCCCGGACTTCTTCCTTCCCACGACCGCCTGCGTCCTGCAAGACCGCCTGGGCCTGCCCACGAGTGCGGGGGCGCTGGACTTCAACCTGGGCTGTTCGGGTTTCGTCTACGGGTTAGGTCTGGCACAGGGCCTGATCGAAACCGGGCAGGCGTCCAACGTGCTGCTGATCACAGCGGAAACCTACAGCAAGTTTCTCAACCGCCGGGACAAGAGCGTCCGGACGATCTTCGGAGACGCGGCGGCGGCAACCCTGCTGCGGGCGCGCCCTGGCGAGGAGCCGATCATCGGTCCCTATGTTTACGGCACCGACGGGCGCGGCGCGGAGAACCTCATCGTCGCGACCGGCGGCATGCGGGAGCCGCGCACGGCGGAATCGGCCGAGGAGAGGGAGGACGAGAGCGGCAACACGCGTGCTCGCGACAACCTCTACATGAACGGGTCGGAGATCTTCGCCTTCACGCTGGACGCGGTGCCGAAGAGCGTTTCCGAGTTGCTCCGCCGGGCCCTGATGGAGGTGGGCGACGTGGACCTGTTCGTGTTCCACCAGGCGAACCGCTACATGTTGGAGCACCTTCGCAAGAAGATGAAGCTGCCGGCCGAGAAGTTCTGGATGGCGATGAGCCACTGCGGCAACACGGTCTCTTCGACGATCCCGATCGCCTTGAAGCAAGCCTCCGACGAGGGGCGGCTGAAGGACGGGATGCGCCTTGTTCTGGTGGGATTCGGCGTCGGCTATTCCTGGGGAGCCGTGCTGGTCCGCTGGGCGGCAGAAGGAGCGGCCGGTTTGCCGGCGTTGCGAAAGTAGACCTCCGCGGGGTTCCCCATGGCGATGGCGTAGGCGGGGATGTCGGAGATGACGACACTCCCGGCGCCGATGATGGCGCCCTCCCCGATGGTGACGCCCTTCATGATGTGGCAGTCCCGACCGATCCAGGCCAGTCGGCGGATCAGGACGGGCCGGATGTCCCGAGCCGTGAGCGGAGCGTTCTGCGCGCGGAGGTCGGCCGCACGGGGATGCCCGTCGTTGTCATAGATGCGGCAACCGGTCGAGACGCGGACGTCTTCCTCGATGACGATCTCCTGGTTCACCGAGATCAGGAGCCCGCCGCCCAATCCGGCGCGGTCGCCGATCACCAGGCGGGGGTGGTCCAGGAACCGCCCGCACAGTATGTCGACTTTGCCCGTGAAGTCGACGTCGTCGCCGACCTCGATTTCGACGTGGCCGGAGATGAAGGGCAGCGCCGCAAGGCGCAACCGGCGTCCCACGCGGACGCAGCGGCTTCGGAACAGCGGCTTCCAAAGGAAAAAAGCGCAGGCGGCGCGCCAAGCCGCGATGGTGAGGTAGAAACCGTCGTAGACCAGCCGGAGGAGCGGGAGGACGAAGCGCGGCACGGGAAGCTCGGCGACAAAGACGTGCTGAATGCCGTTTCGGATCGCTCGAGTCGCGGGCGATCCGCCGCGCTTGATTCTAAGCAGTAGACCGTCGGCCATCGGCATGCGACCCCCGCTGAGCCAGATAGCGTCTATCCGGCGGTTCCCGTCAAGCGGACCAGATCGTCCACCGTGGCGCAACCCGCCAGCAGGCGGGGCGAGAGCGTCAGCCCACAGCACTCGTCGGCTATGCCGATGAAACCCACGACCGCCAGCGAGTTCCAGCGTTCCAGGTCCTCAAGCCTCTCCGCACCGCCCAGAGTGCCCGGCGGTAGTTCCAACAGTTCGTCAATCTTGGTCAACAATTCGGTGCGCGTCATGGTCCTCGCGGTCTTCCGTAGTTTTCACGGCGGAGCGAAACCACCCGACTCCGCCGCCCCTCCCAAAATACCGCAAGCGCAACTTCGTGTCAGCGTGAGAAGCCGCCGCCAGCACCGGAGTAGTAGGCACTCCGCCGGGAAGCGTACAGCCTATAGGACAGGCCCAAGACCAGAACGTCGGCGGCGACCATGGTGAGGGAGACGGCCATCGCCGGGCGGACCAGAAAAAGGAACGCCGCCAGGGCGAGGAAGTTGAACAGCACGCCCGCGGCGGTGATCCGCGCCCAATCCCGCTCATGGCCGAACGCCAGCAGGAAGAAGGTGGTGTAACAGTTCGTCAGAGACGACAGCCACGGCGAAAGCCCCATGATCTGAAGCAACACGGCCGTGTCCGCGTACTGCGGGCCGTAGAGAAGCCGGACGGCCAGCGGCGCGAAGATTACGATTCCCACGGCAATCAACAGGAATGGAAGCGAGAGCAGGAGTGAGTAACGACGGAGAAAGCGAAGTGCCTGTTCCGGCGCCTGGGCCGCCAAGCGGCTGACGTGAGGGTAGACGGCATTCACCAGCGGTCCCACGGTTGCGCGGAGCGGGAAGATGATGCGCGAGGCCGCGCTGTAAATGCCCACCTGTTCGGGTGTCGCCACCAAGCCCAGGATCACCACATTGCTGGGAGGGCAGGCGTTCACCAGGAACAACGAGCCGAACACCTGCCAGCCGTCCTTCAGGAGTTTCCGGACCTCCATGAAGGAGGGGAGGGCGAAACGCACGGGAGCCACCCAACGCACCGCCGCCAATCCGAGCAATCCGGTCACCAGCAAGCCGCCGGACTGAATCGCGGCGGCGGCCAGGTAGTCGGATTCGTCGTGTACGAAGGCCAGCACTGCGGCTAGCACGCCCAACTTCGCGACAAGATCCCGCACTCCGACATATTCGAGCTTCTGAAGGCCCTGGAAATACCAGGTGGGAAACGCCGCGTAAGACGCCACCGAGGCGAAGGTGACATAGTACAGGCGCCACTCTCGGCCGAACGGAGGCACCGCGGCCACGACCACATTCAAGAGCAGGAATCCAAGCGCCAGCAAGCACAACTTGGCTGTCATGACGGCGCTGAAGATCCGCGAGACCTCGGCCGGATCGTCGCGGGCGATGGCGACACGCCGGGTTGCCGTCAGGTTGAAACTATAGTCGGTGAGGATGGCGAAGTACCAGATGAAGTCCTGGGCGTAAGCCACACTGCCGAACCTGGCCGGGGTGAGGACGCGAGCAAGGTAAGGGATGGTCACCAGCGAAATCAGGTAGCCGCTGATCTGTACGGCGTAGAGGATCGCCGCGTTGCGCGCGACGGCGCTGCCTGCCAGACGTTGAATCACCAGAGTGGGGCCCCAAGCGGGAGGCGGTCCCCCGCGCCGGGGAATCCTCATATTAGCAGGGCGGATCGCCGCGTGAACACGCCGCCCGCGAAATACGGCGGGCTGGTGCGGTGTATACTGGCGGAGGTTTGCGACGCGGTTCGACAAGAGGGGGGAATGTGAGCATGCCCGCAACGCGAAGGGGGTTTCTTGGAGTTGGGCTTCCGGCCATAGGAGGGGCCGCCATGCTCGGATCGGCGCGGCTCGCTGGCGGGAAGACGGTTCCCGTGCCGCCCGGAATCAAGTTGTCGGTGCAATCGCCGGCCGACCCGGCGCCCGAGTATCTGCGTTTCCTGAAGCAACTGGGCGTGGAGTACGTCAACGTCGGGTCGCCGAAGGACATGCGCACGGCCGAGGGCTTCTTGACCATCAAGCAACGCTACGAATCCCAGGGCTTCAAGGTTTGGAACATTGGCAACACAAGCGTACACAACATGGAAGAGGTGACGCTCAATCTTCCGGGGCGCGACGGGAAGATCGAAGAGTACAAGCAGTACCTGAGGAACCTGGCGCAGGCGGGCATCTACTACACCACCTACGCCCACATGGGAAACGGGATCTGGTCGAGCGCCCGCACGGAGGTGCGCGGGGCCTCGACCCGGCAATTCGACCTGAACGATCCCGACAAGGTGGGCACCTGGGACGGCAAGACCTGGAAGGAGCCGCTCAGCCACGGCCGCGAGTTCACCGAACGGGAGATCTGGGACAACTACTCGTACTTCATCCGCCAGGTGGTCCCGGTGGCCGAAGAACTGGGCATTCGCATCGGCATCCACCCGGACGATCCGCCGGCCCCCAAGTTGGCGGGCGTGCCGCGCCCCATCTTCAGCAGTTTCGATGGCTACCGCCGCGCGCTGGAAATCGCCAACAGCCCGAATGTCGGGATGTGCTTGTGTATCGGGTGCTGGCTGGAGGGCGGCCGGCTGATGGGGAAGGACGTCCTGGAGACGATCTCCTATTTCGGGAGCCGCAAGAAGATATTCAAGGTGCATTTCCGAAACGTGGATGCTCCGATGCCCAAGTTCGTCGAAACCTTCATGGACAACGGCTACTTCGACATGAGCAAGGCCATGCGCGCTCTGGAACGCGTGAGATTTGACGGGGCGGTGATTCTGGACCACACGCCATCGCTGGTTGGCGGCACCTATGCGCAGATTGCCTACGGCGTCGCCTACATGCGCGCCCTGATGGAGAGGGGCTAGATTCGCGAGGACATATGCCGAGGATGCGCACCACGTTACTGGTTGCCGCGGCGCTGTTGCCAGCGATGCTCGCGGCGGCGGACTACCCGCAGGCGGAAATCACCAACGGCCTGATCAATGCGAAGCTCTACCTGCCTGATGCCGGCAACGGCTACTACCGTGGCACACGCTTCGATTGGTCCGGTGTCATATCGAGCCTGGTCTACGGGGGGCACAACTACTTCGGGCCGTGGCTGGCGAAGCATGATCCGAAGTTGCACGACGCCATCGCCGGGCCGGTGGAGGAGTTCCGGACCAACAACAGCGCGCTCGGCTACGACGAGGCCAGGCCCGGCGAGCCCTTCGTTAAGATCGGCGTCGGAGTATTGCGGAAAGGGAACGAGGAGCGCTACGCGTTTACGATTCCGTTCGAGATCATCGACCCCGGCAAGTGGGACGTTCGCGTTTCGGGCGACGGGGCGGAGTTTACGCAGACGCTCGCCGGGATTCCGGGGTACGGCTACGTCTACCGCAAGCGGGTCAGCCTGTCCAAGGGAAGGCCCGAGCTCGTTCTGGAGCACACGCTGCGCAACACCGGCTCGCGCGCCATCGAGACGACGGTGTACAACCACAACTTCTTCGTCCTCGACAATATGCCGAGCGGCCCGGGATTCACCGTGGCGTTTCCGTGGGAACCGAAGGCCAGCCGGGACCTCCGTGGGCTGCTGGAGGTGCGAGGCCTGGAGATCGGTTACCTTCAAGAACTCGCGGAGGGCCAGAGCATCGGCACCGACCTCGCCGGCTTCGGCCCGGAAGCCAAAGACTACGACATCCGGTTTGAGCACCGCAAGGTGGGAGCCGGGGCGAGGATCACCGCTGACCGGCCGATCGACAGCCTGTACTTCTGGACGGCGCGCACCACGGTCTGCCCGGAGCCATACATCCGCCTGCGGATTGAGCCGGGCCGGGAAGCGTCCTGGCGGATCCACTACGAGTTCTATACCATCCCGGCGTCGAACGGGAGATGAGGCGCGCGCCCGGCGGCTACTCCGGCGGCGGGGCGGTGGAAGAGCGGACGATCAGGCGGCCCTTCACGGAGATCACCTCGTCGGTTTTCTGGCCGTTCAACAAGCGCATGAGGACCTTCATGGCTTGCTGGCCCATGCTGCGCATCGGCTGGCGGATGGTGGTCAAAGGCGGGTTGACGTAGGAAGCGACGAACAGATCGTCGAAGCCGACGATAGAGAGATCCTCGGGGACGCGCAGGCGGCGGGTCGTCGCCGCGCGGAGCGCTCCGATGGCGGTCATGTCGTTGTAGCAGAAAACGGCCGTCGGGCGGTCCCGTTGCGACAGCAACTGCCGCATAACGCGCTGGCCCTCCTCCGGCTTCCCGTCACCCTGCCCCACCAGGTCCCTCCGGAACTCCAGTCCGGCGGCATCCAGGGCAAGCCGGTAGCCAGCCATGCGGTCGGCGTCCGATTTCATGCCGAACTGGTCGCCTAGGTAGGCGATTCGCCGGTGTCCGATCTGAATCAGGTGTTCGGTTGCCGCGCGCGCGGCGGCGACGTTGTCGATCATCACCGAGTGAGCGAAACGCCCGGGATTGAAGTCGTTCAATAGGACGATGGGGACGCTCCGGGCCGACATCGCGGGCAGGTAGAGCGCGCCCACGCGCGAGGCTGCCACCAGGATGCCTTCGACCCGGCGCGCCTCAAACGAGCGGACCACGGCTACTTCGCGTTCGGGATTGGCCTGCGAACAGGCCAGAATCACCGTGAAGCCGTGCTGGTTGGCCACCTCTTCGACGCCGCTGACTACTTCGCCGACGAACGGGTCTGCGATGGTGGTCACGACGACCCCGATCGTGTTGGACTTCCCGGTGACCAGGCCTCGGCCCAGGGCGCTGACCGTGTAGTTGGACGCCTCGGCAATGCGCTTGATGCGCGCCGCCGTCTCCGGGTTAACCAGCGGGCTCCCGCTCAGGGCGCGAGAAACCGTGGAGCAGGATACGTTTGCCGCGCGCGCGATGTCTTTGAGCCCGGTGGCCATAGTGCAGGCGAACAGGTGCCAGTATAGCAGAGCGTTGGCGAAGAGAGGCCCGAAAATGCGGGCGGAGGCGGACCAAGGCGGGCCGGAAGATGTAAAAACCGCCGGTTGCCCGAGGGGGAACAAAGTGGTGGGGCACCGGCGAAGGGCCCGCCTCCGGGCGCCGGACCCCCGATCCGGCACCCGGAGCCGAAGGCACACCTACTGCTTGATCACCGTACCGTCGAGGCGGCGGATGACGCCCTGGCCGCGGTCCCGAGTTTCGCGCTCAACCGCGCTACTTGCACTTGTTGTTGTCGCCCGCGGCCCTGTCATCGGCCCCTTGCACCTGGGTGACCTCGACGCCGCTAACCCGGACGACCATGGCGGAATTTGCAGGGCCAACGCTACCTTCGCGAACCACTATGTTTAGGAGGGCCGCGTTTGTGCCCTTCTTGCAGAAAACATCGGACCACCGATTGCTGCTATTGATCCACTTCAGAGTGTTCTGCCCGTTGCAGACGAACTCATAGGCCGACTTGCTGCTGAAACTGCAAACCCTGACGGAGATATCCCCGCCGACGTTTCGCATGGAAATGGAGTCGTTGTTCTGGTAGAACACGTAGTCATCGGCGCACGCAAGCCCCGGCGCCGCGAGGGCCACGAAAATGAGCACCCAGCGCATGGTGATGGACCTTTCCGGAAGTCCGGCACGGTACGTGTCTGCCGGCTTCCAACTGGCCGGCACATCAGGGCCAGGATTTCTGCCCAGCGTCCCGGCGAAGAAAAGTATACTCCCGCTAGAAAACTTATGGGCGGGCGCTTAGCGGTCGTGCCACCGGCGCCGGCGGCGACCGAATGAGATGATACGCCGGGAGTCCATGCGCTGCCCGGCGCGCCGCTTCTGATGGCTACTGCTTGATCACCGTACCATCGAGGCGGCGGATGACGCCCCAACCGCCGTTGAGATCCCCGCGTTCGCCTCGTTCATTGGTGCCGAAGGGGAACTTGGCGGCCAGCTTTTCATCCACCTCGATGCCCCAGCCGGGCGAATCGTTGGCGTAAAGGTAGCCGTCCTTGAAGGTCTCGCTCCCCTGGAAGATCTCGCGCTGAACGCCCTGGATGTTGCCGCCTTCCTGAACGCCGAAGTTGTAGCAGGCCAGGCTCAGGTGCAGATTGCACATGTGGCCGATCGGGGATACGTCGCCGGGGCCGTGCCACGCGGTCTTCACATGGAACAACTCCCCGAGCGCGGCGATCTTGCGGCACGGGGTCAAGCCGCCGGCCTGGGAAATGTGGATGCGGATGTAGTCGATCAGTTGTTCGGTGATCAGCGGCGTCCACTCGTGCGGGCTGTTGAAGAGTTCACCCATGGCGATGGGGGTGTTGCACTGTTGCCGCAACTGGCGGAAGTAGCCGGGGTCCTCGGGCGAGAACGGGTCTTCCAGGAAGAACAATCGTAGCGGCTCAACGGCCTTGGCGAACTGGATCGCCTCGCGCGGGGAGACGCGTTCGTGGATGTCGTGCAAGAGTTCGACCTCGTCGCCCAACTGCTTACGGACTTCGGCGAGCATGGGGATCGTGCGCCGAATGTAGGCGCCGGGTTCGTATACAGGGTCCTGGTGCAGCGCCTGAACCTTGGGAACGTTGGCCCCTGCCGCACCGCCCGCGCCGTAGGCGGACATGCCCGGCACACTCATCTGGAGGCGGATGTGCCGGTAGCCCTGCGCCATGGCCTTGCGTGCGCCCTCGACGATCTGCGGGATGTCGGCGCCTCCGACGCTGGTGTAGCTGGCCGCCGCCTCGCGGCACTTGCCGCCGAGTAACTGGTAGACGGGCATCCCGGCCTGCCGGCCCTTGATGTCCCAAAGAGCCTGGTCGACGCCGCTCATGGCGTTGTTCAGCACAGGGCCGTTGCGCCAATAGGAGCTGTTGTACATCATCTGCCAGATGTCGTCGATACGGTCGGCGGGCCGTCCCACCAGCAGCGGCTTCAGGTACTTTTCGACGGCCGGGCCCACCAAGTCGGCGCGCTGCGTGAAGGTGGCGCAGCCGTAGCCGTAAAGGCCCGCCTGATCGGTGCCCACCTTGACGACGATCAGCCGGACTCCGGCGGGCTGGCAGTTGATGACGCTAATGTCCTTGATCTTGGGCGAAGGCATGCCCCGCGTGGCCCGCGCCGCCTGTTCCTGCGCCTGCGTCTGGCGGGCGGAAACCAATCCGGCCAGGCCGCCGGCCGCCGCTACCTGCAAGATGTCTCTTCGTTTCATGGCAATCTCCCCGTTTGGTATTAGGCCGCCGCTTGCGGCACATCTCGAAATCGGAACCGGGCTTCGCGGATCGCGGTTCCGACGACCTCGATTCGCTCCAGGTTTCTGGTTCCCACGCCGAGTTCTTCGGCCAGGCGCAGCGTATTGTCGCTGGTTTCGAATGGCGCCTGGCCCCGATCGGCCATCGGGTCGAAGCCCATGAGGGCCAGGCCCACGGCGTCGGTGGCGACGCAGTTGGTACCGGCTACCAGCAGACCTGGACGGCACGGGCGGACGCCGCGAATCCACGGGCCCTCTCCGCCGGCCATGGTCTCGATGCCCTCGAGAATTGCCAGGTGAACCGGGCAGGCGGCCACCAGGTCCGCGATACAGCGCGGAATCCGGTAGCCGGCGTCGCGCGGGCTGGCGGGGTCCTTTTCCGGAGCGATGCCCTTGGGCGGCTGGCGCGCGCCTGAATGCATGATGGTGCCGCGTCCGCCGTAGGGCTCGGGGCTCGGCTCCTCGGTGCCGATGCGATCGCCGTAGATCGTGGTCGGAGTGATCCCGAACCAGTTCTTGATCGAAAGCGTAAAGCCGGCGGTGGCGTGCTCCTTTATCTTGTTCATCGACACGAGCACGTCGCATTCGGCGTAAGCGGTGCTCAGTTCGTAGGAAGGGAAAAGCAGACCGCCGCCCGGAACGGGGAAACGCGTGTAGGGCCGGGCGCCGGGGTAGGGCATGTTGGTGTTGATCAGGTCCACGCGGCGGGCGGCGCCGAGCAGGAGGTTCGGGTCCCACCCGGCCGTGTACATAAATTCGCCGAGCGTGTCCGGCCAGGCGAAGGCTCCTTCCAGGACTCGAACGCGCGTTGCGCCGGCCTTTTCCAGCAGGTGAATTGTCGCGCCGATGGTCTGCGGGTGGTTCCAGTGCGCGCGTCCCGCGGCAAGGTAACCCAGCCGCAGGTTCGCCTGGCCGGTCATGTTGACCTTGATACCGACGGTCTTGCCCTTGACGATCCGGCCGATGCCCCCCAACTGGTCGAACATCTTCTCCAACGCCGTCAGGTAGCCGCGTCCGTAATCCTGGCACCGGGCGACCGCAACCGGCGCGGTTGGCGCCTCGGCACGGGTGACGCCGGGGCGGGTGAGGCTCAATCCGGCCGCCCCGAGACCCGCGAGGAAGCGCCGCCGGTCTAGCGTTGGGTTCATCGCCTCCCCCCCGTGCCGGGTCCTGGTCTGAATGAGCGCACCATTTTGTTCATCCTCTGGAGTATTCTAGCCTACACGAGACGGTGCGCCCGGCGGTTGCGGGCCGATTCGGGCGGCTGGTAGAATTGAGGTTCCCACTGCAGAGAGAGGAATCCTGATTCATGGCTAGAGTATGTGACGTTTGCGGCCGCGGCGCCCAGTTCGGGCACCGGATCAGCCATGCTCATAATCTCACGAACCGCCGGTGGAACATCAACCTGCAAACGGTGCGGGCGGTCGTGAACGGAGCGGCGAAGAAGATCCGGGTTTGCACGAGCTGCATCAAGAGCGGCAAGATTCAGAAGGCCGGCCGGTAGTCCTTTCGTTTCCCAAGTGTAGGCATGCGTCTGGTAACGTTCCGTCGCGCTGAAGGCGAGCCGCAGGCGGGCGTGATCCGCGCGGGCGAGGTGGTGAGCCTCGTGCCGTCGGGATATCCGGACGTGCTTTCCGTGCTGCGCGGCGGCGCCGGAACGTTGAGGCAGATTGAGGCCGTGGTTTCCTCCCCGCCAACGGGGGCTGTGTTTCCGCTGGACGAAGTTCGTTTGCTCGCGCCCGTTCCGCGTCCCACCAAGCTGATCTGCATCGGGCTGAACTACAGGGATCACGCGGAAGAGACCAAGATGGCGCTGCCTTCGGTCCCGACGGTATTCGTCAAGTTCGCCACGGCAGTGATCGGACCGGGCGAGGCCATCGTGCTACCCAAGGCGTCCACGCGGCCCGACTACGAGGCCGAGTTCGCCTTCGTCATCGGCAAAGGCGGGCGGCACATTCCGGCGGAAGCCTGGCGTGAGCACGTCTTCGGGTACACGATGCTCAACGACGTGAGCGCCCGCGACGTGCAGACGGCCACCTCGCAGTGGACCATGGGCAAAAGCTTCGATACCTTTGCACCGATGGGCCCCTGGCTGGTAACCGCCGATGAGATCCCCGACCCCCACGCGCTGGACATCCGCCTGACGCTGAACGGCGCCGTCATGCAAGACTCCAACACGCGGAACCTGATCTTCGGCGTCCCGGAACTGGTGGCGTACTTGTCGAGCGTGTTCACGCTGGAGGCGGGCGACGTTGTTTCGACGGGCACGCCGGCGGGAGTCGGCTTCGCGCGGAAGCCTCCGGTGTATCTGCGCGCGGGTGACCAGGTAGAAATTAGCGTTTCGGGGCTGGGTGAGCTTCGCAACTACGTCGTGAACGAGTAGACTCGGAACAGACGCGCGACCGGCGATGGCCAACCCGCAACGGCGAAAGAGCTTCTTGGTGCTGGCTGGGGAGTACACCTCCCTGGCGTTTCTGCTTCCCTCGGCGACGCTGGTAGGCTACGGGGCAGGTTACCTTCTGGACAGGGCCTTCGGGACATCGTTTCTGAAGGTGATTTTCCTTCTGCTGGGGATCGCCGGAGGGCTGATCCAATTCGTCCGGCAGGTGCTTCGGGACACTAAGAATCGTGATGACGGATGAGGCGTTCTTTGACCGCGCAACGCGCCGCATGAGCCGCCTCATACTCTGGCTGGGCGCGGGCGGGGCGGTGGCGGTGCTGGCGGTCTACGGCTGGCGTCACGCGCTGGGGTTCCTGGCCGGTGCGGCGGCGTCGCTCGCCAACTTCCGCTGGCTGCACCAGTTGTCCAGTTCGCTCGGCGAAGGCGGCCGGCGGTTGCGGCGGCGTGTCGCCTGGTTCCTGATCCTCCGATATGGTCTTGTGGGAGCGGCGGGCTATGTTATAGTTAAGGTCTTTGGTTTGAGCCTCCCGGCCGCCCTGGCGGGTCTTTTTGTGGCGGTAGCGGCCGTGGTTTTCGAAATCTTATACGAGTTGGTTTATGCCCGAGCATGAGTTGTGGGTCACCGCACTTTTCAACCAGTACCTGGCAGGTCTGGCCAACTGGGTTCTTTCCCTGGTGGGAGTCGCCGTCGAGCACCCCGATAAGCCGTGGGCCAACTTCATCACGATGCAGATCGTCGTGGCGCTGGTGGTAATTGTCGTCTTCGCGTTGATGCGCCCGAGGCTGTCGGTCACCCAGCCCGGCAAGGCGCAGCACGTTTTTGAGATCCTCTACGAGTTCATCGGCGGGCAGGCCGACGAGGTGGTGGGCCATCACGCCCGGCACTACCTTCACCTGTTCACCTCGATATTCCTGTTCGTACTGTTGACGAACATGATCGGCATCATCCCGACCTTCGAATCGCCGACCATGTTCCCGCCGGTGCCCCTGGGCATCGCCTTGGTGACCTTCTGCTACTACAACCTCATGGGCTTCAAGGCCCAGGGGGTGGGCCCGTACCTGAAGCACTTTTGCGGGCCCATGCCGCTGATGGCGCCGCTGATGATCCCGATTGAGATCATCAGCCACGTGGGCCGCCTGCTGTCGCTCACCGTGCGACTCTACGCCAACATGTTCGCGGGAGAGCAGGTCACGCTGGTGTTCATGGGTCTCATCCCATTGGTGGTCCCGGCGGCGTTCATGGGCTTGCACGTCTTCGTCGCATTCCTGCAAGCGTTCGTGTTCATGCTGCTGACGATGATCTACCTGTCCAGCGCGGTATCGCACGAGCACTAACCGGCGGATGAGCGAATCACCGGCGGCGCACGAAATCGCCGTCACTATTGCGCCCGAAGACATCGACGAACTCGGACACGTTAACAACGTCACCTACCTTCGCTGGGTCCAGGACGCCGCCGTCGCCCATTGGCGCGCCGCAGCGCCGTCCGAAGACCAGGAAAAGCTCGTCTGGGTGGTGGTACGCCACGAGATCGACTACAAGCGGCCGGCGCGGCTTTCGGACGCGGTGATTGCGCGGACCTGGGTGGGGTCGGCCACGCGTGTCCGATTTGAGCGGCACACCGAGATCCTGCGGGCGAGCGACCGGACGCTGCTGGCGGCGGCGCGGACTTTGTGGTGTCCGCTCGATGCGAAGACGGGTAAACCCACGGCGGTGAGCGCGGAAGTGCGGGCGAGGTTTTCGGTCTAGCGGTGAGGGGGATTCCTGCGGCGGGTAAGGCAGGGGCCGGACGCGTGCCCGGCCCCCGCGCGAAACTAGACGACCTTCACGAAGATGATCACCAGCGTGTAGAGCGCCAGCGATTCGATAAGGACCAAACCGAGCAGCAGGGCGAAGCGGATCGCGCCAGCGGCGGAGGGGTTCCGGGCCATGCCTTCGGCGGCGGCGGCCACGGCCTTGCCCTGCGCCATACCGCAAACGCCGGAAGCGATCGCCATCGAGAACCCGGAGGTGATCGCAACCCAGTTGGTGCCGGCGCCATCGGCGGCGAAAATCGGGCTCGCCACGATCAGCATCACGGCAAACAGCAGCAGCATCTTGACCTTCATTGGTGTTTCTCCTCGTAAATAAAGTCGCCCCAGGAGGTGGTTCCCGTCATCCTCTTGCAGACGGTCTCACACTGAAGGGCGGAACAAAGCCGGGATGAAACTCACATCATCCCACATCCGGCGGCGTGCCCGCAGGACGCGGCCGTTCGCAGACCTCTCCGACGGCCGCGATCACATCGGAGGTGGAGATCGCCGCAATGCCCTCGGGAGACGCCAGCGTCCCCGCCGCCGTGGGCTGCCACGGGGCCCAGATGGTGCGGTGTTCCACGCGGCCGAAGAGCACAACCAGGGGGACGCCCAGGGCGCAGGCCACGTGCGCCGGTCCGCTGTCGTTGCCGACATAGAGCGACGCCCCGGCCAGCAACGACTTCAGATGCGCGAGCGGGGCGCCCAGCACGCAGCGGTAACGACCGAAGACCGTGAGGTCGTCGGCGCCTCCTCCGATGAAGACCGGTTCCAGGCCGCACTCCCGCTCGATGTGTTCGGCCACGGCGAGGAAGCCGTCCGGCCGCCAGGTCTTGTACGGCATGGCGGCGGTGGGATGGATGACCGCGTAGGGGCGCCCGGCCGGGACGGGCTCGGCGAACACGCGGGCGCGCGGGATTTCGGCCAGCGGCACGCCGAGGTGAAACATGGCGGAGGCGAGATGCTCGGCGGTGTGCACGACGCGCTCGCTCCCGATCACCTCCTGCGCGCGCGGGATCTTCACGTTGTAGATCCAAGCGCCTCGATGATGGCAGAAGCCGGCGCGAACGGGCGAGAGAGAAGCCAGTGTGAGCCATTGACTGCGCGTGCCGCCGTGAAGATTCAGGCACAAGCGGGCGCGGCGGCAGGCCACCGCGCCGTAGGCCGGCGGCAGCAACGCAGACACATCCGGGTTCCCTTCAAATAGGCCGGCGAAGCGGTCTTCGACCACCACGGCGACGTCGAGGTCCGGCCGGTGCTCCTTTAACAGGCGGATCGCGGGCGTGGTCAGCACGCAATCGCCCATCGAGCGCAGACGTACGATGAGCACGCGTGCGCCCGAGGGGAGGCGGTCGAGAACACATTCGCGCCGAGCCGGCGGAGCGGTCACTTAAAGTAGTCTAACGGGTTCGGTTCGCCGCGCGCACGGTGGGCGCTCAGCGCTACCGGCGGCACGCAAAGGAACCACTTCGCCGGGTGGCTCGTACAATCGGTTATGGACGTTGCCGTGCTGCTGGATTGTGCGGTTGCGGAGTGGCGTGCGAGCCCCGCCACGTTTCCCGCTGCCGCGCGCCGGTACTCCCCGGAAGAGCAGGCCGGGCGGGAGGCCGCGTTATCGCGATTCCTGGGCGAATTGGAGGCGGAGGTCGCAGCGCTACCACGCAGCCGTGCGGATCGCGACGGCGCGCGGGAGAGGATCAACGAAGCGTTCGTTCGCCTGGCGAAATCGGCCATGGGGTTGGAGCACGGGCAACTGGACCTTCTGCTAGGCGGGGGGTTTTCGTCGATCGGAACGTCACTGGCTCGTGCGGCGCGGCGCTTCGATCCGGAGGTGAGCGCCGAGGACATCCTGCAGGCCTGCCGCAACGCCTGGACCGCCTGCGGCCTGCAAGTGCTGCTGGGAAGGCCGATGGCAGTGACCCCTTCGATTTTCGCCTACAGCATGCTGTACCCCTACAGCGATAACTACCTGGACGACGCGAGGATCTCGCGCGGCAGCAAGGCGGCCTTCAACGAGCGATTCGGCCGGCGGTTGGCGGGTGAGGCGGTGGCGCCTGCCAACTTTCACGAGGAGAAGATCTGGCGGCTGGTGGGTCTCATCGAGGGAGAGTATCCCCGCACATCACACCCTGAGGTGCACGAGAGCCTCTCGGCCATTCATCGCGCGCAGGTGGATGGTCTGCGCCTGGCGCGGCACGCGGGCGGCGCGGTGGATGTGCTGCGGCTCACTTTCGCCAAGGGCGGCGCGTCGGTCCTCACAGACGGCTACCTGGCGGTGGGCTCTCTGTCGCCGGAGGAGGCCGAGTTCGCCTACCAATGGGGCGTGCTGCTTCAAGTCGGCGACGATCTGCAAGACGTCTACCAGGACCGCGAGCGAGGCGCCCTGACGCTTTTCACCGTGGCCGCTGGACGGGAACCGCTGGATGCTGTCACCAACCGCGCCTTTCACTTCGGAGAAAGCGTGATGCGCCGGCTGGAGAGCGCCGGCCAAGCCGCGGCCGGGCCGCTAAAGGCGCTGATCCGGCGCAGCTCGAGGTCGTTCCTGGTTCGTTGCGCCGGGGAAGCGGGCGTCTTCTACTCGCCGGAGTACCTGAAGGAACTGGAAACCTGTTCGCCGTTCCGCTTCGACTTTCTGAACCGGTGCCGCGAGCGCGTGGCGCGCCGCGACCGGGCCTTCATCCGGCTATTTAACGCCTTCCTTTCGGCGGATGAGGACGAGCCCGCGTTTCCGGTGCTGCCGAGCGTCATGATGCCGCGAATCTGACCCGCGCCGCCGCCATGGCGCAAGAAACACCAAGGCCCAAGGCCATCCATCCGCGCGGAGGGGCCTTGGGCCTCGATGCAGATCCGTGCTAGCTTTTCAACCGCTTCGGACCCGCCTTGGCCACTTCGGCGGGGCACTCTCCCGCGAACAGCTTGAAGTTCTCGATGAAGCGCGCCGCCAGGGCGTCGTACTTGCGGAGGTACTCATCGCGATCGCCCCAGGTGTTGGCCGGATCGAGGATCTCCTTCGGCACACCCTCGCATTCGGTGGGAACGTCGAAGCCGAAGATGGGGTCCTTGCGGAATTTCACTTTCTTCAGCTTGCCTTCCAGAGCCGAGTTCAGAAGCTGGCGCGTGTGGCCGATGCTGAGGCGCTTGCCGATGCCGAACGGGCCGCCGGTCCATCCGGTGTTCACGAGCCAGCAATCCGCTCCGTGACGCACAATCTTGGAGCGCAGCAGCTCCGCGTAATCGTGCGGGTGATGCACCATGAACGGCGCGCCGAAGCAGGTGCTGAAGGTGATCTCCGGCTCCAGACCAAGGCCCATTTCGGTACCCGCCAGTTTGCTGGTGTAGCCCGAGATGAAATGATAGAGCGCCTGTTCCGGGGTCAATTTGGCGATCGGCGGCATAACGCCCGAAGCGTCGCAGGTCAGGAAGATGACGTTCTTCGGATGCCCGCCCATCTTCTCCGGGACCGAGTTTTCGATGTAGTTCAGCGGATAGGCGGCGCGGGTGTTCTCGGTGATGCGGTCGTCGTTGAGATCCAGCTTGCGGGTCATCGGGTCCATCACGACGTTTTCGATCACCGTCCCAAAGCGCCGCGTGCAGGCGTGGATCTGCGGTTCGGCCGAAGCCGACAGGCGGATGACCTTGGCATAGCAGCCGTCTTCAAAGTTGAAGACGCCGTTGTCGTTCCAGCCGTGCTCGTCGTCCCCGATCAGGCGCCGCTTGGGGTCGGCCGAAAGCGTGGTCTTGCCGGTGCCGGAAAGGCCGAAGAACAGGGCCGAATCCCCTTCAGGGCCGACGTTGGCCGAGCAGTGCATCGACATGACGCCGTCCAGCGGCAGCAGGAAATTCAGCACGGTGAAGATGGTCTTCTTGATCTCGCCGCCGTAAAGGGAGCCGCCGATCAAGGCCAGGCGCGCCGAGAAGTTGGCGATGATGAAGGTCTCACTGCGGGTCATGTCGACCAGCGGCTCGCCCAGGAACGACGGAGCGTTTAGGATGGTGAACTCAGGGACGAACTTCTTGTAGGCCTCCTGCGTCTGCGGCTTCAGGAACATGGTCCGCGAGAACAAACTGCTGAAGGCCTTTTCGGTGACGATGCGGACCGGCACGGTGTTGGCCGGGTCGGCGCCGGCGTAGAGGTCCTGCACGAAGATGTCGCGGCCCTGGAAGTAGGCCTGCATCCTGGCCAGCAGGGCGTTAAAGTTCTCCGGATTATAGGGGCGGTTATACTCACCCCACCAGACGTGCCCTTCGGTCTTCTGCTCGCGGACGATGTATTTGTCGGCGGCCGAGCGCCCGGTGTGTTTCCCGGTCAGAACGACCAGCGGCCCATGTTCGGCCATGCGGCCTTCACCGCGAAAGATGGCCTCTTCGTAGAGCGCGCCGGTGGAGAGATTCCAGTAGGCCTTACGGAAGTTCTTGAGGCCGTGGTCGCTCGCCAGTTGGCCCGCTTCTTTCCAGGCCGGCGATTCGATGTCTTGGTAGATATTCATGCCCAATCCCTCACCATCTTCCGGCCGCCGAGATACAGTTCGTTGGCGGAGTTGGGGTCCAGAGCCCATTGGACGCGCTCGATGCCCTGCTTGATCTCACCGAGGGTTCCGCAGTAGCTCATCCTCAGGTGCCCTTCGCGGCCGAATTCCTTGCCGGGCACCGTGACGACGCGGACCTTGTCGAGAAGGAACTGCGCCAGCTTTTGGGAATCCTTGTTGTAGGCGCTGAAATCCGGGAAGCAATAGAACGTGCCGCCGGGCTTGGCGACCTTCACGCCGGGGATGGCGCCGAGGCGGGCGATCATGACGTTGCGGTTGTTCTCGAGCGTCATGCGCAGGGTGTCGATGCACGACTGAATTCCGTTGAGGGCGCCCACGGCGGCCCACTGCGACGGCGCCGCCGGCCCCGAGGTTTCCTGCGACTGAATGTTGGTCATCGCCCGGACCACCTGCTTGTTGCCGACGGCCCAGCCGATGCGGAACCCGGTCATGGCGTACATCTTCGACACGCAGTTGATGACGATGAGCTTGGAGCTTTCGGTGAGGTCCTTGGCGAACTCGTAGCAGTTGGTCGGGGGCTGGCCGTCGAAGATCAGCCGGTTGTAGGTGTCGTCCATGATCAGGTAGAGGTTCTTCTTCTCGCAGAACTCCACGATCTCGGCGATGAACTGCTTGGAATAGACGACGCCGCTCGGGTTGTTGGGGCTATTCAGGATGATAGCTTTGGTGTAAGAGCCCACCACGTCGGCGATGTCCTGGATCGTCGGCTGGAATGTGCCGTCTTTGGCGTGCGCGACGACGGGGACGCCGCCGGCGAGTTTCACCATCTCGGGGTAGCTCACCCAATAGGGCGACGGAAACACGACCTCGTCCTTGGGATCGATGATCGAGTGCAGCAGCACCATGATGGACTGCTTGGCGCCGCTGGAAACGATGACGTTCTCCGGGGCTACCAGCCGGCCGTAGTGCTCTTCCGTGTACCGAATGATCGCCTTCTTCAAGGCCGGAATGCCGTCGGCCGGCGTGTACTTGACGTCGCCGGTGTTCAGTATGGACGTGCAGCTCAGGATGGCGTCCATCGGGGTCTTGCTCTTGGGCTCGCCACCCCCGAGGTGAATGACGGGTTCGCCCTTTTCCCGGAGAAGCGCAGCGGTTTCGTTGAGCTTCAAGGTGGGCGATTCTTGGATCGACCTTGCTAGTTGGCTTAGACTCATACCCTTATGCCTTTCGGTTACGGTTTCAAAGACGCTGCCCGGGGTGCGGCGCGCGTTTCAGCGCTTGGGCTTGGTATTCGGAGTCGAATTGTCCGGCATTGCGGTAGCGGCATACGGGACGCTGGGGCGTCCTGCCGGCCTGCGGATACAATTCGACATGGGCGTCTCCTCGACGGATTTCTCCCATTATAGACGGAACCGGATGGAATGCAACGGCCAGGCGGGAAAAATCGAGGCCGCCCGCGAAAAATAGTAGAATCAGGAGGAAACCCGTGGGCGCGTAGCTCAGCCAGGATAGAGCATCTGCCTTCTAAGCAGAGGGTCGCAGGTTCGAGTCCTGCCGCGCCTACCAGCCGTCACAGAGGAACCGAAATCGATATGAAGATCCTCCAGTGCGTCACGCTCGCGATTCTGGCTGTGGCCGCCGTCTTCGCCGCCGCCCCCGACATCTCCGGCAACTGGCACTTCGTGCTCGCCACGCCCGGCGGGGACCGCGAAGGCTCGGCCAGCCTCACGGTTTCCGGCGATCAGGTTTCCGGCAAGTTCGACACGGCCGAGGTCAAAGGGACCTACAAAGAGGGCGCGCTCGAGTTGAGTTTCCCGTACAACTCGGCCGAGGTCGGTGTCACCGCCCCGCTCAGTTTTCAGGGCAAGATGGCCGACGGCAAGCTGACCGGAACCTGGACCTTCAGCGAGTACTCTGGAACGTTCTTGGCGACGCGCCAGCCCTAACGGCGCCGGCGGCGCGCACTTTCCAGACACCGGGCCGGTGCGGCGTGCGTCTTACCAACAGCGCCGTGGAGTCTGCTATCCTGTTGGACGCTGGCCCGGGCGGCGGGCTGTCTCCAGAACACCATGTTAAACCGTTGCATCTTAAGCTGTTTATTGGCATTCCTGCTGTGCGTTCCGCCGGTGCCCGGCCAAGGCCCCGCGCCGTTCGGTTACCGCATCACGACGATTGCCGGCACCGGCGAAGACCAGGCCGACGACGATGACGGGACCTACGGTGACGGCCTGGAGGCGCTCAGCGCCTACTTCTGGAGCCCGCGCGGCCTGGGGCTGGATTCAGCCGGCAACCTGTACGTCGCCGACGAGCTTCACCACAAGGTCCGCAAGATCGCCACAGACGGCATCGTCTCGACCTACGTTGGCACGGGAATCGGGGGAGCCGCCGGCGACGAAGGTGCGGCCAACGAAGCCTACGTGAAGAATCCGACGGCGCTGGCCGTCGATCGCGCCGGCAACCTCTATATCGCCGACGCGGGCAATCACAAGGTCCGCAAGGTTACCGCCGACGGCTACATCGACACCATCATCGGCAACGGCGAGCAGGGTTACACCACCGATAGCGACCCGAACGACGCCCAAGACGACTGGATTCCCGCCGACGAAGCGAAGTTCAACACCCCGGTGGGCATCGCCCTGGACAACGCCGGCAACATTTTCATTGCCGACACACTCAATCACAGGATCCGCCGCGTGGACTCGGCCGGCTACGTCTGGCATGTGGCCGGAAACGGCACGGCCGCCTGGGCGGGCGATGGGGGGCTCGCCTCCGAAGCCCAACTGAACTACCCGAACGATGTCGCCGTGGACAATGCGGGCAATGTCTACATCGCGGACACACTGAACGGGCTCATCCGGAAAGTGGACACCCAGGGGATCATCACCACGATCGCGGGTGTCGGCATCAACGCCTATTTCGGCGACGGAGGACCGGCGGTGAACGCCGGGTTGGATTACCCGAAGTCGATCAAACTGGACGCCGAGGGCAACCTCTACATCGCCGACACGCTGGCCAACCGGATCCGTGTCATCACGGCGTCGGACGGCATCATCCGGACGATTGCCGGCAGCGGGCTATTCGGCGACTCCGGCGAGGGCGGACCCGCGCTGGAAGCTCATCTCATGTTCCCTTCGGCCTTGCTTTTGGATGGCGCTGGGAACATCTACGTCTCGGATTCCCAGAACAACAAGATCAAGCTGCTGACGCCGGTCGCATCGGCGGCAAGTTCGCCGGCGGCTCCCGTCATCAAGAATGACGGCGTCGTCAGCGCCTCGGCGTTCGGTGGGTTCCGCTCGGCGGCGCCCGGCTCCTGGATCGAGATCTACGGGGAAAATCTGGCATCTTCGGCGCGCGTGTGGAGCAGTTCCGACTTCAGCGGACTCCGGGCGCCGACGGCGCTGGGCGGCACGCGCGTCACCGTGGGCGGAGTGGCCGCGTTCCTCTCCTACGTGAGTCCCACGCAGATCAACGCACTGATTCCGGCAAACGTCCCGCGCGGAGCGCAGCCGATCAAGGTGATCACCAGCAAGGGCGTAAGTGCCCCCCACGTTATCACCATCAACGAGGCGCAGCCGGGGATCTACGCGCCGCCGACTTTCCAGGTGGGCGCGGTCCGCTATGCCGGAGCCTTGGTTAACGGCGAATGGGCGTTCGCCGCTCCCGCGGGTGCGATCCCGGGCACGGTCACGCGGAAGGCCCGCGCCGGGGACCAGTTGGTTCTGTTCGGCGTCGGATTCGGTCCGGTCACCCCGGCGGTGAACACCGGCGAGATCGCACAGTCGTTGAATAGCCTCGCCTTACCGGTACAGTTCTACCTCGGCGGGAAGGCGGCGGCCGCCACCTACCAGGGGCTGGCTCCCGGTTCGATCGGCGTCTATCAGTTCAACGTGGTGGTTCCGCAGGGTGTCTCCGGCGATGCGGTGCCGCTCACGTTCACTTTGGATGGGCGCAGCGGCACCCAGACGCTATCCACCGCTGTCGAGCAATAGCCGCGATCAGCGTGCCCCGTAAGTAAGGCCGAAGCCGAACTCGAACAACGGCTGCGCGATGTCGTGCGAGGCGTCCTCGGCGTTCGCCATCACCGACGGCATGTCGTGCGGCAGATTGTAGGGCAGCTTGCCCGAAGGGCTGTGCTTGCCGAAGACCACGTCCATCACCGCGCGGTCGTTCACCGAGAAGCCTGCGATCACGGCCGCCACCTCGCCGATGAACTCGGTGAGGATGGCCGGGCGGTCCATGTTGACCACCACCAGCACCGGGACGCCCGAGGCCGCCAGCTTCTTCACCGCGTCGAGTTCTTTCTGGTTGGCCGACCCTTCATAGGCCAATGTGTTACCGAGCACCGTCTGCACTGGCCCCACCGGCCCGCGGCCAAAGAATGTTCCGCCGAACGGGTAAACGATGGCCGGCGTGTTGATCTTGATGATCGCGAGACTGGCTTCCTTGGGCGTGTCCACCACGGTGGCGTAGCCAGCGACGCTCGCCCGGTCGATGTTCTCGAGATATACGTTCTTGGCTGAGGCGGCGGGCAGGACGTTGTTGGAGTTTTTCAGCAGCACGACCGATTTCACCTGAGCTGCGTGGCCGGCTTCGACGAACTTCTGGCTCCCCACCAACGCCTTGGCGCGCTCCGGATCGACGTAGGGATTCTCGAACATGCCCAACTGGAACATCGGCTTCAGAGCGCGGCGGGCGCTCTGGTCCAGCCGGGCTGAGGAAACGCTTCCGTCCCTGACGTTTTCCAGGATGTACTTGGGGTCGTTGTCGCCTCCGATCTGGTCGACGCCCGCCAGTACCATCATCTTCTGCCGGTCCTTTTCAGAGAGCTTCTCGACGCCCCAGGGCATGTTGCGCAGCCAGTCGGTAACGACCAACCCCTGGTAGCCCATGGTCTGGCGGAGCAGGCCGCCGGTCATCTTCGCCGAGAAGTTGATGGCGACCGTGTCCTTGCCGACGGGGATGAAATACCCGCCCATCACGCCGCCCGAACCGGCGTCGAAGGCCGCCTTAAAGGGAACCAAGTGGTCGTCGAACTTGCCCGCCGGATAGATGGCGTACTTGCCGTAGCTGTTGTGCGGATCGTAACCGTCCTTCACGGGGCCGTCGCCGGGGAAGTGCTTGACGACCGTCATCACGCTTTCCGGCCCCAGTTGCTTCCCCTGGAACCCTTCGATGTAAGCCCGAGTCAGCTTGGCCACCATGGCGGGGTCCTCGCCGAAGGTGCCGGGGACGCGGTTCCAGCGCGGCTCGCTGGCGATGTCCGCCATCGGGGACAGCGTGCATTGAATCCCGATGGCGCGGAGTTCCTGGGCCGCGATGCGGCCGAACTCCCGCGTCGTCGCCTCGTCGCCGATCGCCGCCAGACCGAGCTGTCCGGGCCACAGGGAGATGTTAGGCGCGACCGGCGCCGCCCCGCTGCGGGCCTCGTGACGCGGGTCGGAACTGAACACCAGCGGGATTCCCAGGCGGCTGCTCTCGGCGATCTCCTGCAAGCCGTTGTGGTAACGTGCGGTGATCTCGGGCGATTCGGCAGCGTTGGGGCGCACCAGTATCCACCGGATGTTGCGTTTCAGAATGGTCTCGTTGGGATTCGGGCTGTCCATCGGGGTGACGTTGTTGGGGTTGTCGCGCCCTTGAATCGCGCGATTGACCGGTGCGCCCGCTCCGGCGGCGCCGCGTCCCGCCCCGGCCCGCGCCGGCGCGGCCGGTAGCCCGAGCACCTCTCCATTCGGCCCGGTGAAGCCCGCCAACGAGGCGTGGATCATTAATCCGGCCTTTTCCTCCACCGTCATCTTCGACACCAGGTCCGCGACGCGCTCGTCCACCGGAAGACGCCAGTCCTCGTACTTGTCGAGCGTTCCGTTTTTGTTTAGGTCGCGGAAGGTCAGTCCGTTCACGCTCAGCGTTGGGGCCTTACGCGAGCCGATCTTGGGCTGGCTGGCGGAATGGGCGGGGCCCGCCGCCAGATAGAGGCCAAGCAGGCCGGCGGCGGCCGGAATCAACAGGACGGGCACACTGGTTTTTTGCATGTGGTTCTTGCTCCCTGCCCGCTAAGCAACTCGCGGGCAATTTGTAGTATATAGAAGAACCGGAGGTATTGTATGCAGCGCTGGATGCCGGCTGTTGTCGCCATGCTGGCGGCGACCCTTGCTTTGACGACCCTGATGGCCCAGTTCCCCGGCCAGCAGGCGCCCCAGGCCCCCAAAGGGCCCTGGATGGACAAGAACCTTCCGCCCGATCAACGGGCGGCTTTGGTTGTCAAAGAGATGACCTTGGATGAGAAGATCTCCCTGGTTCACGGGCAAGGATTCGGTTTCGGCGGTGCGCGCGGCGGCGGTCAAGACGGGATGGTCCCGGCGTCCACGACGCGAAACCTCGGCGGCGCGGGCTTCATCCCCGGCATCCCTCGTCTGGGCATTCCAGACATGCAGATGGCCGACGCGGTGGTCGGCGTCACGCGTGGCGCCAGCCGCAGCCGCTACTCGACGGCGCTGCCTTCCACCATGTCGCAAGCCTCAAGCTGGGACCTGAAGCTCGCCTACCAGTATGGCGAACTGATCGGCCGGGAACTGCGCGACCAGGGCTTCACGATGTCCCTCGGAGGGGGCGTCAACATCACGCGCGAATTGCGTAACGGGCGCAACTTCGAATACAAGGGCGAGGACCCCATCCTGGCCGGGAAGCTGGTAGGCCAGGAGATGAAGGCGCTCGGCGCACAGGGAATCGTGAGCCACATCAAGCACTATGTACTCAACGATCAGGAAACCGGCCGCAACATCGGCAACGTGATCATGGACAAGCGCACCATGCGCCAAACCGACCTGCTGCCCTTTGAGATCGGCATCAAAGATGGCGGCATCGGCGCCGTCATGTGCTCCTACAACAAGGTCAACGGCGATTGGGCCTGCGAGAACGACTACCTCATGAACCAGGTGCTCAAGAAGGCCTGGGGCTTTAAGGGCTTCGTGGTATCCGACTGGGGCGCCACCCACAGCACCACCAAAGCTGCGCTGGCCGGTCTTGACATCGAGATGCCGGGAAGCACGTACTTCGGGGAGGCGCTCAAAAAGGCGGTTCAAAGCGGCGAGGTGCCGCCGTCGCGGCTGGACGACATGGTCCACCGGATCCTGCGCACGGTTTTCGCGGCCGGGCTGTTCGATAACCCGCCGCAACCGAAGGTGGTCGATGTGTTCGCCGGGCTGGAGTTGGCCGAGCGCGTCGCCGAACAGGGCACAGTGCTGCTGAAGAACGCGCCGGGCACGCTACCGTTGAACGCAGCCACACTGAAGAGTATCGCCGTGATCGGCGGGCACGCGGATGTGGGCGTGCTGTCGGGCGGCGGCTCCGGGCAGGTGGATCCTCCGGGCGGCAACGCCGTTCCCCCGCCGCCGGGACAGGCCGGACGCGGAATGTTCGGCGGTGCGCCCGTGTACTTCCCCTCTTCGCCCCTGAAGGCCATTCGCGCCAAGGCGCGCACCGCCAAGGTCGAGTACAACGCGGGTACCGATCTGGCTGCCGCCGCGGCGCTGGCCAAGACGTCGGATGTGGCCATCGTCTTCGCCGTGCAGCCGGCATCGGAAGGCAGGGACCTGCCGGACCTCTCGCTTCCCGACGGCCAGGACAAGCTCATTGCCGCGGTCGCCGCCGCCAACAAAAGGACCATCGTGGTGCTGGAGACCGGAGGCGCCGTGACGATGCCGTGGCTGGACAGCGTGGCCGCTGTCCTCGAGGCCTGGTATCCCGGCATCAAGGGGGCGGAAGCCATCGCCAGTATCCTATTCGGTGACGTGAATCCTTCGGCCAAGCTCCCGGTTTCGTTCGCTCGCAGTGAAGCGGATCTGCCGATCGCGAAGATCCAAGGACCGCCGCCATCGGCCGCGCCTGCTCCCGGACGCGGTGCGGCCGGTGCCGCCCCTCCGGCCGGAGGGCAAGCGCGCGGAGGCCTGGACGGGATGGGCCTGGCGCGCGGCATGGCCCCGTTCGACATTCACTATCCGGAGGCCTTGAAGGTTGGCTACAAGTGGTTCGACGCGGAAAACAAACAGCCGCTGTTCGCCTTCGGGCATGGGCTGTCCTACACGACCTACGTCTATTCCGGGCTGAAGGCCACCGCAGAGGGCGGCGAGGTGAAGGTCAGCTTCGCGGTGCGGAACACGGGAAAACGCGCCGGTGCGGAAGTCGCCCAGGTTTACGTTTCTTTGCCCGCCAGCGCGGGCGAACCGCCGAAGCGGCTGGTGGCGTGGGACAAGGTCCAATTGGCTCCTGGGGAGACCAAGACGGTCACCCTGAGCGTGCCGCCGCTGCATCTGGCCGTGTTCAACTCCGACAGGGATGCCTGGGAGGTGTTGCCAGGGGACTACCAGGTGCTGGTGGGAGGATCCTCGCGCGAAACGCCATTGACTGCGACAGTGAAGACGGGCGGGCAGCCGGTAAATTAAACTATCGCAATTTTAAACATTCGGCCGCTCTGCATGCGAGCCGATGCGAGTATACTTCGTTTGTAGGGGGGCGCAAGAAGTTGCCGCGCTCCGCAACGACTTTAATCAGTGGACGCATCATACATTTAGGAGAGCCGTACATGGACGCCATCATTCGCAGGAACATGCCGCGCCGCGATTTTCTGGCGGTGTCAGCGGCGGCGGCCGCTGCCGCGGCGGTTCCGCCGACAGCCAAGGCCGCGGACGCGGAATGGGTCAATCGACAACCGGGGATGCAGTACCGCCGCCTGGGAAAGACCGGGTTGATGGTTTCCCTCATCGCCATGGGCGGAGACGACATTCGCCCGAACAACAACGACTTCGTGCTCTGGGCCATGGATTACGGGTTGAACTACTTCGACACAGCCCCTCAGTACGGCGGAGGCGCCAGCGAGCGCGGCTATGGCGACGTGATTAAGGCCCGCGGCCGCGATAAGGTCATCCAGAACACCAAGTGCAACGTTTTCCCGAACCGCACGCAGGTGTGCCGGAAGATCTATTCCAGCCTGCCGGAAGCCGAGCAAAACGAGATTCGCGAAAAAGTCGCCGAAGAGGTCGAGCGGCGCGGTCTGGAAAACCCCGATTACCTCGGGCCGTACTTCACCGGACAGGCGGGCGGCTTGCGCCAAGCGATGGTGGCGAACGAAATCGTGAAAAAGTACCGCGACAAGATCGACCCGGATCGCGACCTCAAGCAGTATATCTTCAACTCGGTGGAGAGCAGTTTGAAGGCGTTTGGCACCGATCATGTCGACTGTCTCCTGATGCGCGGCATCGAAACGCCCTGGGAAGTGAAGAACACTCCCGAGGTGATCGAGGCCTTCGAGCAACTGAAGAAGCAGGGCACGGCCCGGATCCTCGCTTTCTCTGCCCACAGCGATCCGGCCGGCGTGCTCGAAGCCGCCATCGAAACGCCGCCCTACTCGATGGGCCTCGTTGCGTACCATTTCCTGAACCACCGTTGGCTGGCGCCCGTGATGGAGAAGGCGAAGAAGGCCGATTTCGGCGTCATGGCCATGAAGGCCAGCCGCGTGCTCCAGAATCCGGTCAACCGGCGGCAGTTGATCGCCGATCGCGTGAAGGCCCTGGATGCGCTGATGCCGGGCGACATGACTCCTTTCCAGAAAGGCTTTGCCTGGGCCATGCAGAACCCCAACCTCACCGGGGTTGTCGCCGGCATGACCACCATGGACCACGCCAAAGAGAACGTGCCTCTGGCGTTTGAGAAGAAGGGCTAGTCTCGCAGGCTTGGGGGCGCGCTGCGCCGGCCGCCCCCAAGACATACTCCGCTCACCTTCCCAGCACGGCGCGCCACTTGACCGGGACCCTCGGATTGCGGCAGCATGTGCGGGGGCCGGGCGTGACATTCCATCCGCTGCGACAGTCCGGCCCCGGAGCATCATGCGTACCCGTGTTTCACGGAGGTGGGCTGTGACGAAGTTCCCAATCGCTTGGTGCCTCCTAGCCTCCTTCGCGCAGGCACAATCGCAACGAGCCGATCCGGCGCCGCCCTCTGCTCTGGTCCTCGAAAACGACCGGCTTGAACTCTCCATCGGACTCACCGGCGGCCGCTTTCTGCGGCTCGTCTTACGGGACGACCCGCGTCTGAGTCCGCTGGCGGCGATGGGGCACTTCCTGGCCCTCGACGGTTTCGGCGCTCCTTCCGATGAAGAACGGGCCGCGGGCATGCCCGTACACGGCGAAGCCAACCGTCTGCCGGTGAAGGTGCTCGCGCAGCAGACGACGGGCCCGGTCCGATCGGTGACACTGCAAACCGCGCTTCCGCTGGCGCAAGCGACGCTAACGAGGACCATCGAGATGGCGGACGGCGAAAACGCCGTCTACGTCACCAGTGAACTGGAAAGCGGTCTGGCCATAGATCGCCCGGTTTCCTGGGCCGAGCACGCCACGCTGGGCCCCCCGTACCTGGAACCGGGCAGGATCGTGGTCGATATGCCCGCCACCAAGTGCCGTGTCCGCGCCGAGAAGGCCGGCTCCACCGGGAGGCTCGCCTACCTGGAGGATTTCGACTGGCCCATGGCGCCGCTCACAAAGGGGGGCTTCGTCAACCTCCTGACGGTTCCCGCCGTCGAGACCTCCCTGGATTTGGCCAGTTGCCTGATCGACCCGGCCCGCACGTTCGGTTACGTCACAGCCTACCGCGCGGACCGGCAACTCCTGTTCGGCTATGTGTTTCGGCGCAGCGAGTATCCGTGGCTGATGAGTTGGATGAACTACTCGGGTGACGCTCGCGCCGCTCGCGGGATCGAGTTCGCCACGCAGCCCTTCGATGTCTCCCACCGCGAAACCGTCGACGCGCACAAGATGTTCGGCGAACGGACCTTCAAGTGGCTCCCGGCGAAGTCCACCATGCGCACGCGTTTCTTGTTTTTCTACACGAAGGTGCCGGCGGGCTTCGGGGACGTGACTGACGTGCGGCTCGAACGCGGGGCTATCCAGATCCGCGATAAGGCCGGAACGCTGGTCGTGTTGCCCGCGCAGCGCGGACTGTAATTAGGCGGTCCGGGGTGGGCCGACGGCGGCGTCCGCGCCGTCTCAAGATGAAGAAACCCTAGTGACGGCCTCTCGTGCGACGCTTATGGACCCGTGAGAGAATCTGAATAGCGCGGCAGAGCCGCACGGTGGAACGTCCGCGCCGCGCGCGAGGATAATACCATGCCTGAACTCATACCATTCCGCTGGCCCCAAGAGTGGAAAGACCCTTCGAAGCTGGACTTGCTCAAGGGCACGCCAATCAACTGCCTGGTGGGAGAGGCGCCTCCGCCTTTCGCGCTGGGTTCGTTCCAGTTTGTCAAGCTTGCCAAGAACGAAACGCCCAAAGAGATCGCCGTCCGCGAAGGAGTCTGGCCGCGGATTTTACCGTCGGAAAAGAAAGACGACGCGGCCGAAGCCGGTCCCACCGGCTCGCCGTGGGTCGACTCCAGCGCCGGCGTCATCCGCCTGGCCCAAATTATGGAGCCGGCCAAGCCGGTGTGGCTGACGTTTCAGCCGCCTTCGGGCAAGGATGTCACCCCGCTAGGCGATTTCGTGAAACCGATCGCCGAAGCATGTTCCTTTGGCGCCCGCTGGGTCGTCACGCTTAGCCAGCCGTTCCTCGAGGGCCTGGGCGCGCGCAGCGACGCAGCCCTTTCGAGCTGGAACCGCATGGTCGCGGCGATGAAGTTCTTCGAGACCCATGCCGAGTGGAGGACCTGGCAACCGGTGGCCGCTCTGGCCGCCATCTCCACTTTCGAAGGAGACAACGAGCTGATGGGCGCGGAATTCCTCAACCTGGCTCCACGCCGCCAGTTGGCCTACCTCGCCATCCGCACGGAAGAGGCGCTGAAGGCCGACCTCGCGGGGTTTAAGGCTGTCGTCTACATTGATGCCAAGCCGCCCGAGGGGGAGTTGCGCAAGAAGCTGCTCGCCTTTGCCTCGCCCGGCGGTATCTTTAACACCCCCGGGGGGTTTGACAGGGACACCCGGCCTGCCCCCGGGGAAACCCCCAAAAAAACCCCCGGGAAA
>CAZVIK010000025.1:0-31272 GCA_964627045.1 uncultured Solibacteraceae bacterium | reverse complement strand
GAACTTGGCTAGACGCTTCAAGGCGGTAGGATTCGCTGCAAGCTCCCGAATTGCGTCTGATTTCATTGGAACTCCGTTGCCTCATTCTATTCCGGCTTCGTCGTGAGTTCATCCCCTCTCGATCACGCGGTCGCTACGTCCCCGATCCGACTCTTTAACTCCTTGAGCCACGTCCTCGGATTCGATCCATGCAACACGCGGCCGACGAAGCCGAGACGTTCGGCAGCGCCGTCGCGGTTCTTCCGGATGTCGTCCTTGTTGACCTTCACGTACTGGCGCACGAAGCGGGCGATGTCGCCGGGAGCAAAAATGTACGTCGCGTGGCCCACTGCGGGGACCTCGACGACGATCGCCATCTCCAGCTCAAAGATGTATTCGCCGCGGAACAGGTACATCCGCCGCGCGCGCTTGCGCAATTGCTCGTAGTAGAACGCGTCGTATTCCGGCCGCCACGATATCTTCGTGACGTCGAAGTCGCCGGGAATCCCGAGTTCGCCGCAGATACGGTCGAGTTCCCGCCGCTCGACGGGCTCGCGCTCCAGCCGCTCGCGCACGCTCTCCAACTGCGCGAAGTACTGCCCGAAGCGGTGGTACGCCGTCCTGGCTCTCTCCACCTGCTCGTTGAGGTCGCCGGGCAGCGTGACCTCGGTCCGGCTCGGCAGGGCGGTCCACCAGCGGACCAGCTTCCACTCGCCCGAGCGAAACACGTACTTGCCGCTGGCCACCACCGCGCAATCGATCCCGATCTTCGCGCCCACCAGGTGCTTCCATTGGGTCCAGGTGGCGTCCCAGGCGATGGTGAGCAGGACCGGATCGAGCAGGACTTCGAGCTTGCGCCGGCTGTCGCGGTAGAGCGCGTTGCCGGGCAGGAAGTCCAGGCGGCGCAGATGTGCGCGGAAGCGTTGCCGGCTCGTTTCCGGCAGGAAGGAGACGATGCGCTGCGCGAAGAACGTCCCCCCGTCCCGCGCCAGTTCGCCGCCCACCGCCAGCGACCCGAAACCCCCGTAAGGGAACACGGCCGGGGTGTCCGCGTCATCGAGCAGAGCGTCATAGCAGGCACGGAGGCCCGGCTGCATCAGCAGGTTGAAGGCGCGCTCCAGGTTGCGCGACTCGCCGCGCGGCACCCTGGCAGCCTCCAACTCCAGGCTCCTGAGCTTGAACGCCAGCCACAATTCTCCGGGGCTCGTGCTGCGCTGCACCCTGAGCGCGTCGTAGAGGGTCGGCGACTCCGCCCAAGGGCGGCTGCGGTCGCCCCGGTAGAAGTGGTCGCGGACCGCGCTCGCGGGCAGGTGAATCCAACGTATCCCCAGCCCGCCGGCTACGACCTCGGCCCGAAGGAACCGCGCCTGGCGTGAATCGGTCTTGGGCTGCGTGACGTAGCCGATCTGGGCCCGGTATAGCTCTTTCGGCCGGACGCGCCCGGCACGCACGATGCGCAGCTCCGTCCGGCTTTCTCCCGCGAACGGACTGTTGAACTCGACCTCGTCGCCGGGCCGGGAAAACGCGGTGAGGTACCGCGCGACCAACACAGTCGTACCGTCGGCGAGCGAGAGCGCAGTCGTCGCGTCACCCGGCTTGACCGCCGTAATCGGCGAGCGCCGGGCGGCGGCTGGCGTCGGACCGGGCGAGTCCATGCCGAGCCTAGTTCACGTAGCGGCTGGGGGATTCGACCGTTACCAGGTACAGGGACCGAGCGTCCTCGATCAGATCCTCGATCTCCGGGCCGTCGTCCAGGACCGGTACCGACTCCCCGTTGGGCGTCGGCCAGGGCTGCGATTCGTTCTGTCCGTCATCCTCCATCGGCGCTCCAAACCGCGCCATAGCGGACCTCCTCTCCAAGCGGGAGTGTAAGCCCAAACGCCGACCAAGGCAAAAGCTGGCGTTAGCACAGTACCACATGCCCGGCATGCTGCGCGTCGGCCAGTTGAGTCCACCGCATAAGTCCTTAGCAACCAATGCCTTACGGCAGTGTTAGGTGGCGTGAAAGACGCAGCCCTGCCACGGGCTTCTCTTCTATCGCCATGAGATCCGTGGGCGCTCAAGAGCGCTTTCCGATGCAGCCGATCACGATTCCGGGACGATGCCAATCGGCCTTGCGAACCGTCATGGGAGCGGGATGGGCGTTACTTGGCAACTTAGTCCCGCAGTTCTGCGAAAATGTTCATATGCAGTGCCTCTACTGTTCAGCACCAGGGGATTCGAGAGAACACCCGCTGCCTGCGGCGTTCGGCGAATTCAGGGGCGCGCCGTATCTTGACAACCGCGTTTGCACCGCGTGCAACAATGCCCGTCTTGGCGTCCTGGACGAACAGTTTACACGTTGCGGGCCGGAAGCCCTCCTGCGCAAGTTCTACGATATCCGTGGACGCGCCGCAACACATGACAAGGTCAACATCTTCGAAAGGCGCAGCGCTGGTGGCCACCGCGTGGACATGAGAAGCATGGACAAGGCGCTGGCTGTGGAGGTCGCGCTTGAGATTGTGGACGGGCAGCCCCGGCAAATGCGCCAAATGATTTTCGTTGAACATTCAGGAAAGACCCATATCCTGCCGATTCTGGAGGGAAGCACCCCGGACCAGTTGCGCGCGGCCTTCCAGCGGTTGGGTGTCGTGCAACCTTGCGCTGATGTCCGGGTCCTTTTCGACCACGTAACAGAGAACTGGGTACCACAGCTTATTCAGCAGGCATGGCCAAATGGCACCTTCGGGGAAGGCACGCCAGCCAGCACCGTCTACGAAGGCGCAGTCGGTACCGTGATGCTGACGAACCGCTACTTTCGCGCGGTTGCCAAGATTGGGTTCCACTACTTTTTGACCCGGTTCCCGGAATACACGGGCCACGAACCGATGTTTTCCGATATCCGGCAGTTCATCCTGGACGATGCCGCTGGCGTTGACCGCACGAACGTGTTCATCGGGAAACGAGAGCACGCCCTGCTTGGAGAAATGCTGAATCCGCGCGTTCGGCCCAATGGATGGCGCGCCCATGTGCTGTGCGCTGAAACGCTCCCCGGTGAGTGCCTTGCATACGTGCAGACGTTCGTAACGGAGGATTGGCCAGCACCAATCTACGCGGTTCGGTTGGCGCATGATGTGGGAATTGTGGATTGCCGCGCGACGGGCCACGCGTACATGTACTATGGCGATGGACCCAAAGGCAACTTCGCTGGTGATGCACTTACGCTGGAAACCACGCGCGCGGATTGGTCGCCACCACCGCTGAAACCTGTGGTGATGTCCGCTTCGGAGGGTTGATGAACAAAGCCGCACTCAAAAAGAACGTTGGGCACCACGCGAGGATTCGGCCCATGGCCAAGCGCTTCGGGGGTGGCCCTACTGGACCCCGGCTTCCACCCGTTGACGATGACTGGACCATCCAGGGGTACGAAAGGGACGGAATCCGAATCAGCAATAACGCAACTGGGCACGGCACGCTTCTGGGCTTTGACCACATCCGTGAATTCACCACAGACCCGGTGCGCGGACAAGGGTACTGCACGCTGATCTTGAAGGTCCAACTGCACATCGGTGGCTGCTCTCTGTGGGCAGAACCAATCGGCCCTGGTGGTCACGGTCCAGACCTATTCGAAAACGTGCGCGGCTGGAAGCGCGAAGACGATCAGGCCTATATTCTAAGCTTGTATCCCAGAACCCGCCCGGCGCCAGTGATTCCACAACCGACCACCGGGAATTCTGCACTGTTGGGGCTTGGTTTGCTGGCCCTTTGCATTGGCGTCGGCGTAGCGATTGCGAACACCTAAGCAAATGGGGTGGGAGGTTTTGAGGAGAGTATGCGGCCCGACCTCTTGAGCTCCCCCAGAAGTAACTGAACGCTCGAAAGTAATCTATTTAGTAGAGTACTTGCCGATCTCATCGGCATTGGGCAACAAGTGACCGTAGCCAGTGAACCCCGACTTCACCACCGGAATGGTTCCATAGTCGTATTTCCGTAACAGCTCCTGGACCTCGTCCAGGACATTTGCGGGCGCATGTGGCGAGACGATGACCATCTGTACCAACGCAATCACGTCTACGGCATACGACAAACCATTCGGCACATCGTGGGGATACGGATTCTGTGGGCTTTTCTCTAGGTCCCACACAAATGCACGCACCTCTTTCTCGGGAGAGAACTCGGGCCGCTTCGTGGTGATGAACCGGAGAATATTGAAACCCTCGTGCTTGAGGCTATAGCGAACCTGGCCGACCATTGTGCGCGCCGGAATCGCGTCGAGCGCCGCTTTAAGCAGCCCGCAGTTCGATTTGACTGCCACTCCCTGAGGCGCGAAGGTCTCCCACGTGTGGAGCGATTCGTCGAGCGTCCAACAGGAAACGAAGCTGCCTTGCCGGTCCTGCTTGAGCGTCTCCCAGGTGTGCTCAAAGGTATGACCTGGACCCATATCGGCTATTACGTGCCTAACGTAGTCTGCCAGCGGCAGGCCCTCGTGTTCGTCCTCAAAGAGGTCGGCCCGGCAGAAATACAGGCTCCCCGATTCAATGAATCTAGTGAACGTCCGCATCTTCATGAACCGCCAGATAGGCACGCGGTCATCCAGCAACTCAAAGCCTGCCTGCGGATAGTGTTCAATCGGCATGGTTCGCTTCGCCTCTTAGTCGTCTCCAGTCTAGCGCCACCCCGGCTCCGGGCCTCGCCTGAAGCCTGATAGGGCCGCAATCGGCCGCACGTTACTCTTCGGCCTTCGGCTCACATTTCGACGAATCGGCTCGAAGGCGGGCGCCAGAATGAGAGCCGTACCGTTCTTCTTCGTGCAGCCTTACTCCGCATAATCGCGCGCTTCCGACAGGCGACCGCTTCCATCTGGACGTACAGTCGTCGTTGCGGTGAGCTGCGCCCTGAGGCCTCGATGGCGGCCCACGCTTAGCCTGTATCCAGGATCCGTCGAATTTCCTGTTGCCGATCTGGGGGATCGCGGCCTACGTCGTTTGCCACATCGAAGATTCTATTGATCAGCTCGTTCCATTGGTAGTGGATGGATCGCGTCCCGATTCCCGCCTGAGCCCAACATTGGCCGCGGTCCTCAGCAATGAACTGAATACACTCGTCGAACGTGATGAACTGAACGCCTCTCTTTTGCCAAGTCTGATCCACCGTGTTCGAGAAGATGATGTACCGCATCCGGAGGTGCGTTTCTTCGAAGGAGTACTTCTGTTGAAGGACAGTCGCGACTCCCTTGATCTTCGTGTCGTCCTCGTGCCATCCAAGGTACCTGAGCACGTATTCGATGTTGGAAACGCGATCGCGACGCTGCCACGTTTGATTCGGAGAGTTGGAGTTTCCCGATTTCACCTCCGCGAAAACTACGTCGAATCGCCCTTCGGCGCCGTTAACGAGCTTGCCATGCGCCGGAAATTGAATCCCGGACGTCTCACGGGAGTACGGCAAACGAACAGCCAGAGTGTCAACCTCGGTCTGGTTCCCCACAACGTCGCCACTGATCCGGCTGGGATCGTCTCCCGCGTGAACCACGAAGCTCGGCACAGTGAAGTAGCCGTTGAAACGCAGATACCAGGTCACGAATGTCTCGAAACGGTGGGCTCGATCTTGGGGCATGCGGATCGCCTCAGGGACTATTGTGTATCAGTCAATCGTTGTCGGGGTCTAGCCCCTGGGAACGGGCCTGTTGGCTGCACAGTCGCCATCCCGCTGAATCGCGGCCGGTCGGGCTGCCGCATCCTGTGCACCTTCGGGCAAACATCATCGGGACGGGCGCGATAAAACCGGTGATGCTCTAGTGAAAGCCCTGTCTGGCTGCTGCGTCGGTCCACATGACTTCCTGCTGATTTGGCCTGGGTATTCGATTCGGAACTGAGGACCATTGCTGCCGCGTCGACGTCCAAGCCTTTCACGGTACATCGACGTCAATCTGAATTCATCCGACGGAGGGAAAACTTGAGGAACCCAGCGAAACTCCGGCTTGGCTTCTACCCCCTGGCAGTCAAAGAGGCACAGCGCATCCGGCGGCTCCTGCAATTCCCGGACCCGGCGGCGAGCTCGGTTGTGGACCCCTGCGCCGGATGTGGCACGGCACTCCTTGACATAACCGCCGACTCCCGTGCGGCGCAGTACGGGATCGAACTCGACGCGTACCGGGCGGAGCAGGCAGGGCGGGCGCTTCATCAGGTAATCCAGGGCAACTGCTTTGATGTCCACTGTCCCGTGGAGTCGTTCTCGCTGCTCTACCTGAACCCGCCGTATGACTTCGAGGTCGGCGAGAGCCGCAACCAGCGCACCGAGCAGGCCTTCCTGGAATTGACATTCCGCTGGCTGAAGCCGGGCGGCGTCTTGGTGCTGGTGATCCCTGCCCAGAGGCTGAACGCCTGCGCCGACGTGCTCGCGGTCCACTTCCGCAACAAGGCGCTCTACAGGCTGACCGAACCGGAAGCCCTCCGCTACCAGCAGATCGTGGTGCTCGGGGTCCGCCGGACGCACCGGGAACGCGGCCAGGTTAAGGACTGGGACGTCAGCCAGGCCAAGCGGAAGCTCTTCGAATACGCCCGCCAGTACGAACAACTGCCTGGATTGCCCGACGCGCCGGACCGAGTCTACGCGGTCCCTCCGAGCGGCGCTGTGCAGTGGACGTACCGCGGGATTCCGCTCGACGGCGTCGAGGATTCCCTGCCCAATTCCGCCGCTTACCGGCAGGCAGCGCGCGTCTTGTTTGCGCCCGAGGCCCGCGCGACGGGACGGCCGCTGACGCCTCTCCACGGCGGCCATGTCGGCCTGCTAGCCACTTCCGGCCTGCTAAACGGCGTGTTCGGCGCCGGGGCGCAGCGCCATGTAGCCGTCTGGGAGTCTCTCAAGGTCACGGACAGGTTCGAGGAAGTGGAAGACGGAGTCACTACGATCCGTGAGCGGGAGCGGTTCACGCAGAGCCTGACGCTCGCGTACTGCGATGGCCGGACCGCGATCCTGACCGACGGGAGTCGAAACCATGAAGAACGCCCACCTGCGGATGGGAACCCTGCAGTTCCACAAAGTGACACGGGACACGACGATTGATGTGCGGCTTTGGATGGACCGGCTGATCGCCGAGCACGAGGACGGCGCCCACGGACGCGCCAAGGCGCACCTGATCTCGGTGTTCGGCGGCGACCAGGAGATCGCGGCCGTCAGCGCGGCCGTCGCGGAGGAGGGATGTTTCCAGGTGCACGCAGCCGGCATCCCGGCGGTGACGGTGACGTTGGGTGCTGATGCCGAGACGTTCCGGGCCTCCATATCCGTACCTGGCCGCAAGCGGCCCGTACGCCATCTTGTTGCAATTTCGAAAGAACTGGCATCAACCCGCGCGGGCGGTGACCCGAAGGCCAAGCGCACGGTGCTTTGTTCAACCACACCCGGCTTCGTACTCTACCGCTTGGCCGTGCGGTTCGGCCTCCCAGTCCTGCCGGATTGGAGCGATTGGTTCCATAAGGAACTGACGCGTCGACGTGCCTTCCAGCCGCTGATCGGGCTCGGCTGTGAGCCGATTCTCGTCAAAGGCACGAAGAAACGCTTCCTGGCTTGGATTGGCCATGGCCTCAAGCGGCGCCAGGTTCAGATCCCAGACGACCTTGAAACCCCGCTCTGGACCATCCCGGCCCGGTTCAATCCACGCGAAGAAACCGCCGACCAAGCGGTGTAGCCGCCCGTTCCCCACCCATCAAACCAACAGGAGTATTGCATGGAACCTCTGCCCGCCAACACCAGCGAATACCTCCGCCGCTACGCCGACGAGATGGGGGTAAAAATTCTCGCGCAATTTCCTCCGCTGCACCAGCCCGGTGACCAGGTGCATCCGGGCATCGCCCGGCTCCGCCGCAGGCCATTCCCGGCGCAGGAACTGGCGATCATGGGCATCGTCCGCCAGTGGGAGCGCTCGAACGCCGCCGCGGCCATCGCGGAATGCGGTACCGGAAAGACTCTGATTTCCCTCGGCGCGGTTTGTTGCGCCGCGGGCCAGCGGCCCTACACGGCGCTCGCCATGGTGCCGCCGCAGTTAGTCGAGAAATGGGCGCGCGAGTGCTTCCTGACCTTGCCGCGTGTTCGGGTCTTCGTCATCGACGGCATCCGCAACAGTGTCGGCTCAAACGGCTACACGGGGGTCAACGAGGTCAGGCTGCGCAACGGGCGAATCGTCCGTGAGGGGCTGCGGACCACATTGAGTGATATGAGGCTGCGCAAGGATGCCCGGTCGCCCAGGTCCCGCTGGCAATCGATCTGTGGATGTCCAGCCGTCTTTATCGCGAGCCGAGAGCGGCTCAAGCTGTCCTACGCGTGGCGGCACGTTTACGGAACGCCGCGGAGCGGGCCGTTCTGCGGCTGCGTCGTGAATCCGGACACCGGCCGGCCGATCCTCACCGGGACGGACCAGCTTCGCCGGGCCGACTTTCGGAAGGCGAAGCACAGCGAATTCGTCGCCGGGGACGATCCCGCCATGGACGGCAAGGCGCGAGCCCCCTTTCACAGCCCTCTGTGGCAGGCCGACGGATCAAGGGTCCGGCGTTACGCCCCAATCGACTTCATCGGACGCTACATGGGCGGCTTTTTCGATTACGCCATCGCGGATGAAGTCCACGAACTCAAGGGCGATACGGCACAGGGCAACGCCCTCGGCACGCTAGCAAGTTCCGCCGAGCGGATCGTCATCCTCACCGGAACGCTGCTCGGCGGCTACGCGGACGAACTGTTCAACATTCTGTTCCGATTGAACCCGCGGAAGATGCTGGCCGAGGGCTTCGTGCCCGGCGAGGCCGGCTTGCGCGCGTTCTCGGAAGCGTATGGCGTTTTGGAGAAGATCACGGTCATCGAGCCCAAAGACAACGTGTGCTCCGAGGCGCGGGTGACCAAGCGCGTTAAGCGCCGACCGGGCGCATCGCCGCTCCTGTTCGGGCGGTTCCTGCTGGAACTGGGCGCGTTCGTGTCGCTGGAGGACATCTCCGACGCGCTGCCGTCGTACCAGGAGGAGGTGATCCCGGTCGAGATGGACGCTCCGCTGGCCAGCGCCTATACGGATCTGGAGAACGACATCAAGGAGGCTCTTCGGGCTCACCCCGGCAATCAGTCCGTGATCAGCACGGGCATGAACGCCCTGCTGGTTTACCCGGACCGTCCGTTCGGGCTGGGCAATCTGATCGGCTACGCGGTCAACGAGGATACCGGCGAGCGGGAGAGGTTCGTGATCTCAAGCCCGCCGGATCTGGACGAGGCCGTTGTCTACGCGAAGGAGCGACGGCTGGTCGAGGCAGTCAAGACTGAGCTTGCGGCCGGCCGGCGATGTCAGGTCTACGGCGTATACACACAGAAGTGGAACGTGACGCAGCGCTGGAAGCAGTTGTTGGCACGCGAGGGGATTCGAGTCGAGGTCCTGACGACGGACGTGCCGCCCGAAGCGCGGGAAGCGTGGTACGAGCGGCAACTGCGGAACGGCATGCAGGTGTGCATCTGCCACCCCAAGCTGGTCCAGACCGGCCTGGACCTGCTCTCGTTTCCGACCATCATCTTCGGGGAGACCGGCTACTCGATTTACACGTTGCGCCAAGCGAGCCGCCGAAGCTGGCGCATCGGGCAGAAGCGGCCGGTCAAGGTGAAGTTCCTCCACTACTCCGGGACCATGCAGGAGAGCTGTCTGCGCCTGATGGGGAAGAAGTTGCTCGTCTCGCTTGCGCTGGAGGGCAAGTTCGCCACTGACGGGCTTCAGGCCTTCGAAGATGACGACGACATGCTCACCGCCATGGCCCGCGAACTGGTGACCCAGAAAGGAGTCGGGGAGCGGGCGGATCTCGTGTGGAAGCAGCTTCAGCAGCAAACAGCGCCGGTTGAAGAACGTCGGCCAGCGGCTGTGCCGGCGAGCACTTTCCCCGAAGTCATTCCGCCGCCGCAACCTACCCTGGACGATTTCGTCCTGCCGATCAAAGGGAGCGCACGTCGACCATCATCTCAACCTGACGGGGCTCAGCTATCCCTGGCATTCTGACCGAGCGCGCAACCAGGAAACCCGAAAGGAGCGAAGGAGCATGAGCACGACTGCCATTTCCCCCAGTGCGACTGAGGTCGCCAGGGGTTTGAGCATGTTCGAGATCGACGAATCTCTTGCGGCATTGGTCGAAGCAGCAGCGGAAGAGGCCGATGCAAACAACGGCGAGGTTTCGGACGAACTCAAGGCCGCCCTTGCCACGTATGCTGAGGCGTTCGTTTACAAGGTGGACCGGATCGCCGACTACTTGAAAGCTCAGAAGGCGGAAGCCGAACTCGCCCAGCGGGAGGCCGAGCGCTTTCAAGCGCGGTATAGGGCGGCCGAGAATCGCGAGAAGCGTTTGAAGCAGATGCTGGCGTGGTTCATGGTCACCCGTGAAGTCCAGAAGCTGCGGGGCGTGATGAACACGATCAGCCTTCAAGCAAACAGCACACCGTCATTGGTGATCGAGGAAACCAACCACATTCCGGACAGCTTCTATCGGGCGCGAATCGATCTCTCGTGGCCCGAGTGGCACGAGATTCTGGAAGCACTTCAGCCAGGCGGCCTGCGCGATCGTCTCCGAGCCGCCGAGGGCAAAGCCGTACAGCGGGAGCTACAGCGAGGAATCCTGGCCGACGCTTTGGCACGCGGAGAATCGATCCCTGGGGTCACGCTCGTCAAGGGAAATCACGTACGGTTGCGGTGAACGGGGCCGACTGGCTGGGTGGTGTTTGCCTGGATTGGTGGACCGCGACGAGGTTTGCTCGATCCCTCGTCCACGCGGCCAGCATGAACAGGCCAGCATGAACGGGCTGCAAGCGGATTCATAAGCGCGATATGCTGGGCAACATCGTGACGAATGCGAACCAGCTTCTTATCGCGGCTCTGTGTAGTGCCGTGGCTTGGGCTGAACAGGGCGTTCTCGTTTTGAACGTCAAGGATCCTCAGGGGAAGCCGCTGGCCGGCGTGCAACTGGCCACAGAGGGAGATGGTTCGACCAGTCCTTTGACGGATCGTGCCGGGAAGACCCGGCTCCGCCTGGCGCCGCAAACTCGGGCAGGCACATGGGCGACCCTCCAAATTGTGCGGGCTCCGCTGGACCTCGTTTTCGTCTCGCCGTGGAACCGGCGTGCCATTGTGCCTCCATTCGAGAACGAAACCGACAACTACGTCTCAGTTACCCTTGCCGAGCGAGGCGATCGAACGATGCTGGAAAGCGGCACCGCACTCATGTCGATGGCGGCCAGCATCAACAAGGTGATCTCACCCAAGACGTCCGAAACTCCTAGTTCCGAGGAACAGAGCCACCGTGCGTTGGAGGAGGTTTCGCGTTCCTTCGGTCTGCCCGTCGCAGATATCGACAAGGCGATTCGGACGTGGGGACAGAAGACGAAGGATGTGTACGAGCGCGGCATGGTAGCGCTGTACGAGAAGAACTATCCCGAGGCGAGCCGGCAACTGGCAGAGTCTCTTCGGGTCCGGGAAGCGAATCTTCAGAAAGCCCAGGCAGACGCGGCTAACGCTGCCTTTTTCCTTGGAGAGTCTCTTCATGAGCAAGGGCGATATAGGGAAAGCAGCGGCGCCTATGAGCGAGCGTTGGAACTCCAGCCAGACGACCAGGTGACGATGAATAACCTCGGCGAGGCCTTCCGCGCTGCCGCCGAACACAAGAAGGCGGAGCCGCTGTTGCGCCGCGCGCTGGCGATTTCCGAGAAGGCGCAGGGGCCGGAACATCCCTCGACCGCCACCAGCTTGAACAACCTGGCTTCACTGCTGCGCGCCAAAGGGGACTTCCCGGGAGCGGAGCCGCTGTATCGCCGGGCCCTGGCAGTCTACGAGAAGACGCTGGGGCCGGAGCATCCCTCGACCGCTACTAGCTTGAACAACCTGGCGTTACTGCTGAGAGGCAAGAGGGACTATGCAGGGGCGGAGCTGCTGTATCGCCGTGCCCTGGCGATTCGGGAGAAGGCGCTGGGGCCGGAGCATCCCGAGACCGCCACCAGCTTGAACAACCTCGCTGAACTGCTGCGCTTCAAAGGGGACTATGCGGGGGCGGAGCCCCTGCATCGGCGGGCGTTAGCGATTCAGGAGAAGGCGCTGGGGCCGGAGCATCCCGAGACCGCCACCAGCTTGAACAACCTGGCTACACTGCTTAGCGACAAAGGGGATAATGCGGTGGCGGAGCCCCTGTATCGCCGGGCTCTGGCGATTCGGGAGAAGGCGCTGGGGCCGGAACATCCCTCGACCGCCACCACCTTGAACAACCTGGCGTTACTGCTGAGAGGCAAGAGGGACTATGCAGGGGCGGAGCTGCTGTATCGCCGTGCCCTGGCGATTCGGGAGAAGGCGCTGGGGCCGGAGCATCCCGAGACCGCCACCAGCTTGAACAACCTCGCTGAACTGCTGCGCTTCAAAGGGGACTATGCGGGGGCGGAGCCCCTGCATCGGCGGGCGTTGGCGATTCAGGAGAAGGCGCTGGGGCCGGAGCATCCCGAGACCGCCCAAAGCCTGGACAACCTGGCTGATCTGCTGGGCCACGAAGGAGACCACGTGGGGGCGGAGCCGCTGTTGCGCCGTGCTCTGGCGATACGGGAGAAGGCGCTGGGGCCGGACCATCCCGATACCGCCACCAGCTTAAACAACCTGGCTACACTGCTTAGTGACAAAGGGGGCCATGAGGGAGCGGAACCGCTATTGCGGCGTGCCTTGACGATCTGTGAGAAGGTGCTTGGGCCGGACCACCCCTTGACCCGGACAGTGCGTAAGAACTACGAAGACGTACGTGAGACGCTCGGTGCTGTCGGCCCGAAGAGAAAGCCATGAGCTCACAGGCATCCACCCCTGACTTCTTTGTCAGCTATACCTATGCTGATCGAGAGTGGGCCGAGTGGATTGCCGCCACGTTGGAAGGATCCGGTTACTCGACGGTGCTTCAGGCCTGGGACTTTTCGCCGGGCTGCAGTCTTGTGCTCGAGATGCAAAAGGCAGCGGCCAGCGCCCAAAGAACCATTGCCGTCCTGTCACAAGACTACCTCAATTCCGTCTGTGCCGCCTCGGAATGGGGTGCGGCCTTTGCCCAGGACTCCATGGGCACGCAACGTAAACTGATCCCGGTGCGGGTCCGGGATTGCACGCCCGAGGGACTGCTCAAAACCATCGTGTTCATCAACCTGGTAGGTCTCAACAGAGTCGAGGCCGCTCGAGTGCTGCTCCGAGGGATCAAGGCAGGACGGCAGAGGCAGCCCCCGGTTCGGTTCCCAGTCCGCAAGGTGGTCTCCATTGGAGCGGCTCTTACCGTTTTGGCCGTCGTCCTCGGAGCTATAGTAGACCTGAACGCGGTGTGGTTATGGTTTCGCCCCGCCGTCCCGGAACTCTACCGCATCCGGGTGACCGTGCTTGACTCTACGGGCTTGCCGGTTGACGACGCGAAGGTTTGGTCATCGCTAGGGGGCGAGCCCAAGAAGGTTGCCGGTGGTTGGGAGTTCGATATACCGCGAGGCGCCATCCCGAAAGAGGGCCCGCTCACGCTGTTCGCATCACGGCTAGCCGCTTTCGAGCGAGGCAGCATTCCCCTGCAACTCGGCGGCGAAGCAAATCCTGCCGCGATCATCAGACTGGAACGAGAAGTCTCGGCACAGTTGCGGGGCATTGTAGTGGATCCTCAAAACCGTGCCATCGACGGAGCCCGCGTTTCGGTCGTTGGCTTTGAGGCGGAGGCAACGGTCACCGATCTGAGCGGTGGTTTTGTGCTGCCTGCACACGCGGCGACGGGCCAGCAGGTTCAATTGCACGTCGAGAAGCAAGGCTACAGCGCGGTGACCGAGTTTCATGTCGCCGGGACCGCCGCAACGATCGTCCTTGACGTCGCTAAGCCTTGAAAGTCATCCGGGGCGTTCCGCGATAAAGGTACGCAGGAGAGACCGCCTGAGCCGCAAAAGCGAACGGGCTATTGCGCTCAGACTAGTGTCGCCAGCAGCGCCCAACAACTCGTTGGAAACCGTCGTGTTCCTATTGCATCCACATCCGGCATTGGGCACGTAGAGGGGCAATACCAGAAACTGGCGCCTCCCAGTTGGACGCGTAGCCACCGTCCTTCGGAATGAGAACAATCGCCGCCACCCCACAGATACAGGGAACGATCGGGTGTTATGCAGCCAAGTGGCCGATTGCCGCTCTGCGCGGATCCAGAATTGACTGTGCCTTCGAGAAGCATCCGGCGGGACGGGTCCGTTTTCAAAACGGTTCATGACATCTCGGAATTGAGACTGCGGCGTCTGGCGCTTCAGTCGTGGGCCTGTAAGGAAACAGAATTCAGGATGAAAACAGAGCCCGACTGTCCGTTGTTGTCGCGGATGGCCCACGTCACCTTGAAGAACAGATCTTCGCCGTGCTCATGCTTCATGGGGTCGCGCGCCTCCGAAGGAACTTCTTAATCTCGGGGACCAGCCTGTTTCTTCGGATACCGCTCCAGACCCGACCAAGCACTGGGGAGCCCGGCGCGAGTTTACGGCACGGTCTGCACATCCGTGACGCGCGGTCGCCAGTCCGGCACAATCGGCACTATAATTGAACCTCACCGTCGAGGCGGGGTGGTATGGGGTAGTGCCCGTCAGAGTCGCGGATCGTGCTCGTGGACAGGTCCGACTCGCCTGCCTGCTGGCTATTCTCGTCACACTCACCCCCATTAGGACTGGATTGCCCGACAGTCCGACGACGGCGCTGCTCGCCCAAGCTGAGCACCTCGCTTGGCTCCACAACTGGGTTCGGGCGCGGCCGCTCTACGCGCAAGCCGAGAGCCTCTTCGCCCAGGCCGGCGACGCCAGGAACGCCCTCTACTGCAAGGTCAGCCGTCTGCGAGCCGATGTTCAGAGCGCGTCGTTCACAGAGGTTGCCGACTACCTCGGCAAGGAGCTTGAAAACCCTCTAGTCCAGAACGATCCCGAACTGAAGCTGCGCCTGCTGGTGGTCAAAGGTAACATCGACCTGGAGATCGCTCCCCCCGAATCGCGGCGCGACTGGGAGGAGGCGCTCAGCATAGCTGAGAAGCTCGGTAAGAAACAGTGGACGGCGCGGGCCGGAGGAGAACTGGCCATCCTTTCTTTCCTGGAAGGCGACACCACCAAGGCGCGCGACATGATGACGAAGGCGGTGCTGTTGGCCATGTTCTATGGCGACGTGGCCGCACAGATTCGGTACTACACGATCATCGGCCAGGGCTTCGTCGAGATGGGCCGGGCCAAGGAGGGCCTCGAGTATCTGGATCGAGCCCTGGAAGTTGCGGCCGAGCACCCGGAGGTTACGTTTCCGATGCTGGCCCACACTGGGCGCGCGACGGCACTCGTTCGCCTGAGCCGCCGTTCCGAGGCCGAAGCAGCGCTCAACCAGATCCTCGAAGTTGCACGCCAGACCAACCGAGTCGATTACGAGGCTGACGCGCACGCGCGCCTCGGCATCCTCAAAGCGCAAACCAACGAACCTCGGCTGGCAATCGAACATCTGGAGCAGGCTGCCGCCCTTGCACGCCGTACGCAGGTCTACAGGATCGAAGCCACTGCTGAGCTTCAACTGGCCAAGCTTTACGCGAACGCCAGCGACCGCAGGAAGGCGAGGGCCAGCGCGGCGCGAGCATTGGATGCAATCAGGAAGGTCGGCGACACGTTCGCCCTTCCAGAGCACCTTGCCGTGCTGGCGGGCCTCGAAGCCCAGGCCGGCCGCACCCAGGCGGCGCACGCACTCTACGAAGAGGCGACCGACATCATCGAAGGGATGCTGGTGAACACGCCCAGCCTGAGCGCCAAGAGTTCCTTCGTCGCGGCGACGAGCGAGGTGATCCGGGAACACTTCCTGCTGGCCGCCCAACACATGAGGGACCGCCGCCTGGCCTTCGACGTATTGGAGCGTGCCAGAGGCAGGATCACAACGGATTCGTTGCGGGCACGTTCGACAGGGGGAGAACGCGGGAGGCCGAGCAGCAGCACAGGGCAGAAGGAGATCTCGGCGCTTCAGTCGGCGCTGATACGATCGACCTCCGAGAAGGAAAGGAACCGGCTGCTCGCGGATCTCTTCGAAGCTGAACAGAAACTGAATCTCACGCCTGGCGGTGCGGACCGGCATGGAGTGGACCTTCGCGCAAGTCCGGTGCCGCTTGCGTCCCTGCAACGCAGTCTCGCCGGGGACGAGATCCTCCTTGAGTACGTTTTGGCTGAGCCAACGTCATTCTGCTTGGCCGTAGACCAAGGTTCAACCGTGCTCGTGCCTATGGCTGGAAAGGGGAAGATCGAGAACGAAGTCCGGGAGCATCTCAAGAACGTGGAATCGCGTGCGGCAGCGAAGGAGAGTGGCAAGACTCTGTTTGCGTCGCTCGTGCGCCCTGTTTCTGGTGTGCGGGGCAAGTCGAGGCTGATCGTCGTACCGGATGGAGTTCTGAACAGCCTGTCCTTCGACACGCTGGTTGACGATGACGGGCGGTACTTGGTTGAATCGCGAGTGATCTCCTCGGCTCCATCGGGCACGGCGTTGTACTTGCTCCGGGCATTGCGCTCGCTGCCGACGCAGAAACCTGCCCTTGTGATTGGCGGGGTGACGTACCAGCGGGAGAAAGCCCTGGTGGCGAAGAGCACCATTCCCTACCAGAGGAGTGCTGCCCGCGCCGTGGCTGACCTGCGCCTCTCGGCGTTATCCAAACTCCCCCTAACCATGGACGAGGCGAAAGCTGTAGCAGCCGCAGCCGGTGTCGGCGCGGTGTTGCTTGGGGGCGATCAGGCGACCGAGGCGAAGCTGAAATCCGAGCGGCTCGACCAGTTCCGGATCCTCCACTTCGCAACCCACGGTATACCGGACGTGGACTATCCCGACCGTGCCGCGCTGATCCTCGGTTGGGACCCTGGCTCGCCCGAAGACGGACTGCTGCAAGCAAGAGAGATCGGCGCGCTGCGGCTGAATGCCGAGCTTGTGGTGCTTTCGGCCTGTGAAACCGGCGAGGGACGCATCGAGGGCCAGGAGGGCGTCGCCAGCCTCGCTCGCGCGTTCTTCACGGCGGGAACACGAACGGTTGTCGCCACGCACTGGCCTGTGGATGACACCGCCACCCTCGCGCTGATGAAGAGCTTCTACCGGCGCCTTGCCGCGGGGGAAGACCGGGGCTCCGCGCTGGCGCTGGCCAAGCGGGACCTCCTGGCCCGGCATGGCAAGGATGCCGTGCCCTACTACTGGGGCGCGTTCGGTATCGTGGGAGAGGCAGCGATCCCGCTATCTCCCAAGAACTGAGGAGCGGAAATTGGAACTGGACAGGCGAGCCCGAGAACAAATCCTGACGAAGGTCCTACGTCTGGTGGAGGAGAAGTTCTTCGACCCGAAGTTCGAGTTTGCCCGCTGGCGTGCTGCGGTGGGCGAGAAGACCGAGCAACTTCTGACCTGTCCCAGCGCCGATGAGTTTGAGCGCCAGTTGCATGATCTGGTCACGAGCCTCCGCGTGAGCCATGCGAACTTCTTCCACAGGAGCGCCAAGCGCGTCCCCAGCCGGCTGGCCATCGGCGCGACGCTTCAGAAGTGCATGTCAGACGGCGAGGCGGTCTGGGTGTTTCAGGACGTTCACGAGGGCGGCCCGGCGGCTTCTGCGGGCGTCCGGCGCGGCGACATCCTCATCAGTGTCAACGGCGCAGCCTCCAAGCCGCCCGACGCTCCGACGTTCGCGATGGGGACTGCGGTCCCGTTGACCGTTCGGCGATCAGATGGGCAGACGGCCGAGCTTTCCGTGGCAGTCCCCATTCCTCGAACGCCCAAGTTGCCCTACGCCGAGCCGCGCATCGTGTCGCACTCAGTTCCCCGGCCAGGCACCGGCTTGCTGAAAGCGAGTGTATTCCCGGGCGCGATTGGAATCGATGTTGCCCGGGCATTGGACGCGGCAGTGTCCGATCTTCAGCAGTGCCGCCGGCTGGTGGTGGACTTGAGGGGCAACCCCGGTGGCGGAATCGGCGGACTCAGGCTCATGAGCTATCTGACGCCCGACCGGCTGCCCGTCGGCTACAGTCTCACGCGCCGCCGAGCCGAGGCCGGTTACGACAAGAACACCCTCCGCAAGTTTGGCCGCATCCCCGCCTCCAAGTGGGAGCTTATCCCGCTGGCGCTCCAATTCGCGTTCGCAGAGAAGTCAATCCTCCTGGTAACCGAGGGGCTCGGGCCGCAGCCGTTCCACGGCGCGATGGTGGTCTTGGTCAACGAGCACACTGCCAGCGCCAGTGAGATGATTGCCGCCTTCGCCGCCGAGAATCACCTGGCGACCATCATCGGCACACGCTCTGCCGGCCGCCTGCTGAGCGCGGATTCGTTCAAGCTGCCCCACGGCTACATCCTCAGCCTGCCTGTCGGGGCTTACTACACTTGGGGTGGCCGCTTGCTGGAAGGCTCGGGAGTCAAGCCCGATGTCGAGGTCGAGCTCTCCTACCAAGGGCTCAGCCAGGGGGTGGACACGCAGTTGAACGCGGCATTGGACTTCGTCGAGGGCGGTTCACTCAAGTCGTAGCGGGTATTCCTGCCAGGCGGACCCGACGCGCCGGACCCCGAATACGTAGCGCCCCGCGCCCAGGCCGGTCAGGTCTACTTGGACCGTCAGAGTCGTGACGCCCGCTTGACTGCTGGCGACACCCTCCAGAGATCGCAGCGGACGGCCGTCCCGAGACACCGCCACGTCATAGGCCCCGTCCTCGCTCCCCACAGGAAGCTGGACTGTGATCCGGAGACGGCTACGGGGAAGTGTCAGGACAGCATCCACGGGCGTTCCCTGTCCCCTTATCGCCGAGAGAGGACGGAGGTCCAGTGTCGCGGCGATCAGCGGCTCAGTGGGCCGCTGAAGCCAGCCGCGACCAATACCGGTGAGAACTGCCGCTCCGATCACCACAACAGCAAGCGCAGCCGCCAGCGCCCACCGCACGGCCGTCTGATTGACCGCCTGCCTCCGATAACGGGAGTAGTCCTGGAAGCAGGGTGAGCAGATCGTCAAGTGCGCGAGAGGCAGGTCGGCCTCGGCCAGCCGCCTTGAGCGGAACGCCATGGCTCGCAGGGTGCTTTGTGGCGGACACCCGATCCTCGTCGGGTTGGGCGCGTGTTCCGCGAAGACACGCCGGCCAGCCTGCAGGAGCCGCTGCTCCTCACTGCGCGAAAGCATGTCGTCCGGCTCCTTCATGATTCTTCTCACTTGAGGGGACCTATCGCCCTTCGCGACATCCGCTCAAGGCGCTCCCTGGCGGCCTTCCACTTCTTCCCGAACTGAACTTCGGCGCTGTGCGGTGTGGCGTAATTCCGCATCCTCGCGATCTCTCCCCAAGAATAGCCCGCAACACGGAGCGTGAATAGCTCTCGGGTCCCCGGATCCACAAGGGCGAGGACTTCTTTGACATAAAGCTCTTCAGCCAGGTCTTCTGTTCGCCACCCGGCTGTGTTTGCCGCCAGCATCTCGAGAGTGCCGGTCTCGTGTCCGGACTGCTCGCTACTCTCCCGGAGAGCGATGCGATTGACCCGGTGCATACAAGCCCAGAGGAGGTAGGCCTCCATGTCCCGTATAGGGTCGCGGCCGGGCCGTTGAAGCCTCCGTGACACTGCCGCCGCAGTGGCCTCAATGATTTCTGGAGCCCGCCCGGGATCTTTCAGCTTGAGTGTCACGGCACGGCACGCCCGTTCCCAAATCGCACGGGCGGCCTCGATCACCATCGGCTCCAGGGGCCGCCCATAGTTGTCCCTGTCGTTGATCCAGAACGGCGGAAACGACGTTTCTGTGTCGGGCATGGGACCCGGCCATTCCTCTCGAACCACGACGGCCTTCGCTGGGCACGAGGTTCGGCTCTGCCTCTAAGAGCCCGCGGAACGCGAAAACCTCACCCATTTTTATCTCATTTCGACGAGGCCGGCCTCTCCGGGACTGGCGCGCCGCCAGGAGGTGAGGTTTCTATTTCCGGCCGGCTCTGATTTCTGAGAGGGCGAACACGACTTGGGAGGCTGTATGGAGGTCCCTTCGCCGGGTGGTGTTATCGCGGTCGAAGAAGTGGCACCGACAAACGGGCGCCGGTCCACGCCTCGGCCATGGGATGGAGCGGAGGAGGCCACGCTGCGGGATATGGTCGGGACGCAGTCCATTCCGACCGTTGCCCGCTGCCTGCGGCGGACTCCGAAGGCGGTGCGCTCAAAGCTCCAGCGCTTGGAAACGCCGCCGGAGGATTTGGCCGGCTTCAAGGGGAAGGACCTCGTCAACTGGCTCAATGTGACGCCGAAGCAGGTGCGGCGCTGGCGAGAGAAGGGGTATCTGAGGAGCGTGGCGGGGCGGATCACAGAGGAGTCACTGGAGGCCTTCTGCCGGGACCACCCGGAGAAGATCCAGTACCATGAACTCAGCGAGCACGTCCAACTGTGGCTGCGGGACCTCGGCTACCCGGCGGTGGAAGGCATTTCGCCCAGAGGACTGGCCGTCAAGTTAAACGTCAGCCGTCGGCGGGTGACCTACTGGTTGCGGCGCGCCTGGCTGCGCGAGATCGACGGGAAGATCCCGACCGATTCATTGCGCCGTTTTTGTCGGGCACATGGCGACCAGATCCTGTACGGCAAGCTCGACCGCGAGACGCAGGAGTGGCTGCGAAGCATGGGATATCGCCCGGCGGTCGAAGATGTGAAACCGAGAACCTCGTTTGAGGACCATAACCATTCTGTTGCCCTTGTTCTCAAGGATCATCAGGGGGAGTGCGCTCAACCTTGAGTGGTCGTCGTCAGCAATCTGATCTTCAGTGCGCCGGCTTGAGGCTCCTGCGCCAAGAAGTCGAGTTCCTTCTCCAACAACTGAGGGTTCCGGCAGACGTGGAAGGCCCATCTCCCCAAGTGCCCCCAGTTGTTCACCGCCTCTACCCACCGCTTTGCCGCGGTGTGCTTGGCCTTCGTCTGGTCATCCTCGAAACCCTTGATCTCCAACACTACTGTCACACCATTGCTCAGCCGCACCAGGAAATCCGGTTCGTAGGCGTGGTCGATCCCCATGTACTCGTACGGGATTGTCAGCTCCATGTGGTCGTTCCGGGCATAGAATTGCACTGCATCGCTCGATTCCAGCCGAAAGCCCGCGCTCGATTCCCACACCAGATTGTCCAGCACGACTTGGTCGATATGACTCTTCATTGTCGCGTGGCAGGGGCGCGTGGTTTTGAAATCGACCTCAGCCGTGGTGCCGATCGGCTTGTAGCGATTCGTGATCGGCATCAGCGGAGCTTCGCCTTCGGATTCGTCCGGCACGATGCCGTCCCGCAGCCGCTCCACAATCCGCTGCACGTACTTCTCCAGGCCCAATTCACACGGATCGCAATTCTGAAAGTTCACTTTGCGGCGCACGTATTCGTCCACGTACCGGAACACCTGCGGGAAAAGTTGATGTCGCGATTGCAGCGCCAGCACGCGCCGCCGCCTATCTTTGGCATCCGGGCCCGCTACCGTCAACTGGTCTACGATGAGACGCGCGATCTGGAACTCGATGGTTTGCAGGTGCGTTTCCCGATAGTATTCCTCGCGGTCCTGCTCCACGAACTGGAACGGGCTGCTGTGGGCCGATGGACTACCCTCCGCGTACCCGACGGTGGGCCGCACAAACGTGGCGGTCGGTTCCCGGTTCGGCTCGATGTCCAGCACAGGCATTCCATCGACATCGCAGCGGATCAGGTTTTTCCGCAGCGCGAAGGCGTAGCCCTCCACCACAGGGAACCGCATTTCCAGGGCCTTGCGCTCCGGCAGGGCACGTACATGGTTCTTGGGCCGGTCATCGGGCGCGGGCGCCTTCACAGGTCGCCCTTTGAACGGGATCACCGAGAATGGGATGCCGTACACGTCCACGTATTCCTCGGTGAGCAAGCCGGTCGTCGGGTCGGGCACGTAGTCCATGCGTCGTAACCCGCGTCCCACAACCTGCTCGCAGAGCAACTGGCTGCCGAAGGCTCGCACTCCCAGGATATGAGTGACGTTGTTCGCATCCCACCCCTCGGTCAGCATGGAGACCGACACCACGCACCGCACATGCTCGCCCGGCTGGCCCGGCTTGCCCACGGTTGCCACCACCTGACGCAACTCCTCGGCGGCATCCTGCCTCTTCTTTTTCGGATCGTCGCTCTCGGCTTCGGCCAGTAACTTCGTATCGATCCGGATCGTGCGATTCACGTCGGGGTTGTTTGAGAAGAGCTCGGGGAAGATCGCACCCTTGCCGTACACTGTGGTCGCCTTGCGCTTGCCTGGTTTCGCTGGCTTCTGTTTCGATACAGCGGGCGAGCCGTTGCCGTTGCCGTTTTCCGCGTCTTCTTCGCCGAGCACTTCGGCAACATCCGCCTCGGTGACCGTCTCCGTCTCCGTTTCCCCGCTGATCTTCCGGTAGAAGACCTCGGCGATGTCGGTGTTGTCGCATACCAGGATGAGCACCGGCGGTACGTGCTCCTGCCCCGGCGTCGCCGCCTCCATCTGCTCGAACCGCTCCTTCCACTGCGAGGCGATTTGCAGGAGTGCGCCTTCGGCTTCGCGGTATACCACCTCCGGCTTGGGCCGTTTCGACTTGCCGGGCAGCCGCTCGCCGGGTTCCAGGTTCTCGTTGATCGCCTTCCACAGCTTGAAATACTTCGGATCGGGCCTGCCCGTCGTGTCGAGTACCGGCAGGCGCGGAATCTTCACGATGCCGCTCTCGATGGCGTCGACTAAACCGAAATCGCTCACGATCCACGGAAACGGTGTGCCCTCGGGATAGCCGCTCCCATTTAGGTAGAACGGCGTTGCAGAAAGGTCTAGGCAGATCGATATACCTGGCTTCGCGGCGGGATTGGCAGTGCAGTTGTTGATGCGGTCCAGACCATCCAGCCAGACGCGCGCCTCTTCTACTTCGTCCTTGTCCACCGTGCTGAGGTTTTCTTCGGTCGCCGCCGGACGCCAGCAATGGTGTCCCTCATCGTTCATCACCATGATGGGGAGGCGGTCGTAGAGGTCTTCCAGCACACGACGAGCGAAGGTATCCGGCGTCTCCGGGCCTTTGTTCACCACCGCATAATTCTTGCCGTTCTCGGAATGTTCGGACTCCTCTGCGAACCGGTGCCAGTTTGTCACCAGCACTTTTCCGGACTGCATCAGCGGGCGGTACTTGAGCGGAACGATATCGAACGCCTCGTAGTAGTTGCCCGGGCGCTCCGGCCGAAGCACCTGCAATCGCTCCTTCACCGTCAAATTCGGGCAGCAGATGAGAACCCCGTTCGGGAATAGAGTAGTCGCTGGGTTCTGGCCGCGGTTGCAGAATGCCCACGCGACCACCATTGACATCACCACGGTCTTCCCGCTCCCTGTAGCCATCTTGCAGGCGATCCGGCGTAGTGCCGCCAGTGACGCATCTTGCGCCGGGTCAATCAGGCGCGGGAAGAAGTCCTGGCCTGGATTGCTGAATGACGGGCGATTTCCGGCAAGCAGCCGGTTCAGGTCCTCTTTCCCGAGCTTTGGGTTCCCGCGAATGCCAACCTTCCCCGGGAACCGGATCTCCAGCAAGTAGATGATCGTCTCGACGGCTTCGATCTGGCAGAAGAATAACCGCCGTGCGCGGTCTGTGCGGGCCCAGTGGTGAAGCAGGCCGCACGTCACGTTGGTGGCGCCGGGGTACCCGGCCTCGCGCCACTTCCGAACGTCCTCCCTTAGGGCATTTACGAGCGGCAGATCGTCGCGCTCCTCCTCCGCGAGGCCGGTCAGGGTCAATTGTGCGCTCCCGGTGCGCTCCGTCTTATACCAGTAGCTCGCAGGTCGGCGAGTTCCGGCGCGGCTCGCCGCTCCGGTTTCCTTATCGTAGATCCAGTGGTCGCGCGGCTCTTCGTATGGATTGCAGAGGATAGGCCGGTCCACCGGTTGCACCGGCAACTGCTCCTGGCCAGGGATGACGACACCTCCGCTCTTGCGGGCCATCGCCTACCTCCCGTCCCCGCCGAGAGCATGCACCCGCATCACCTCGTTGCCGCGCGGGTCGATCACTTTCACCGCGACACACTTGTGTCCGCCCGCGGGGAACGGCAACGAAACGGTGCCCGAGAGCGCCTCGAACCGCCCCGGATCCACGACGTCGGCCAGCGCTTTGCTGAGCTTCTCCCAAGCGCTGCGGTCGGGAAAGAACGCCTGCGTGATGCAGAAGGTGCGCCCATCGTAATCGCCATCTACGAACCACGCCGCCACCTTCGCAGCGCCGGTGTCCACCACGCTGTTATTCACCGGATCATAGACGTCCACGCCTTCCATCTCGACCGTGTACATTCCCTCCCGGTCGGGGCCCTTCAACGCCGTGCGCGGGCGGCCGAAGACGGTGAACAACTGGCTGCCGGGTTGCTCCTTCAGCAGGCCGTTCATACCCGGGTTCACGTCCGGGCGGATGTGCGCGATGTGCAGCCGAAGGCGCGGCACGCCCTCGTCGATGACCGCTTGGGCGGGTCCGTCGAAGCTGAAACCTGCGAAGACCAGATCGTCGTAGCGCCGGGCGGCAGGCCGAATGACCTCTTCGATCATCTTCGCGGTGATGGGGCCGTACTGTGGGCCGAACACCACGCCGACTGTGGCGTCGCCATCCGGATCGTCATCGGTTTCGCCAAGGTTCACCCACCGCCCTTCGGCATGGATGCCGGCTGAACTGCCGGTGGCGTAAATGGGGTCCAGTCGCGTGAACTTCCTCTGCTTGTTATCCGGGAAACGGACGCCGTCCATGCGCAGCAGATCCACCATCTTGCTCAAGTACGCTTCGAGATTTTGAGCCGATTCACCCATTTGAACTTCACGGATGACGAAGGTATCAGCCAATTCGTCTGGCTCGCCAGCGAATCCGGTCTCCACAACGGTGGCTTCTCCCAGAGACATCTCCGGTGGCTGCACGGCTTCGACGGTGAATGGCCCGCTGACGCGGGTGATCTTGCGGTCCACCTCGGGCTGGTCTACCAATTCTTCCTGATCCGCATTCGCTGCGATGCAGGTGTTGACCTCGTCCATTTTGGCCCGCCACGCCGCGCGGTATTCCTCGACGGACTTCTTCAAATCGGCGGGATAATCCGGGTCGGTGTCGAACGGGACCTCCCAGTGCTGCCAGCCTTTCCCCATAGCCGGGAGCTCCCACCGCCGACGGTCTGCTTCGGTGACGGCCTTCTTGCCTTCGTGCTTCAGCTTCAGGGCCAGCTTGATGCCGAGTTCGCTGCGGAGCCTGTCTGAAACGGCAATGAGCGCTTTGTTAGCGGCGGCGAGTTTTTGGTTGAGGACTGCCTCGTGCTTCGCGAAGATCGGATCGAGGTTCGGGTTCTGCGCGATGCTCTTTAGGCTGATGTGTGGAACGTTCTTGTACCTGAACCCGCCAACGACACCCTTTGACTCGTCCTTCAGTTTGAAGAAGTCGTAGCGTGATGTGAGCAAACGCTGTCGCGCAATCGCGACGGCCACCCGGCTCGTATCAATTGTGATCCATCGCCGACCCCACTGTTCCGCCACCGAAGCGGTTGTGCCGGAGCCGCAGGTGGGGTCGAGGACGAGGTCGCCGGGCTCGGTGGTCATGAGCAGGCAGCGCTCAACAATCTTCAATGCCGTCTGAACGACGAACAGCTTCTCGCCACCCAGTTGATTTTGACCGACTGTATCGGTCCAGATGTTCAGAAGTGGCGTTACAGGAAAATCGTCCAGTCTTCGCCTGTATGAAAGAGTTGACCTGTCTCCACTCAAAAGCCTCTCCGCACTTAGAAGTCTCTGCATCCCCGCTTCGTTTGATTTCCAGCGCGCCTTCGGACCGGGCGTAAACTCAAATCCGGACACTGAGATGCGGAACCACGAGGCTGCACCTTCGCCTTTGTCGCGTCCCATGCTCTGACTGGTGACATTGTCCCCCGCGAATATCGCAGCACCCGCAGGAATACTGGCGGGATCATCCATCTCCTCGTCCGTAAGTGAGCGAACTTCCCCATTTGGAAGTTCTACTTTGGAGTAGCCCGTCGCGCCCTCGTCCCCCGGCTGTTTGACCGTGAATAGCTGGTGGAACTTCGCAAGTTCGCGATTCCTCGCATACCAGAGCAGGTAATCGCATGACCCCGGAATAAAGTCCGCAGTGCTCCCTGTCGTCTTCTTTATCGTAATCTGGGCAATGAAGTTAGCAGGCGCAAACACCTCGTCCAGCAAGGCACGAACGCGGTGCAGGTTCTCGTCGCTGATCTGGACGAAAATGCTTCCCGTATCTTGCAGCAGTTCCTTCGCGACGATGAGGCGGTCCCGCAGATACGCGAGATATGAGTGCACGCCTAGCGTCCACGTGTCCCGGTACGCCCTCACCATCTCCGCCTCGCGGGTCAGGTCGGTTTCTTTGTCCTTTACGTCCCGCTTGCCGATCTCTGGCTGGAAGTTGCTGGCGAACTTGATCCCGTAGGGCGGGTCGAGGTAGATCATCTGAACCTTGCCCGCAAGATCCTCGCGCCGAGCCAGCGATGACATAACCTGGAGGCTGTCGCCCAGGATTACGCGGTTCGACCAGTCCACATCATGTTTGTAGAACTGGACTGCCTCGTTGTACTCCTGCTCCGGATCGGCGAACAGCGAGCGGTTTACGTCCTCGCGTGCCGCGACTCTCAGGATGGCCTGCGTGCTGACCCGCTCGTGGATGTGCAGCGCGACCGGGTCCACGGCGAACGACTTGGCCTCCCGCTTTCCGGCCCACTCCAACCACGGCTCGTGGACCCGTAGTGCTTCGACAATCGCCCACGCTTCAGGCTCGGTTAGCGTCTGCTTCGTTGCTTTGGCCAGCAACTCAGGCAGCTCGTCGGCGCGGCCCGTCGGATCGAACCGGAGTTCAGGCGGGCGGCGAGGACTGTACAAATACTCGGCCTTCGGGATCAGCGGAACGTAGCCTTCGGCTGCGATTTTGGCAGGCGGGTTGTTCTTCCGAGTGGCCTCGGGATGGCGGTAGTCCGACACCGAGGTGAGGGGCCCATTGCCGCCGGTTGTAGTGGCTCTCTTGTTTCTCGCCATAAGCTGTTAAACTCTCTGATTCTATTCCTAATGGCAGCTGCATGGGCGATGGAAGAGGCGCGGGCTCGCCCCCTTGGAAGAGAGGTTCCGTCCTAGGGTGCATTCGGCGGCTGGGACAAGTGCTGTCTGCTATCCTCGCAGCCCTGTAAGGCAGTAACGCACGCCGACCTTTATCACTCCATCGGCTGCATCTCGCGGACCGTTGCTTGAGTATGCGTCTCGGCCAGTTCCACCAGCCGCCGGTGATGGGTAAAGAAGATAATCTGGGTCTTGTTTGAGAGCGCGTTCAGCGCCGTGAGTGCGGCGGCGGCGCGCTCATCGTCGAAGTTCAGAAGTACATCGTCGACGATGAAAGGCGCCGGCTCGTGCGCAGCAAAGTAATGTTCCAGGCTGGCGATGCGCAACGCGAAGTAGAGCTGGTCCAGCGTTCCATCGCTCATGCCCAGTAGTGGAACGGTCTGGCCCGTCGGACGGACGCCGACCAGCGAGCTAGTGCCGTCCTCGTTTTCCACCCGAAGGGAAGCGAAGCTGCCTCTGGTGAATTGCGCAAAAAGACGGCTCGCGGCATCCAGCACCGGCCCCTGATTCCGGCTTCGATAGCGCTCTACGGCTTTGCGCAACACGAAAGACGCAGTTCTCAAACGCACGTATTGCTCCACCTCGCCGGCCAGCCGTCCCGCGATGCCGCTGATGCGCTGCGCTGCGGACGCGGCCAGGTCGCCGCCGCGCATAGCCAGGGCCTCGGCATCAAGTTCCCGGCGCCTGGCCTCGAACTGCTCCCGTTCGCGCTGGATCGAAAGGCTCTCTTGTTCGATCTGCTCCAAGCGGCCGGCGATCGAATCGGCTTCCACCGAGGCAGCCTCCGCCAGGAACTCGTCAATCGTCTTGCCGGCGGACACCAGACCAAGCCGGGCATCGCATTCCCCAAGCAGGCGGTCCAGCTCGCGCTTCTTGTTGGATCGCGCCCAAGCCTCACGGGCAGACTGCCCATCGGCCGCACCCGCCTCGCGGTACAGAGCTTCGAGTTCGCCGGCGGAACGGGCCGCGGCCTGCTCGGTCTGGCGAAGTTTCGCTTCGATTTCTCTCTGCCGTTTGATTTCCTGGCGGAGCAACTTCTGATTCTCGTTGGCTTCGAGGAGCGCTTGATGTAGCTGGGCGATGGCGGCTTCGGGATCCAGGCCGCGAAGGGTCGGGTTGAGGCGCTCCACCAGCTTCGCGACGGCCAGCGCGAACGCCTCTGCGTCCGCCTGCATCTTCTCGATTCGGTCGTTCAGGTCCCGGGCCTTGCTCAAACCGGCGGTTATATCGCGGACGCTATCCAAATATGCCTCGGCAGCCGCGGGAGAAGCGGCTGGTTGCAGTCCAGCGTCCTGCAATGCCGCCTCCCACTCGCGCCGCCACGCGCATACTCTCTCGCGGGCTTCGGCCAGTTTCGCCTCGATTCTGGAGATCTCCAAACTCTGAGATTCGCGCAGCGCAAGAGCCGTTCGCCGTTCTTGCGCGGATTCGGCCGCCGCATTCAGCACCGATTCCGCGACGGCGAGTAGGTCGGCGGCGGTGCCATCTGGAAACTCTCCGTGGGGCTTCAGCGATTCGGAGAGTTGCGCCGCCAACTCCGCATCAGTGTCCTCCAGCGCCTTCAGTTCCAGGCGCACCTCCCGCAGCCGTGCGGCCTGCTCCACGATACCGGCCCGCCGCCGCATCCAGGTCAACATGGCCGAAGGCGATTCCGGAACGATGGCACAGTCGGACCAGATACCCACCCATCGAGCCAGAACAGCCTCAGCGCTCTTCTGCGCCTCGTCAATGCCATTGCGGGCATCTTGGCAGCGGAGCTTCAACCGCGCGATCTCTGTGTCGAGAGTCATCAAGCGGTTTACTCGCTCGGCTTCCTCCCGCATGCGGTCAGCCACCTGGTCGGCTCCGACAACCGTTCCCTCGTAACCGGCAGCGAGGTCCGTATGACCACTCCGGGCAAGAAAGTCATGCTGTTCGGCTGCGTCCTCGGCACCTTCCTTCCAGACGCTCTTGACGATCTTCCAACCGACATCGCGCAATTCGCGCGCGGCTGAAAGCGTCGCCAGCGTGGGGACGGTATCCGGTCCCACAACCCGATCGCGCTCAGCTTGCGCGGCGGCCAGGTTGTTGTTCTCCTCCGCCAGTCTCTCACTCGCTTTGGATTCGGCCGCGCCGGCTGCCTCCAAGGCCGACCGATACTGCTCGACGGTCTCTACCTCAGGAACGGGCAGCCCCTCCAAGTCCTCTGGGGACCTTTTCCAGAGCGGCAGACTGCGGACGGCGGGATCAACAGTCTTCTCCGCGGAGGCGATTTTCAACCGTAGTTTGCGGACGCCGTCCACATCAAGCTCCCGCCGCGCGCGATCTACCACCACGGACAGAACGGTCGTGTCTGCACCTGCGGGCAGCGAGGCAACGGTCGTCTCGCATTCCGCCAGTTTCCGGTGGGCTTCTTCGAGGGACCGGCTCAGTGCGTCGCAATCGGCCTCCAGGCGCGGCGCTTGCGGGGCGAGTTCCTGAATGCGGTTACGCACAAGCAAGCCGGGATCCAGTTTCGCGGCGTCCTCCAGGGACAGCCCTGGGTGCAGGCGCTGCGCCTGATCCAGCAATACGCGGTTCAGCTCGGCCAGCTCCGCAACCCTGCGGTCGCAATCCCTCTTCGACTTCTGGATCGCGCTCTTTTCGCCGAACAAACCGCGTATGGCTTCGTCCGCCGCCAAAACGTCCTCGGGGATGTGAAATTGGGCTACCGTCTTCGCAACGCCATCAAGATCCATCTGAATCTCCGATTGCGCCTGGCGCGCACCGAGCAAACGGCCTTCCGTTTCCTGCAACCGCGGTCCGTAATCTTCCGGCAGCAGCACAGAGGTAGAGAGACCCGCGAGATCCAGCACGACCTGCGCACGCTGCGAGATCGTCGGCAGCGCCTTTCGGATGCGATCCAGGCGTTCAGACTCACGGCGAAGGGCTTCGACCTTCCTTTCACAGACCTCCAACTCTCCGGCAGCCTCTTGCAGAGCGTTCTGGTTCAACTGAAAACGCGCGACTACAACCTGGGTCTTCTTGAGCTCCTGCTCGCTTTCGTGCAGATCACGAAGACATTGGTGAATCGACTTGCTGGACGCCCTTGGAGTGTACAGTTCGGCCGCGTTGGCCTCCAGTCTTGCCAGGGTGGCCTGGAGCCCGGTTAGCCCGGCCGCCGAAGCGAACAGCAGTTGGCCAATCTCGCCTTCACCCTCGGCCAGCGCGCGACCGCCCTTGACCAACGCTTCGTGGCTGATGCCGAACATAGTTGTAAAGGTGTCCCGTGTGATTCCGTGCAAGGCGCGTTCGAGAGCGCTGTCATCAACCACGGTGGAATCGTCTGCCGCGCGCAGCGTCTGCTTGTTACCCTTCCGCCGGACGAAACTGAGCTCCCCTCCATTCCAGGAGAGCGTCATTCCTATACGCAGGTTCTGGTACGCGTGCACAAACGATTCCGGCGTTTGCGCATGTATCCCAAACAACCCGTCCAGCAACGCGCGCAGGGCTGACGTCTTCCCGGCCTCATTCAGGCCATAAACGATCGTGAACGGATTCCCGAAGTCCAGGCGTGCACCCGTAAAAGGTAAACCCCCCGGGGTACCCCCCCCCCCCGGGATCAGATTGAGAACGTCCAGTCTCATTTCCGGTCTCCGTCCAACAGCGGCTCGATCGAAGCCAGCGCCTCCCGCAGCACCAAGGGGTTCTGCGGGTCTACCCACTCCTGCCCTGGCGGTACAGAAGCCTGCAGCTTGCTTTTCAGGTCCGCGAACTGTCCTTGCAGTTCGGCCATCAGCGAGGCATCCTCCTTGAACTCGCCAATCAGAGAGCGCAACTCGGCAATCGGCCCAGCGTCCGGGTCCTCGCTCCGCCCGGGCGCCCGCGGTGCAAGTTCCAGCTTTTCGACGTGAATGGGTACGGCTGCGTCCTGCGCAAGCATGCGGATTCGAGACTTCAACGAAGGCGCATCCCCCGCAGCTCGATTCCAGGCGGGTCCGTACCCTTCGAGCCGGATGCGTACTGCCAGGGTCCGTCCCTCCGCCTCCGCGACCGCGCGCTCGATGGCACTCTGTGTGAGCGCTTCGAGATCGCCCGGCGCGGTTTCCTCATCCAAATCGACCTGCAGCACCTGCCAACGGACCACATCGAGCGGCTCGAAGGCAAGCTTCACTCCGCCATCGTCGTCCACGTCCACGAGGTAGCAGCCACGCGGCCCGCATTCGCGCACGCTGCGTCCTTGGATATTCCCAGAAAAAACG
>CAZVIK010000024.1:2298-31685 GCA_964627045.1 uncultured Solibacteraceae bacterium | reverse complement strand
CGCCCTGGCAGTTTCATCCGCGCCGCGAGGCGAAGCCGGTGATTCTTCTCGTATGCTTCGACTCGCCAGCAATCCACAGTGTCGCCAACGTCGAGTTGGTCGGGATGCCGACGGCTGCGTTTCAGGCCCGGTCCCCCCATCAAGATGTCCACGACCCCACGCAGGCTCCATACCCAATTGGCGTAATACCACCCGGTCGAACCTCCGATTCTGCGAATTGGCGCGAATGCTCGCTCGGGAGTTGCGTCGACGGTGATCCGCAGCGAATAGACGAAGCGCGAACGTGAAGCGGCCGGGGGATCCGCCCAGTCCTCCACCTGGTCGTCCGCGCGAAGCGCGGCAGCGATGGCCTCCCGGTATCCCATGGGGCGGATCCTGAATTCGGTCAGAGCCGAGCGATCCCTGACCACGGAAGGATGGCGGATACTGTCGATCAGTTTGCGGCCGACTCGAACGTATAGAGGCGTGACCAGTCCCAACCACAAGCTGGAAAGCCGCGGAGTCAGAACGGGCACGGGGAGCACTAACCTCTTGAGTCCGCGCTGGCGTGCGTATTCCGACATCAGGCCGCCGTAGGAGACTTGGTCTGCCCCGCCGATCTCGAATACGCGGGGCTCCAGACAAGGCAAATCCAACGCGGCGAGCAGATACCCGAGCAGATCCTGGATGGCAATCGGCTGCGCCGGCACCGATACCCAACGCGGCGCAATCATCACCGGCAAACGCTCGACCAGGCCTCGAATCATCTCAAAGGACAGGCTGCCCGATCCGATCACGACAGAGGCGCGGAATTCGATGACGGGAAGTTGCGATGAGCGCAGAATCTCGCCGACTTCGTGACGGCTGCGCAAGTGCGGCGAGAGCGTTGGAGAACTCTCGCCCAGCCCACCCAGATAGACGATTCGCCGGACCCCGAGATCGCGCGCAGTTCCTGCAAAGTTCCGGGCAGCCCGCCGGTCCTCCTCCTCGAAGGACCCCGCCGAACCCATCGAGTGAACCAGATAGTAGGCGGTATGAACCCCCGCCATCGCTGTGCGGAGTGAGACCGGATCAAGAACATCACCAGCCAAAACTTACACTCCGGCCGTTCCCGGGATTCGCAACGCCTCCGGTCGTCGCACCAAGCATCGAACCCGATGGCCGGCGGCCACCAAGGTTTCCAGAAGCCGGCCTCCTACGTAGCCGGTGGCGCCCGTGATCAGAATCAGCGGCTTCGTCTGAGCCTCGCTGGGTATCAGCGGAGGCGCAGAGCACTCTGACAAAAGCAGATCCCGCCGGGGCCAAACCAAGGCCGGTTTTTGGCTCATGCCTCTCAGTCTGCCTCTGCCAGCGCACTGCCAGCGAATAGTCCGTTGATGCGGTGGAGCCGGTAGTCGAAGATCTCCCCTACGTCCCGCCGCACTCTGAGGGAATGCACTGCCCTGCCAATGACTCCAAGCGGAAGGCGGTACCGGACGACATCCGTCATTCTCGTCCCGCCTCGGTGCGACTCAAAGCAATGGGTATGGTGCCAGAGCTGGTATGGCCCCTGCAACTGCACGTCCACAAAGCGATAAGGCGGATCCCACCGTCGTATCTCCGTTGTCCAGTTTATGGGAACTCCGTGCCAGCTCAGCCGATACCTGATTCTTGTGCCGGCTGCTATCCGGATCTGGCCGGGAGTGAGAATGCGAAATCCAAGCCAGGGAGGCGTGATCGCTCCCAGATTTTTGGCATCGGAAAAAAAGGCGAATACCTCTTCCAGCGGCCGGGGTAGCCACTGCTCTCGTCTCAGAGTGTGAAATCCGGTCAACGAAGAAGCCTCCCGATCCAATTCAATCTTGTCTCGTGAAACCGAGAGCCATTGAGTTTTTACAGCATCGAAGGTTCGCCGGCGCCGGGCCATCATTAAATACATGCCCCAGATGAGCGCCGCACTTGGTGACCCATACCCCGAAGACACCACCATCGGAAACTGAGGTCTAGGCCGGGCGTGACGGTTTGCGGGGCGCCGCGAGGAAGGGAGCCAGCGCTGCGGACGTCAACGCTTACAGCAGTTTCCGGATGGCGGTCTCCAGCGCCGCCATGTCTGTTTCGCCGATGAAGGCGCCGGCGCGTTTGCCCGAGCGGTCGTAGAGGTAAAGGGCGGGCAGCGCGCCGCTCCAGGCCTTGTCCACGAAGGTGATGAACTTGTCGTCGTCGGCCGCGCGCTTGTGGTAGGCTGCGGCTTTGACCCCGGCGGTGGCCAGGAACTGCGCCGCCTTGATGCCGTCCTCGGGTTCATCGCAGGAGATCGTCACCAGCCGGAACCCCTTTGCCTGGTACTTCCGCTGAAGCCCAGCCAGTTCCGGCATCTCCTCGCGGCACGGCGCGCACCAGGTGGCCCAGAAGTTCACCAGCAGCACGTTGCCCCGGTTGGCCGAGACCAAGCCCGCGAAGACCTTTTCGTCAAGGGGCTGAAGCGGCGCCTGCGCCGACTGCGCGAGCGCCGCCAGCAAGCCTACTGTGATGGCCAGTCTCACGACGCCCGTTTCGCCCGTTTGATGGTGCAGCCGAAAGCCTTGGTCTGGGCCTTCTCCACGGGCCGGCCTGCCAGCACCGCGTCCAGCGCCAGTCTCAGATTCTGGCTCTTGATGTTGGCTGGATTCTGCGAATCGTCGATGGAGCCGTGATAAAGAATGAACCCGTTGCGGTCGATGACGAAGGTTTCCGGCGTCACCTGTGCGCCGAAGCGGTCGGCGACGACATTGCCGGCGTCCTTGTACACTTCAAAACCGAAGCCGTTGGAGGCACGGTGCGAGGCCACTTCGGCGGCTGGCTCGGTACCGTTCGAATTGATGCCGATGAAGCGCACGCCTCGCGAGCTATAGTCGGCGTAAAGCGCCTGCATCCGTTCGTTATAGGCGTTGGAGACGGGGCACTGCGTGGCGACGAACATCAACACGGTCACGTCGCCCTTCAGGGCCGAGAAGGCGACGGAGTTCCCCTGAACGTTTTGAAGGTTGAAATCGGCCACCTGTGCGCCCAGCCGGAAATCCTGGCCGAAGGCTAGGGTGGCCGCGAACACTGCCAGTCCCAGTGACAGTAAACGCTGCATGGTACTTCCTCCCAGATCCGCGCGGAACGCGGCTATTTTCTTGGTGATTCCAGTCGCAGGTTTATGATCGCCTTTTTACGGGTGTCAAAAATCGTCAACCGGCGCACGGAACTGGAGAGGTCTTTGAACTCGGCCTTGATCTCGTATTCTACGTCCAGGCTCAGGCCGTGGAAGTAGTATGCGCCCTCCCTCTGTGAGATGAATGAGCGCACCTGAAGGCTCTTAGTATTTTTTAATTGAACGACGGCGCCTTCCACCGGGTTCCCGAGGGGGTCCTCGACGACGCCTTCGATGGAGCGCACGTTTTGGTCTTCGCCCCGGTTCCTCTGGGCGGAAGCGGGCGAAGGGGAGGCCACGATGAGGGCCAACACGACCACCAGGATGCTCGCAAAGGTTCTCATGAGACCTCGTCTGGGACGCGCGATTACGCTCCCAGTATAGCTCGCGCGTCCGGGCGGGCTAGTGCCAGTGATTGCCGCCCTCGTCCTCGTCTTCGTCCGGGTCGAGGGTTTCCTCTTCGTCGTCTTCGGTGGACTCCAACTCGAGCGGATCCAGACCCAATACGCGCAACTCCGCGCCGCACTCATCGCACGTGATCAGGTCGCCTTCGTCCAGTTCTTCTTCTTCGACATCGATCTGGGCGTCGCAATCCGGACAGGTCACCATCAAGTCTCCTCCAACAGCCTGCATCCATCTTTATACGAAAATCGGCGGAATTTGCCAACTACTTTTTAGCTCACTCCGGAAGGGACCCGGCGGGACACCGGCGGGGGTTTCAGATTGTGTCGCCCAGCAACTCGGGGCGGGGGTTGGCGATAACGACTTTGTTCACCAGTAGGCCCTTGGCGGCGATGGAACGGGCGCCGGCCTCGACCGCGCTGCGAACCGCCGAGACGCTTCCGGTGAGGGCAACGAACGCTTTTCCGCCGAGGGCCATCGCCAGGCGGATCTCGATGAGTTGCACATTGGCCGACTTGGCGGCGGCATCGGCGCCCTCGATCAGCGACGCGACCGAGAAGGCCTCCAGGATGCCCAGGGCTTCCAGGCGTTCGACCTTCACGGAGCCGCCGATGGCTGGGAAGACCGATTCGTGGACGTTCGGGATGACGAAGGTGTCGATCACAGAGAAGCCGCCCGCCTGCGCGCCAGCGGCAACGCTGGATTGCACGGCGGCCACGTCGCCGCGTACCAGCACCATGTACTTGCCCGAGCAGATGGTCCGCGCCAGCAGCAGCGCGACATCGGCGGTCTTCAGCATGGCGTCGGCGACTTCTAAACCCGCCGCGATGCTGCCCAGTTCGACGAGACCAATGGAGTTCCCAGCCATATCTCTACGCTTCGACCTCCACGTACCCGGCGGTGACGTCGGCCACCGTCCCTCCGATGCTGGCGTGCACGTTGGCGCCCAACTCCGGCTCCGCGACGCGGCCGACGACGGCGCCGCATTCGACCCGGTCCCCTTTCTTCACTGCGGGTGCGGCGGGCCTTCCCACGTGCTGAGAGAGCAGGATGCGCACGCGCGAGGGGGCGTGCGCGGCGTCGTCCAAGGGCGTCCCGGAGTCGTAGACCTCGACCCTCAACCGGCGGCGAAGCTGCGCCAGCGGCACGCGGCGGCTTTCCTTCATGGGATGAACAGCCACCGGCCTGTGCTGAGTGAACTTGACGCCGGCGGCGTGCATGTCGCGGCGCGAACGGTCGCAGGCCTCCTTCGGGAAGAGATCCTCGGGACAGCTGTAGAGCGTGCACAGGCCGCAGGCGCAGCACAGTTCGGCCCACTGGTTCCAACGCTCCGCGCCCGCCAGCGAGAAGCCCAGGCTGCGCATCACCTTGTGCGGCTGGACTTCGTAGCCGAGCAGGTAGCGCGGGCAGAACTCGGTACAGTAGCTGCACTGGTCGCAGGCGGACTTGCCGATGCGGTGCATCGCTTCGGCGGGCCGCTCCTTGCGCTGGATGAGGTAATGATCGCGCGGGAGGACGATCAGACCGGCGGTGGTCTTGGTGACGGGTTCGTCCAGGTCGAAACTGAGGCGCCCCATCATGATTCCGCTGACGAAGAGGCCGACGCGGGGCGCGGTGGCGCCGCCGGCCAGCTCAACCAGGTCCCGGAACGAAGTCCCAACGGGGACGCGCAGCGTCTTCGGTTCACTCACCGCTCCGGCGACGGAGAGGAACTTGTGCGTGACCGGGCGGCCGGCCTCGGCTTCGGCGACGTTGTAAAGGGTTTCGACGTTGTTGACCACGCAGCCCACATTCAGGGGGATGCCCGCTGGGGGGATCAGACGACCGGTGGCGGCATAGACCAGTTCGTACTCGTCGCCGGAGGGGTAGAAATCCCCGAGCAGAACCAGTTCGCTCCTGGCGGCGGCCAGGTGCGGGCGCACGGCGGTGACGGCCTCGGCGTTCTTTTCTTTCAATCCGAACAGCGCGCGGGTGGCCTTGGTGGACTCGGCCATGAGGCGCAACCCGGACACCACCTGGGCCGGGAAGCGTTTCATCAGCTCCACGTCTTTGTGAAGGAGCGGCTCGCACTCTGCGCCGTTAGCCAGGACGCACTCGACTTCGGCTGCGGCCTTCACCGCAGTGGGGAACCCGGCCCCGCCGGCGCCCACTACGCCGTGCTCGCGGAGCTTCCGGTCGAGGGTCACGCGGGAGCGGCCTCCGTTTGGCGGGCGTAGCGCTCCAGGGCGGCATCCGGAACGGTGACCAGCGCCTTTTCCATGTCGTCGCCGGTTTCGATCATGTGGATGAGGTGTTGCGCGGCCAATGCCAGGCACCAGGGGTCGGTGAGCGGCCGGCTGAGCGCCGCTGAGAGCGCCAGCAGAGCGGGGTGGCGGAGAGAGACGACCTTCTCTTCGCGTACGTCTCCGGCCGAGACGAGGAACTTCACGTCGATCGAGTCGCTGTGCCGGATAGCGATGGCGGTTTGGAGCCACATGAGGTCCACCTGCCAGACGCGGCCCCAGGGGTCCGGTCCCGCGCGGAAATGGCGATAATTCCGGGCCATGGAACCCTCATCCTAACACGCGCGCCCGCCCGCCGGACCTAGAATCCGAGCGAGGTGTGGCTGACCAGGGAGAGGAACTCGTCGCGGGTCTCCTTGTGGCTGCGGAAAGCGCCCAGCATGGCGCTGGTGACCGCGCCGGAGTGCTGCTTTTCGACGCCGCGCATCATCATGCACAGGTGGCGGGCTTCGGCGATGACGCCCACCCCGAGCGGATCAATGGCCTCCTCGACGCACTGGGCGATTTGCTGGGTGAGCCTCTCCTGGACCTGCAAACGGCGCGCGAACATGTCCACGATGCGCGGGACCTTGCTCAACCCGACGACCTTGTCGCGCGGGATATAGGCTACGTGGATCTTGCCGAAGAAAGGCAGCATGTGGTGCTCGCACAGGCTGAAGAACTCGATGTCCTTGACGATCACCATTTCGTCGTACTTCACGGTGAACAGGGCGCCGTTCAGGACGTCTTTCAACTTGGTGCGGTAGCCGCTGGTGAGAAAATCCAAGGCATCGGCGGCGCGCGACGGGGTCTTCAGCAGGCCCTCGCGGGCGGGGTCCTCCCCGATTGCCCGGAGGATCTTGTCGAATTCTTTGGCGATGGACGCCGGGCGGCGGCGCGGCTTCATGACGCTGGGCACTGTGTGGCCTCACTTCCTTTGGGAACTTGAACTTCGATGGTGTTGCGTCGGGTTTCGTGGAGGCGCACGGCGGCCAGGGCGGGCGAACCGCCGGGGAAGGCTTCGCTCCAGCGATCGCGCAGGGCGCGCCAGATGCCCTCGGCCAGGTTCTCGGTGGTGGGAACCGCGCCGGCGAAGTCCCGCGCGTCGGTGTTCAGGTCGGCGTGCCGCAGGCGGGAGAGAACGGCGGATTCCACCAGGTGGTCGAGCGCGGCACGATCCGCTACGCGGCCGGTGGAGACGTCCAGGGGACCGTCCAGGGCGATCTCGAGAGCGTAGTCGTGGCCGTGGCCAAACGGGTTGTTGCACTTGCCGTAGACGGCGGCGTTCTGCTCGACGCCCAGGGCGGGGGAGTCGAGCCGGTGCGCCGCCGAGAAACGGTATCGCCGTCCGAGCCGCATCACTCCGCGCCTCCGCGATACTCCACCCAAAGGTCCTCGGTTTCGTAGAGGCGCACGGCGTGGAGGCGCACGGCGCCGGCGGCGAAGGCCGGCTCCAGCCGCCGCCAGATTTCGACGGCCATGTTCTCGGGGGTGGGAATGATGCGATCGAAGGGCGGCGTCTCGGCGTTCAGAAATCGATGGTCGAAGGAGTCGATGATCTCGCGTTGAAGGACGTCCTTGAGCTTTTTGAGGTCGTAGACCATGCCGGTGAGCGGGTCGGGCGGGCCGTCGAGGGTCACTTCGAGGACGAAGTTGTGGCCGTGGCCGCGGGGGTTGGCCTCCGGGCCGTAGACCGCCAAGTTGTCGGCGTCGCTAAGGTCCGGGTGACAGCACACGTGGGAGGCGGCGAATTCGGCGCGCCGGGTGATCAGCATGGGTCTCCTATGTAGGATGCCGCGCCCGAGGGCATGGATACTCTAGAATTATAGACAACACCGCATGGGCGCGAACAAAACCGACAAGATTCTAATGCTGGGAATGGCCGTGGCGCTGGTGGGCCTCGCCTACTTCATCGCCGACGGGATTCGCGAAAAGGTCGTGAACGTGGGCGACCGTGCTCCGGATTTCCGCATCACGGCCGATAACGGGCGCGTCATCACGCGTTCGGACTTCGGGGGCAAACTGCTGGTGCTGAATTTCTGGGCTACCTGGTGCCCGCCGTGCGTGGAGGAATTGCCGTCGCTCAACGAGTTCCACGAGCGGCTGGCGGACTCCGGTGTGGTGGTGGTGGGCGTGAGCGTGGATCAGGACGCGGGCGAGTACAAGGCGTTTCTGGACAAGACGAAAGTCGCGTTCCTGACGGCGCGCGACCCGGCGGCCGAGATCAGCGGGCGGTACGGCACGTTCAAATTCCCGGAGACCTATGTGATCGACTCACGCGGGCGGGTGCGGCAGAAGCACATCGGCCCGGAGAACTGGGCGAGCGAGAACCTAATCCGGTCGGTGCGGGGGTTGCTGTAGGGGACATTAAACCAGCGGTTTCTTTATCTCACCGCCACCCTCACTTCCGCGCCGTCGGTGAGGGTGGCGGCGCCGGGTAGTGCGACCGAGTCGGATTCGGTTAGGCCGTCCAATATCTGAATCCGGGTGATGCTGGAGATGCCGGTCGCCACCTTGCGCCAGCGAACACGCGCGCCGTCCAGGACATACACGCCGTTGTCGGCGCCGTGGCGGCGGAGGGCTTCGCGGGGAATGGTCAACGCGCCCTCGGCGACGGCGGATTGGATCTCGACATTCACGTTGGTCCCCGGGAGCAACTCGCCGCCGGGGTTCTCGATCACCGTGGCTACCTCCCCAACCTGCCGGGAGCCAAGCGCGGCAATCTCCACCGGGAGGCGCTCGACGGCTCCCTTCCAGCGGCGTTCGGGGAGCGCATCCCAGGTGATGGTGACGGGCATGCCGATCGCCACCCGCCCGAGTTCCGGCTCGTCCACATACACGCGGACGCGTACCCGGGTGGTCTGCCCGATCCTGGCGATCTCCTGGCCGGGGCTGAGCATGGCGCCCACGCGGACGGTGGTTTCGTACAACGTACCGGCCAGGGGCGCGCGGATCGAGAGGCGGTCCATCGCGAGCCGCGCGCGGTCCACCGCCGTCTCGGCTTCCCGCAAGCGGGCCAGGGTGGCCGCGCGGTCGGACGCGTCCACCAGCGCCGCCCGGCGTTGGCCGAGGCCGGCACTCTGCGCCTCCAGCCGTTCGACGCGCCGTTCGGCTTCCGTGAGTTCCTGGCGTGTGGCGGCCTGTTTTTCGACAAGGCGCGCGAGTGCGGCCTGTTCTTTCCGGGCCGTCTCCAGATCCAGGCGGGCAGTGCCTGTGTCGGCATCGATGGCGGCCAATTCGGAGGAACGGCCTCCCTGCGCCTGAAGCTGGGTCTCCGCGCGAATCTGCGCCAAGCGGGCCTCGGCTGCGGCGAGGTCCGCGCGGGCCTCATCGGAGGCCAGTTCGACGAGCACGTCACGCCGGCTCACGCGGGCGCCCTTCCCGGCCGGGACGGCGGTCACCAGACCCGCACGGTCGGCGACGACGGCAGACCATTCCAGGGGCTCCACGCGGCCGTTGGTGGTAAGGGCGCTCACCAGCGTGCCGCGCGCGACAGGGGCGAAAGCAACGGACGGAGGGGCGTGGCGCTGGCGGTAGACGAGCCACGCGGCCAGGGCGGCGAGCAGCGGAATCAGGAGCCAAAGGAGCTTTTTCATCAACCCTTCCGGCGCGCGCCGGTGCGTGGCCGATTTCCATTTTGGCAGAAAATGTAGAAAATAGTCCTATGCCCTCGTTCCGCATCCATCGGCTAAGGGAGACCCAGCGCCAGCAGTTCCGCTGGGCGCCTCACACGGCCGGCTCGACCGGCGTCAAGCCCCGGGACTACCAACCGGCCGGCGCGGTGGATGCTCCTAACGTGTACGCGGCGTGGACCAGTCTGCGGGGGACCGAACAACCGATCGAGGTGGGCGACGTGTTGGAACGGGAAGACGGCGGGCTGCTGATCTGCAAGTACGTGGGGTTTGAGGAAGCTCGCTGGGCCGTGCCCGAGGCGCCGAGCATCTAAGATAGAAAAGAATGCCTTCGGAACCCCCTCCCGGGTCGCGCATCAACCTCTTTTCGCTGGTGACGTATCTGCCGGAGCCTTTGGCGGAGTTCATCGACCACCTGCGCGGCGAGTTGGTTCCGGGCTGCAAATTGCGGGCGCACGTCACGCACCTGGTACCCCGGCCGCTGCGCGATCCGGACGCCGCCAACGACCACATCCGGGAGGTGTTCTCCCGGACCGAGCCGTTCGAGCTGCACATGGGCGACATCGGCATCTTCACGATGTCGTCGGTCGTCTACGTGACGCTGACGGCCGGATTTGAGCGCATGAAAGAGGTCCACGGCGAACTGAACCAGGGACCGGCGGAGTTCAACGAGCCCTACCCGTACCACCCGCACATCACGCTGGCCCAGCAGATCAGCCCGGCGCAGGTGCCGGCGGTCTTCGAACACGCCCACTACCGTTGGGCCGAGTTCCGCCACCGGCGGGCTTTCCTGGTAGACCGGGCGGTGTTCGTGCAGGCCACCAACCTGCAAACTTGGATCGACCTGGAAGAACACGCGCTGGGGCTGGCCGGGCAGGAATAACCTGAGCGGGGCTACTCGAACATCTCCAGTTGGGTCTTGGGCGCGGGTTTGGGCTTGCGCGGCCGCAGCGGGCTCCCGACCACGCCGAGGACATGGATCTCGGCCAGGGCGTTGCGCGGAACGAAAATGCGTTGGTTGTTGGACGAGGGGTTGGGCGGGACGACGGTGAACCCGAAGGTCTCCAACTGCAAGAGATTGTTGGGCAGCAGCCCGTCCATGAGGTCGTCGTCCAGGAAGCGCATGCGGACCCAGAGCCCCTCGGTCTTGGGCCGGGCCTGAAAGAGCCGGGCCGCCGCCGGCTCCTCGGCGTCCTCGAAACTCCGCACGAAACAGACGGCTTTGATCTCGCTGAAGGGGACGACGGTGACGACCCCGGAGGTGGCCAGGACCTCGGCGCCGGAGGGCTGGAGGTAGGTCCTGGGGTTGACGAAGCCGGCGACCGGCTCGCGGTCAAACCGCCGTACGATCACCCGTTTGCTGGTAGAACCGGCCAAGAGACTCCTTTTGTGTCACTTTTGCTTCCAAACAATTTCGGAGGTATTGTATCATTGGCACGATGCAGAGCGCCGTACCGTTCTCGGGCGAACTGGGGGCCTTTCTCGACTACTGCCGGATAGAGAAGGGCTTGGCGGAGAACTCTTTGCAGGCCTACCGTCGCGACCTGGAGCGGTTCCTGGCGTTTCTTGGCGCCCATGGAGGCGACCCACAGCCTGACGCCCGGACGCTTGGGGAATACGTCGATTCGTTGTACCGGGACGGGTTGTCAAGCCGCTCGATCGCGAGGCATTTGTCCGCGCTGCGGCGGTTTTTCGCGTTTCTCCTTCGACAGGGGGCCGTTTCGGTGGACCCGACCGAGAGGCTGACGACGCCGAAGCAGTGGTCCAATCTTCCCAAGTATTTGAATACAGAGCAGATATCGAGCCTTGTGACCGCGGCCGACGGCCACAAGCCGACCAACATCCGGGACCGCGCTATGCTGGAGTTGCTCTACGCCTCCGGGCTGCGGGTATCGGAACTCTGCGGGCTGGAGTGTTCCGACCTGAACCTGGAATTCGGATTGGTGCGGGTGACGGGAAAAGGGGGCAAGCAGCGGATGGTTCCCTTCGGCCAGACGGCGGGGCGGGCGATCCAGGATTACCTCGACAACGGGCGGCCGGGGCTCTTGAGGGGGCGCGGGAGCGCCTACCTGTTCGTGACGGCGCGGGGCGGCAAGCTGACGCGGCAGGCGTTTTGGAAGTTGCTGGCGCTGCGCGGGAAACGGGCCGGCATTTTTCACGGGCTGACTCCGCACGTGATCCGGCACACCTTCGCGACGCACCTGCTGGAGGGCGGAGCAGACTTGCGGAGCGTGCAGACGATGCTGGGCCATGCGGATATCTCGACGACCCAGATCTACACGCACGTGCTCCGCTCGAAGTTGAAGAGCACGGTTGACGAGCATCATCCGCGGGCACGGGCGGGCTGACGGCGCCGCCGGGAGCCGGGGGGCGAAGGCGTTTGCGATGAGCGACTACATGTTCATGCTGGAAAGCCACCTGAGCGCGGCTCAGAACCAGGTGGTTGCGCAGGTTCAGGGCGCGGCGGCCAAGGCCAACGTGAACCTGTTTCTGACCGGGGGCGCGGTGCGGGATATGCTCGGCGGCTTCCCGATCCGCGACCTGGACTTTCGCGTCGAGGGGAACGCCCTGAAACTCGCCAAGGCGGTGGCGGCGAGCGCGGGCGGTAAGATCGTGGAGATTGACGAGCACCGCCGCAGCGCGGAGGTGCTGTTCCCCGGGCGGGTGACGGCCGAGATCGCCATGGCTCGCCAGGAACGGTACGCGAAGCCGGGCGCGCGCCCCACGGTGACGGCCTCCACCATCCAGGAAGACCTGCTGTGCCGGGACTTCACCATCAACGCCATCGCGCTTTCGCTCAACAGGGCGTCGCTCGGGCTGATGTTGGACCCCACCAACGGCACGGCCGACGTAGAACAGAAGGAGTTGCGGGCGGTCTATCCAAGGGCCCTTTCCGACGACCCGGCGCGGTTGCTGCGTCTGATCCGGCTGAAGGTGCGCTACTCGATGGTGGTTGAGGCGCGGACCGCGCAGCAGTACGAGAACGCCCGGTTGGAGGAGTTGGAGAAACTGATCCCAGCCCGGCGGGTGTTCGAAGAGCTGATCCAGGTGGCCGACGAAACCAACCCGGGAGAGACGCTTCAGGCTCTCGCGCAGGAGAAGTTGCTGGCTTCCATCCTGCCCGGTGGCGCGGGGCAGAAGCTGAATCTTGCGGGCTTCGCGCGCCTGGAAAAGGTTCGGCAGATGATCCCGTTCGGGGCCAGCGTGCCCGTCGACAACTTGGGCTTGTTTCTATATCTGTTCACCGAGAACTTCTCGGCGGGGGAGCGCGCGGCGTTCCTGAAGGCCGCCTCGGTGCGGAAATCCGAACTGGATCTGGTTAAGAAGCTGCACGCGGACGCCAAGAAGCTGGAGCGCGAACTGCGGGCGTCCAAAGTGACCAAGGCCTCGCACGTGTACCAAGTGCTGGTCAAGGCGCCCGGCGAACAGATCCTTTACCTGTTTCTCACCAGCGGACAGCGCCAGGTGCAGGACCGGATCCGGAACTTCCTGCAGAGGTACCTGCCGGCGGCAAGCGAGATCACCGACCGCCAGGTGGCGGCCGAAGGCGTCGAGCCGGATTCCCCGAAGTTCAAGAAGGCCAAGGCGGAGATGATCCTGGCGCGGATCGACGGCAGGCTTAAGAAGCCGGTCGAGCCGCCGCCGGAACCGGTGCCGCCGCCACCGGCCAGAAACGCTTACGCGCGCGGGAAATAGCGCCGACGGGAGTGGTGACGCAGCGCGCCCGAGCGCGTGGGCCACTGGGCGGCAACGGCGTTCTCGCGAAAGCCGCAGGCAGGACGGCCCACGTTGCCGGCCTGGCGGCCGGCTCCACGACCGCAGGACGCGGCGCGCAATAGCACACACGCCTGATCGGTGGCAGGGGGCGGGAAAGCCCTGGCGCAGCCAAGAGTGGCTGCCCCACAAAGACGAGCGGCGTAACCGGAGACTATAGGCAGCATTGCGGCGGGAAGGCGCTCTCGCAGGCCACAGACAACGATGGCCTGCCCCACAAGGCGGGGCCATTCGGTGAGCCAACAGAGGGGCGGAGCGCTAGCCGGTGCGGGACACGGGGAAGCGTCCCAGCGCCAGCAGAATTCCGTGCAGCAGCGCCTCGGGCCGCGGCGGGCAGCCGGGAATGTAGACATCCACCGGGATCACCTGGTCCACGCCCCCGCGCGTTGCGTAATTAACGCCGAAGATGCCGCCGCTGATGCCGCAGGCGCCCACGGCGGCCACCAGGCGCGGCTCCGGTGTGGCGTCGTAGGTTTTGCGCAACGCCAGTTCCATGTTCCGGGTGACGGGCCCGGTGACCAACAGCATGTCGGCGTGGCGCGGGGAGGCCACGAAGTGGATGCCGAAGCGCTCGATGTCGTGAACCGGGTTGTTGAGGGCGATGGCCTCCAGTTCGCATCCGTTGCAGGAGCCGGCGTCCACCTCGCGGATCGCCAGAGAACGGCCCAGGGTTTTTCGGATCGTCTCGGATAGGCGTGCCCCCGCCGCTTCCACACCGCCCGGTCCTGCAGGATCGCCACCGGTGGCGATCCGCTCGCCGTTCACGCCCTCGGGCGCGAGCGAGTACTCCGCGTGGAGGACGAGGCTCCGACGGCTGGTGGCGGCAAGTTCGAATTCGCGGCTCGCGCGCACGCCGTCGCCGGCCGAGGCTGCGGCGCATTCTCCGCAGAAGATACAGCGGCCGTAGTCCACCGAGACGCGGCGGCGGCCCCCGGCGTCATGCACCTCAATGGCTCCGGTGGGACAGGCTTCGGCGGCGGGGCTCGGGTCGCGCCAGCGATCGAAGTCGAAGGCGGGCGCGCCGCGGGAGTGCGCGGAAACCTGCGCCGGGCGCCGGGGATAGTCCGCCGTCACGATGCCGCTGCGGAATGTCTTCTGGAGGATCTTGAACATGGCTAGCGGTCGGTTCCGGAGTAGGAAAGGTTGAAGCTTTTGTTGATGACGGGGAAGTCCGGGACGATGTTGCCTTGCACGGCCTCCACCAGCGCGGGCCAGTTGTTCAGCGAGGGGTCCTTGATCTTGCATCGCTCCAGGCGGTTGCCGGGCGCGGTGCGCACCCAGTGAATAATCTCTCCGCGCCAGCCTTCCACCGCACCGAGCGCGCAACGGCCCGGCGGGATCTCACCAAAGGCGGCGCGGAACGGGCCGGACGGCAGGTTCGCCGCGGCGGCGCGGAGAATGCCGAAGGATTCAGTAACTTCCTCCACGCGGACCTTCACGCGGTGCAACACGTCGCCTTCCTGGTAGACGGGCACCTTGAAGGCCATCGCGCCATAGGCGGCGTAAGGGTGATCCCGCCGGACATCCAGATCGATACCGGAAGCGCGCCCGCCCACGCCGACAATCCCCAAGGCCCGGGCCTTCTCGGGCTGGAGACGGCCGGTGTGCTCGAGGCGGTCGCGCGTGGAATCCGAGGAGCGGATCAAGGCAACCAGGTCGCGGAATCCTTTCTCGATGGGGCCGATCGAATCCAGAAGCGCGGCGGCCTGCTCACGGCTCCAATTCCGGCGGACGCCGCCGATGCAGACCATGGCGCGAAGCTGGCGGCTTCCGGTCAGCTCTTCGTTCATCCCGACGATGCGCTCCCGCAGGCTGCCGGCATGGGCGTTGGCGACGACGAAACCGACGTCTGTGGCGATGGCGCCGATGTCGGCGACGTGGTTGTAGATCCGCTCCAACTCCAGCAGCGCCGTGCGCATGTAGCGGGCGCGCGGCGGAACCTCGATCCCGGCGGCGCGCTCCACGGCCTGGCAAAAGGCGGTTCCGTGGGAGAAGGCCGAATCGCCGGAAATGCTCTCGGCCAGGAAGACGGCGCGGGGAATCGCGACGTGTTCAAAGAGCTTCTCGGTCCCTTTGTGCTTGTAGAACATGCGCAACTGGAGGTAAAGGACCGGCTCGCCAGCCACGGCGAAGTTGAAATGACCCGGCTCGATGATTCCGGCGTGGACCGGGCCGACGGGAATCTGAAGTACGCCTTCGCCGAGCGTGGGCCGGTACTCGTGCTGTTCCCCTTCGAAAGGAGGGAGCACGCCATTGAGGGGGAAGTCCTTCCGCAACGGGTGGACATCGGGCCAGTTGTCGTGCAGCGCCACGCGGCGCGGATTGGGGTGCCCGGTGGCCTGGAGTCCGAACCAATCCTGGATCTCGCGCTCCTGCCAGTTGAGCGAGGGCAACTCGGCGGCGAGCGATGGGAACTGCGGGCGGTCCGGCGGCAGCGAGGCGCGGAGGATCAGGTAGACCGGGTCGCCGGGGCGTTCGAAGACATAGTAGAGGTGGAAGAGAGCCTCGGCGGCGAGGCGGTCTTCGGCGAACAGGGTGGCCAGCCGCGCGCCATGTTCGGAGCGAAGGAAGGCGGCCGTCTCGGGGATATCGGCCGAGTCCACCGCGCAGAGCGGATCGGCAGACGAGGCCTCGATGCGGCGGACGCGGTCCGGGAACCGGGCGAGCAGGGAGGAGAGAAGTGGCGTCACGCTCATTCCCCCCCCACCACGCGCGCCGCACCGCGAATCAGGTCCAACAACGGCGCGGGCAGCCAGAAGCCGATCACAACCAGCACGACGGCCAAAGACAGAACGGCCGCGGTTTGCCAGGGGCGCGGGGCGGCGGGCGCGGACACTTCGCTCGGGCCGAGGACCAAGCCGCCCACATGCAGCAGCGCGCCCGCGAAGACTCCGGTTCCAAACAGGATGAACAGAACGCTCTGGAGCGTGTGCCCGCCCGCCAGGCCCGCCTGCACAATCAGGAATTCGCTCTGAAACAAGCTGAACGGCGGCATCCCGATGATGGCCAGCATCGCCATGAGGAACACCGTTCCGGTGAACGGCATCACGCGGACGACCCCGCCTCCGATCCTGCGGAACAGATCCGTCCGGAAGTGCTGCGAGACGTTACCGGCGCACAGAAACAGCAGAGACTTGGCGACGGTGTGAAACGTCATGTGCAGCATTAGCGCCAGCGCGCCCAGTTTGCCGCCGATGCCCAAAGCCGTGGCCATGATGCCCGCGTGGTCGATCGTGTGGTAGGCGAGCAGGCGGCGGTAGTTCTTCTGGATTAGCACGAACGGCACCGAAATGCCCATGGAGAGCATGCCGAACAGCAATAGCAGGCCGCCGGGGAATTCTGGGCCCAGCGCGCGGCTGGTGAGAACATAGAACCGCACCAGCCCGTACAACGCGCAGTTGAGCATCGCCGTCGAGAGAATCGCCGCGGCGGGCACCGGCGCCTCGCCGTAGGCGTCAGGCTTCCAGGTGTGCATGGGAGCCAGACCGGCCTTGGTGCCATAGCCTAGCAAGGCTAGAATGAACGCCAACCGCAGCGTGGTCTGATCCAACTGCGCCGCGCGCTCCGCCAGGAAGGACCAATTCAGCCCGGCCAGGGTGTCCGCGCCGCCGAGCGTGCGCCCGGAGTAGTAGGTGAGGATTGTCCCAAACAAGGCCATCGACAGGCCGACGCCGCCGATGATGGCGTACTTCCAGGCTGCCTCGAGCGACGTGGCTTTCCCGTAGAAGGCAACCAGAAAGACCGAGGTGAGGGTGGTGGCTTCGATGGCCACCCACATCACGCCGAGGTTGTTGGCCAGCGTCATCAGCAGCATCGAAAACAGAAACAGCGGGGTAAGTGCGTAGTAGCGCCGCAGCATGGTGAGAGTGCCGCCACCCTCTTCTCCACCGAGTGCGCCGCCGGCCTCCTCGTCGCGCAGGTAGCCGACCGTGTATACGGCGCAGGGAAGGGCTACGGATGCTGTCAGCAGGATGACGAGGGCGCTCAAGTGGTCAGCGTAGAGGAAGTCGTTCCACAGGGAGACGGGCCCGCCCGCAAGCACACGGCCGGCGAGTGTGAGGGCTAGGACGAAGGTGACGGCGGCGCAGATCAGATTTACCGTCTCCATGGAGCGCCGCCGCCGCGTGAGAAACGCGACCAGCCCGGCGGCCAGCGGAACCGAGAGTATGGCGGCGAGAATCATGGTACGGTCTAGCCCCGCAGCCTCCGCATCTTGCTTACGTCCATCGATTCGAAGCTCTCCCGTATGCGGTACACCAGGATGCCGAGCACCATCACCGCCACCAGCACGTCGAAGAACACGCCCAACTCGACGATAAGGGGCATGCCGTAGGTAAGCGAGATGGCCGCCAGAAAGAGGCCGTTTTCGAGCGAGAGCAGCGCCAGAACCTGCGTCAGCGCCTTGCGGCGGTTGATCATCATGAAGAAGCCGATCAGGAACAAGGAAACCGCGACCGCCAGCGTGTTGTGACCGAGGGCCGCGGCGCCGGTGGTCCGCTCGGGATGGTAGAAGGACTCGGCGACCACGTAGCCGAGCAGCGTGAGGCCGCCGCAGATGAGCACCGAGAGCGGGATGTTCACGAAGGGTTCGATCTCCTGGCGGATCTCGATGCGGTCCACCAGGCGTTCCAGCAGCACGGGGACGAGGATCGCTTTCACAAGCAGGGTTAGGATGGCGGCGATCAGGATGTGCGGCGCGCGGTTGAACACGGCGATGGTTCCGGCGATGGCGGCCAGAAGAAACGACTGCGCGCCGAAGATCCGGATGTTGGACACCAGCCAGCGCTGCGCCGCCATGAGGATCTGCAGCACTAGCACGAGCGCCGCCATGAGCGTCACGATCCGGTTGCCGAACTCCGGGTTGTGAAGAATGTCCATAGGCCGCTAGAACAAGAACGTCGAGACCAGGGCCAGCGCGCCGAGCGTGAAGGCCGCCGCCAGAAGCTCGGGAACGCGGAACAGACGCAGTTTGGCGTTGGTGGTCTCCACCAATACGACGCCCACGCACAGCACAGCGAGCTTCACGAGAAGGTATCCCAGACTCACGGCCACGCCTGCCAACGACCAGCCGCCTTGCAGCCCGAACGGCCAGAAGACGTTGATGAGCAGCGTCATCAAAAGAAGTTGCTTGATGGAGGCGGCCCATTCGATGAGAGCCAGGTACGTTCCGGAGTATTCGAGGATCATTGCCTCGTGGATCATGGTGAGTTCCAGGTGCGTGGCCGGGTTATCGACGGGAATTCGCCCGGTCTCCGCGATGAGGACGACAAACAGCGCGGCGAAGGCCAGCATCTGCGACGGCGCGAGAAAACGCCACGTCTGGCCGACGGCCACCCGGGCCACTTCCGAAAGGCTGGTGGAGTTGGCGCCGATGGCCGCGGTGAAGATGGCCAGCATCATGGCCGGCTCGGCCAGCGCGGAGATGGTCATTTCCCGGCTGCTGCCCAAACCGCCGAACGAACTGCCCGTGTCGAGCCCGCCCAAAGCCAGAAAAAAACGGCCCAGGCCGAGCAGGTAGACCAGAGCCAGAACGCCGCCGAATAAGCCGAGCGGCGCGGTGGTCGAAATCATCGGGACCATCAGGCCGGCCAGAAGCGCCGTCGAAAACAACACGTAAGGAGTGGCGGAGAACAACCAGGAGGCCGGGTCGGGGATCACCATCCCCTTGTGCAGGAGCTTGTACAGGTCGCGGTAGGGCTGGAAGAGGCCGGGGCCGCGGCGGGTCTGGAAGCGCGCCTTCAACAGGCGGATGAAGCCGGTGACGAAGGGCGAAAGCCCAAGTAGCAGCATCAACTGGACGAGCACCATGAGAATTCGTTCGCTCATCCGCGCGCTCCGAGCAACAACAAAAGAACGAGTGCCACGAAGATGTAGGCCAGGTAAGCGTGAATGCTGCCGGCCTGCACGGCGCGCATGCGATCGGCCGCAGCCATGACGCGCTGCTTGAGCGGGTCGTAGAGGCGCTTCTCAAAGCTGGGTTCGATCTCGCTTTCGAAACGGATGGCCGTTGGGTAGTAGGGCGACACGTCATATTCCGCCTGAATCTCCCGCCGCGGGCGGAAGAGGGCGGAAAAGATCATCCGCAGGGCTTTGGAAAAGGCCGTGGCGGTGAATTCGTTTTCGGCGGTGAGGCCGGGGAGCCCGCAATCCCAAGTGGGGCCGGTGCGCCGCGGGGCGCCGCGTCCCCACAGGACCCAGAGCAAGGCGGGAACCGCTCCGAGCAACACCAGTACGGCGGCGATGCCCGCTGTCGATACGGTGCCGCCGCGCGCCGAACCGGCCGAAAGGGCTAGGCCGTTGGCGGTCACCAGCGCGGAACTCACGCGCACGCCCATGGCTTGTTGCGTGATGGGATCGAACACCGGAAGGAACCAGACGGCGCCGAGGCCGAGCGCCACGCAGAGGACGGCGAGAATCGCCATCCCGGCGCGCATGGACAGCGAGACCTCTTGGGCTCCGGCGGCCTCCTCGCTGCGCGGGAGCGCCAGGAAGGCGATACCGAACGCCTTCACAAAGCAGGCGGCGGCCAGCGCCGCGGTGAGTGCAAGCAGCGCGCCGGCCAGCGGGAACATCAACCGGGTGAGGCTCTGGGTGCTGCCGAAGCCCGCCAGGAGCGCCTGGTAAGTGAGCCACTCGCTAACGAAGCCGTTCAACGGCGGCAGTCCGGAAATGGCAATGGCACCCACCAGAAAACAGAATGCGGTCACCGGAAGGCGGCGGATGAGACCGCCCATCTTCTCCATGTTGCGCGTGCGTGCGGCCTGCATGACCGCGCCCGCGCCGAGGAACAGGAGGCACTTGAAGATGGCGTGGTTCAGTGTGTGATAGAGGCCGGCGATCAGGGCGACGGCGGCCAGGCCGGGATGTCCCAGGGAGCGGAACATGAGGGCGGCGCCGAAGCCGGTCAGGATGATCCCAATGTTCTCGATGCTGTGGTAGGCGAGCAGGCGCTTCAGGTCGTGCTCCATAAGCGCGTATAGGACGCCAATCAGGCCGGAGGCGACGCCCGTGGCCAGAACCAGACTGCCGGCCCAGAGCGGCGGCACGCCGGCGAAGTCGAAGAAGACACGCGCCATGCCGTAGATGCCTGCCTTGATGACGATGCCGGACATGAGCGCGGAGACGTTGCCGGGAGCTACTGGATGCGCGGCGGGCAACCACACGTGCAGCGGGACGATCCCGGCCTTCACGCCGAATCCCAGGAAAAACAACAGCAGGACGGCGGCCTGAAGCGACGGAGATAGGGCGGAGACCAGCAGATGGAACCCGGAAAACTCCAGGCCGCCCGCAATGTTTCCTAGCGTCAGGAAGGCGATGAGCAGCATTCCGGTGCCCGCGTGGGACATGATGAGGAACAGCGTTCCGGCCCGCCTCGTCTCGTCGTCTTCGTGCCGGAAACTGACCAGGCAGTAGGCCGCGAGCGCCATCACCTCCCAGGCCAACAGGAAGAAGAAGGCGTTGGACGCGGTAAAGACCAGAGCCAGGCTCAGCAGCAGGACGTTGTAGAAGAAGCCGAGCAACCCGGCCCCGCGGGCATTCCCGGCCGGGCGAAGGTATCCGAAGGAGTAGATGGAGACGGCCGCCGACAGCAGTCCTAGCGCCAGGCCGAAAAAGGCGGAGAGCGGGTCCAGGCGCACGGTCCAGATGAACATCGGGAGGCCGCAGGGCAGGTTCCAGGCGGCCGCCGAGCCCTGGACCAGAGCCGAGGCGGAGGCGGCGATTTCCAGCAACGCGCCAGCCAGCGCCGCGCCGAAAGACAACCAACGGGCCGGCCCCGGACGGCGCAGAAAGACCAACCCCGCGAGCGCACCCGCCAGATAGGCGGCCAATCCGGCGTTGAACAGGAGGTCAGCCGGCATGGGCGCCTTTCCAGATGCCCGGTGGCAACGCGCCTGCTCGATCCAAGCTCATCGGCCGGCCGACTCAGATTGAATCTCGCCCAACATCTGGACCGCTTCGGAAAGGTTGGCCTGGAAGTAGCGGCGCATGATATCTAGGACTTCGGTAAGGACTGGGTTCCGGAGCTAGTAGAAGACCTGGTTGCCCTCCTTGCGATTCGCTACGAGTTGGCGGCTGCGCAAGATTCCCAGGTGCTGGGAGAGATTGGCCTGCTCGATGCCGACTCGTTCCTGGATTGTACCGGCGGGAAGTTCGCCGTCGCGAAGGGCTTCGACAATGGCGATGCGCGTGGGGTGGGAGAGCGCCTGAAACACGTTGGCTTTGTAAGACCGCAGCAGGCTCTGCACAATATTAGAATATTCGACTTCTGGAACATTCGCAACTGCTACATAGCGCGGCAGTCGGCCCAATAGGCCGGGACGAAGGGATCGGCAGCGGTGTGCGGGCTGAACGGGCTTGGAGCGCGGCATCACGATAGAGGCGTCGCCCCGGCCGGCGTTTGTGCGGCGAAAGTCACCGTTCCGTCACCGTGGCGTCATGCGCGAAGGCTATTCTGCCGGTGTGAACAGAGCGATTCCAACGAGCCGGCGGCCAGCGGGACCCGCCGATGCCGGGTGCGAGACCACGGTCGCCGGCGTGTTGCGCAGTTTGGCGCGCATGCCGCGAGAACTGCTGCTCCTTCGCTGGAACTGGAAGGCGTCGTTGTTTAGTTCGGCGTTCCGGGGGACGGTGTTCCTGGCGGCGAACACGGGCGCGGGTTGGCGGGCGGCGGTGGGGGCGGCGGCGGCCGAGTTCCTCTACCGCTCGGCGACGGCCGGGTTCTACGGGGCGGTCACGCAGTCGTTCCGGAGGGTCGAGCCGCGCTGGAAGGGGACGATGGCGGTGATGGTGCTTCTGCCGCTGGTGGCGCACAGCCTTGAACTGGCGTTGCACTGGTGGCGCGGAACGCCGAACCTGCTGGCGAGCATCGCGGCGTCGGCCGGCTTCACGGCGGTTTCGACGACGTTCAACTTGTATGCGATGCGGCGCGGCGCGCTGCTGGTGGGAGCGGGCGCAGGAACTCTTGCCGGCGACCTGCGCGCCATCCCGCGCCTGATCGCCGGATTTCTGCTGGCTGGGCCGAGGTCGCTGGCGGCCCTTCTTTCTCGCAGCGCGCTGGCGGCGAAGGTGGGACCATGACGATCTGGAACAGGCGGCGCTTCCTTTCGGCGGGACTTGCCACTGCGGCGCTTCCGGCCCGGGCTTCGACAGGCGCGGACCGCCGCTACCGGGCCGACGCCACGCTGCTCCCGCTGGGCGTGCCGCTGTACTCGCGGCGCGGGGTGGGTGGAGCGCAGGTGTCGGTGCAGGAGCGCTCCGAAGGGTCCTTGACGCGCGTTACCATTCGCTTCGCCGCTGGCTCGGCACCGGAACGCGCCGCCGGTCTCGACCGGTTCGGATTCTTGGAAGAAGACGTGGAGTGCGAAGGCGGAACGCCGGTCCACGCCGAGTACGTGGGGCTGATGACCGATTCTCCCGAGACCAACGTGAATGAAGCGAAACGGGCGCTCCATTCGGCGCCGGCCCGCCCGGCGGTTGCGGCGATTCAAGGTTCTTCCGCCGGCGGGCGCCACCAAAGCCGGGTCTTGCGCGCCGGCCTTTCCGAGCCGGTACGCTGGCAAGACGCCGCCTCGCTGGCGGGCGTGGTGCGCACCTTGTTCTCCGGCGGCGCCTCGGGCGGCGTAACGGTTCACGAGGGGCGCGGCGGCCGGCCATCCACGTTTCTATACGAGCTGCGCCAAGCGGTGTCCGACCCCGTCCGGGAGCGCGAGGGGGCCTTCCATTACAACGGAGCGCGGTATGCGCTGCATACGCGCAAGTACCCGGACCGCACAGCGGCGGACCGATTCGCCGAACGCGGCCTCGCTGCTGCGGGCGCGCCGGTGGAGCGTGTGCAGGGCGCGATTGTCAACTTGGAACGCGGGTCGCGAACTGAGTTCAAGCTCTGGATCGAAGCAGGGCGCGAGGCGCTTCCGATCCGTTTCGAGTACCGCGCCCGGTCATTCATGCGCCTGTCATTCGAAGCGGAACCGGCTCGCGCCACGCCGTAGACAGGATCTTTTTCATGGCGTTCAAGTCCCTGCACATCACCAACGCCTGGCATGACACTTCGGGCGGGATTGCGACGTTCTATCGCGCGTTGCTGGCGGCCGCTACAGCGGAGCGGCAGGCGATGACGCTGGTTGTTCCGGCGGCGGCGGACGCCGTCGAGGATTGGTCCGAGGGAGTCCGCGTCTACCGGGTGAGGGCGTGCCCGGCACCGCTCAGCGGAGGCTACAGGCTCCTGGGTCCGATGGGGTACTTGCTGCCGCGAGGGCGAATCGCGGAGATCTTGCGCCGCGAGCGGCCGCTCCTGGTGGAGGTGTGCGACAAGTACACGCTGCCGTGGCTGGCGGGACTGCTGCGGCAAGGCTTGCCGCGCGGTGCCGGGCGGCCGACGGTTGTCGGATTGAGCTGCGAACGAATGGACGACAACGTGGCGGCCTACCTGAGCGGACACGCCGCGGCGCGCGGGCTGTGCCGCGCCTACATGAAGTGGTTCTACTTCGCGATGTGCGACCACCACGTGGCGGTGTCCCGGTACGTCGCCGGCGAGCTGGAACTGGCGGGGCGCGGGCATGCGGTCCGCCGGGGGGTGTGGATCAGGCCGATGGGCGTGGATGCCGGGATATTTGGCGGTGCGCGGCGGATACCGGAGGCCAGGGCTCGGTTGTTGGCCGAGTGCGGCTGGCCGGACGGCGCTTTCGTGCTGCTCTACGCGGGCCGGCTGGCGCCGGAGAAAAACCCGGAACTGCTGTTGGAGTGCCTGCGGAACTTGCCGGAGGAGCGATTCCGGCTGCTGATCGCCGGAGACGGCCCGTTGCGCGCGCAGTTGGAACGGGATGCCGCTGAATTGGGGCCCGGGAGGGTGCACTTCCTCGGGCATGTTCGCGAACGGGAGGCGCTGGCCGTCCTGCACGCCAACAGCGACGTCTTTCTGCACCCGAACCCACGCGAACCCTTCGGCATCGCGCCGTTGGAAGCGATGGCCGCGGGCACCGCGCTGGTCGCGCCGCCCAGCGGTGGCATCGCGACTTTCGCCAATGAGGACAATGCCTGGCTGGCGCCGGCCGAAGGAGAAGCGTTCGCTGCCGCCGTCCGTGCCATTGCCGGCCAACCGGAATTGCGCGAGGCCAAGACGGCCGCCGCGCGGCGCACAGCGCTCGGGTTTGACTGGCCGGAGGTGGCGGCGGGATTCCTGAGGCTATACCGCCATCTGCACCTGCTGCGGGAGGGCGGCGAGGCACCGGCGGGGATGAAGGCGGCGTTCTACTCGACGCCGGGAGACCGGTTCGGAAGAGAGCGGCGCCGATGCGCCACACACTGGGGAGGGTCGCCCGTGGCCGGCATGGACGATTCAGAAGGAATTCACAGCGCCGAAACGGGAGTGTAATGCCCGCCGCCCAGAATGGCTGGCATGAGACGAACCCAGATCCACCTGTTGTGGAATGCGGGCGACCGGGTGCGGCGGTTCCGCACGGGCGTATCATTGCACGGGCACACGATGCATTCGCATGAGCGGCTGTCGGCGCCGATGCGGTACGCCAGCCGATGGCCTGTAACTGGCGGGCTGGTGGCAATGCACGAGCGCCGTTACCGTCGGCGGCACAACTGCAGCCTGGACTTCTCCCGGGTCTACTGGACGCCGCCGGCGCCGGAACGCGAGGCCCTGGAGATCGAGCGGACGCAGATCCAGCAGGGGCTGGGCCTGCACGGGCTGGTGTCGCTGACCGACCATGACTCGATCGCCGCGGCTCTGCACTTACGCGTGCTGGAGGCGGAGCGCGATCTGCCGGTCTCGGTTGAATGGAGCGTGCCGTTTGAAGGCGTGACCTTGCACCTAGGGGTCCACAATCTGCCGGCCGGCCACGCAACGGTCTGGATGGGTGCAATGGCGGACTATACGCGGGCTCCCTCTCCGGAAACGCTGGCCGATCTGCTGGCGGCCTTCGACCAAAACGCGGGGGTGCTGGTGGTGCTCAACCATCCCGGTTGGAGCGCCGAAGGCGCCGGCGGCGCGGCGTCCCTGGGCGCGGCGCGGAAGTTCCTCTCCGGGTACGGGCTGTGGGTGCACGCGGTAGAGGTGAACGGTATGCGCCCCTGGAGCGAGAACCGCGCGGCCATGGACCTGGCGCGGGCTTTCCATTTGCCGGCGGTGAGCGGCGGCGACCGCCACGGATGCGAACCGGCCGCAGCCCTCAACCTCACCAACACGCGCGACTTTGCAGGCTTTGCCGCCGAGGTGCGCGAAGACAAGATCAGCGACATTCTACTGCTGCCGCACTACCGCGCGCCCTACCGCGCGCGCTGCCTGGAGACGATGTGGGACGTGGTGCGCGACCATCCCGAGTACTCGGGCCGGGTTCGCTGGCGCGACCGGTTCTTCTTCCTCGACGACCAGGGGCGGCACGCGCCGCTGTCCTCGGTCTGGAGCGGCGCCGAGCCGCTGGCGCTGCGCTGTTTTCTGGGCGCCATGAACCTGTTCGGCAACCGGCGGTCTCGCGAAACCCTGCGGCAGACCCTTTCAGGAAACGAGGTGAGCCTGTGACGCCAGCGCCCCGAGTCGCCCTGTTCGCCGATTCCTATTTCGAGGTCAACGGCGCGGCGCACACCTGCCGCCAGTACGAAGCGTTCGCCAAGCGCCGGCGGATGGACTTCCTCTGCGTCCGCTGCGGGCCCGAGGAGAGCGAGTTGCGGAACGGAACGGTGCGGACGTTGCAGTTCCGGCGCAGCCGCTGGTCGTTCACGGTGGACTGCGACCTGCGGTTCGACCCAAGGCTGGCGCTGCGGAGAGGGAAGATCCTGGAGACGCTGCGGGATTTCGAGCCCAGCGTGATCCACATCACGAGCCCCGGCGAATTGGGTGTGCTGGGGGCGTGGGCGGCGTATTCGCTGGGGATTCCATGGGTGGCGTCGTGGCACACCAACTTGCACGAGTTCGGATCGCACCGGCTGGCGTGGTTGCTGGGGGCGCTGCCGCAGGGAGTGCGCATGGAGATAGCCGACGCGGCGGAGGGCTGGATCCTGGATCGCGTGCTTTGGTTCTACGGCCTGGCAAATGCCACGCTCGCGCCGAACGACGAGCTGGTCGAAATGATCCGCCAGTCTTCGGGCAAGCCCGTGTTCCGAATGGACCGCGGGATCGACACCAACCAGTTCCACCCCGCGCGCCGCGACCGCACCAGCGGGCCGTTCCGGCTGGGATACGTCGGTCGGCTGACGCCGGAAAAAAACGTGCGCCTCCTGGCGCGCCTGGAGCGGCGTCTCGTGGAGTCGGGCGCCGGCCCGTTCCGCCTCGTGGTGGTGGGCGACGGCGGCGAACGGGGATGGCTGGCGCGGAACACGCAGCACGCGCTGCTGACCGGAGTCCTGACCGGGCCCGCGCTTGCCCGCGAGTACGCCAACATGGACCTCTTCGTGTTTCCGTCGCGGACGGACACTTTCGGCAATGTGGTGCTGGAGGCTATGGCCTCGGGCGTGCCGGCGGTGGTGACCGGCAAGGGAGGGGCGCGGTTTCTGGTGGAGGACGGCGTGTCGGGGCGGGTGGCCGCCGGCGACGACGAGTTCGTCGAGACGGTGGTGGCGTTGGTGCGGGATCACACGCGATTTGCCGGCATGCGAGAGGCCGCGCGGACGCGCGCGCAGAGCTTTTGCTGGGATCGCGTCTTCGAAGAGCAGGTCTTCCGTGCGTACCAATCGTGTATGACGCCGGCCGGTCGTGTGGCACCGCCGCGCAGGACGCGGGCGTTGACCGGGGCGCCGATGCCGGACCTGGAGACGCCGGTCCCGCTCTAGACGGCACACGGGCCGATGAGAGGCCGTACCGGGGCGAGCGCTCGCGCGACGGGCGCCAAGTCCGATATAGTAGTAGAGGACCCGTCCTCCGCGACGCGGTGAGGTGCGAGAGCGGTTGAATCGGGCGGTCTCGAAAACCGTTGAGGGGGTGACTCCTCCGTGGGTTCGAATCCCACCCTCACCGCCAGAATTTCTAATTTATTTTCAATAGCTTACGAAGTGCGTCCGAGACGATCGTAATAGGGTCATAACGATTTTGGCGTGGAATGAACGCATGCTGTCCGTCTTCCGCCTCCACACCAAGGGCTGTTCCGCCGGGCCGCCCGCCTCACGCTCATCCCGTCCACCTGCACTGCCCGGCGAACTCGCGCATACACTTCCACTTTGAGCACCTCCCAGGTGTCGCAAAAACACACCTCGCCTGTCTTGTTTGATTGGTTCTGTGCGGGGGTGGTCTACTTTTGGACCGCCACCAGCCGCCGCTCACGCGGCGGCTGGTGGTCCAATATTGCTCCGCCCTTTATACTCACACAGGCTCAAGCCTGCGCCACTCAGGTTCTCATGGACTTACGGCTCCGTGTGGCGCAGACTTGAGTCTCCGATTGGCCTTTTCAACAAGCTCCCAAAGCGGGCCGGATCGACTCGGCGAAATCAAACCCTCGCAGCCAGCCCCTTCGAATCGCACCGCCCTGAAATCCCTCCTTGCGGGAATCTGCCGGCCGCAGCTTACCGGCGAAACGCCGCCTTGCCTGCGAACCTCGCTGCTGATCCCAGTTCCTCTTCGATCCGGAGGAACTGATTGAACTTCGCGACACGTTCGCTCCGGCACCCCGAGCCGGTCTTGATGTGTCCGGCTCCCGTCGCCACGGTCAAGTCGGAGATGAAAGTGTCTTCCGTCTCGCCTGAGCGGTGGGACACAAAGCACCGGTAGCTGTTGCGCCCGGCCAATTCGATCGTGTCGAGGGTCTCCGTCAACGAGCCTATCTGGTTCAGCTTGATGAGAATGGCGTTGGCGACGCCTTTCTCGATGCCCTCCTGGAGAATCCTGGGATTCGTGCAAAAGATGTCATCCCCAACCAGTTCGATTCGCGATCCCAGGGTTCCAGTGAGATCCTTCCACCCCTGCCAGTCGTTCTCGCCCATGCCGTCTTCCAACAACACGATGGGATACTGATTCGCCCAAGACTCCCAGATCTTGATGAGTTCCTGTGAGGTGATCGCTTTCTTGGTCGACTTGAAAAGGACGTACTTCCCGTCCTCCCACATCTCGCTGGCTGCCGGGTCCAGGCAGATGGAGATGTCCTCTCCCGGCTTGTAGCCGGCCTTAACGATCGCTTCCAGGATCACCTCCACGGCCTCGTCGTTTGATTTCAGGTCCGGCGCGAAGCCCCCTTCATCGCCGACGGCCGTGCTGTAGTTCTTCTTCCGAAGGACCTGCTTGAGAGCATGGAACGTCTCCATACCCTTGCGGATCGCTTCCGCGAACGACGGTGCGTTGTGAGGAGCGATCATGAATTCCTGGAAGTCGACCGTGTTATCGGCGTGCTTGCCGCCGTTGATCACATTCATGCACGGCACTGGGAGCAGCGAGGCGTTGACACCGCCGAGATATCGGTAAAGCGGAAGACGGTGCGAAGCCGCCGCTGCGCGCGCGGCCGCCATTGATACGGCCAGCACCGCATTCGCCCCTAGCTTGGCTTTGTTGGGAGTCCCGTCCAGGGCCATCATGGCGGTGTCGACCGCTCGCTGGTCTGTCGCGTCCAGACCGGTTACCGTTTTCCGGATGGCGTCGTTGATGTTCTTGGCGGCATTGGCGCAGCCCTTGCCCACGTACCTAGTCTTGTCGCCATCTCTCAGCTCCACCGCCTCTTTTTCGCCGGTGGAGGCGCCAGAGGGCACCGCCCCTCTGCCCGCGCTTCCGTCAGCCAAGACAACATCCGCTTCCACAGTGGGATTCCCTCTGGAATCGAGGATCTCCCGCCCAACTACTTTCACGATCTCAGTCACGATTGCTCTCCTTTGAAAAATCAGAACCCAAAACAACAAAAGCTCCTACCACTTGGTAGGAGCTATCATTCCCGGACTCCCGGGACGGTTAACGGCGAGATCCATCGCCGGTGAAGCTACAGATCTTCCACTGTAGCCTACGGTCGGGCACGGCGGTTCAAGGAAGCGATGCTCCACGCATCAAGACAGCGGCCAACTGCCTTGCGACGCGCTCGTCGATGGGAAGCGCCAGCACTTTGCTCGTGGTCACGGCCGCACGGTAAGGAGACGTTTTAGGCAGAATGTGGCCGTCCTCCCAGACTGCATAGCATATCTCCGGAGCGCCGTGCTTTGGTTGCCCGACGCTTCCGGGATTGACTAAGCGGCAGCCGCCAACTGCCGCCTGGAAGGGCAGGTGGGTGTGGC
>CAZVIK010000024.1:0-2288 GCA_964627045.1 uncultured Solibacteraceae bacterium | reverse complement strand
TCGGCATCAACCTGCGAGAGTTCCGCGGGCCATTCGGGTGATCCCGGCGGAAGATACCGAAACTGTGGCTCCGACGGCGCTGCGTGGCACAGGAAGACGCGCTGGCCATTGACTGTTCGGCGCGCGGTGAGAGGCAGCTCCCGCAGGAACGCCTTCTGCGCATCGCTCAGAACCGATTCAGTGTAGGCCTGCATCGCTCGCGCCATCTCTTGGAAGGGGCCGGAACACCGGGGGTCAACACCGTGCCCAATTGCGTTGTCGTGGTTGCCGCGAACGACGACCGTTGCGTTCCGACGAACGAACTCGACCACTTCAGACGGATTGGGGCCATAGTTCACAAGGTCGCCCAGGACCCAGAGTTCGTCCCAAGGCTCGGCCACTGCCTCCAGTGCCTCCAGGTTGCCGTGAATGTCCGAAATGATGACGGCCTTCATTGGCGAGCAGAAGCCTTTCGTCCGGCCATCAAGAATAGCGGCGCCGAACACACCTGAGCCGCCACAGAGAATGCGATCAGCGCCGGCAAGGAAACGTCGTACAGCACCCCCATCAGTGCGCTGCCCAAAAACCACACGAGGCCGTAGCCTGCGTTGAAAATGCCGTAGGCCGTCCCCCGTCTGTCGTGAGATACCATGCCGGCAACCGCGGCCCGCATGATGGATTCCTGCGCTCCCATGCCCACACCCCAAAGCACCATCCCAGCACAAGCTGCCGAAAAACCTCCTAAGAACGTCAGGGGCGCAAAGGCAGCCGCGAGGAGCGAAACAAATGCCAAGATCCTCAAGGCCATCCGGTCGAACAACCTGCCAAAAGCAAGCGCAGCCGAGGCATCCGTGCCCATGGCAATGGAGTAAAGGACCGGGATCCAGGCCGGCGACACCACAGAGCTCTTCTGGAAGTGGTAGGCGATCAGGGGGAAGTCGACGTACCCGGCCGCCACAAGCGCTACGGCGCCAAGGTAAAGCCAGAACGCCCGTGACAACCCTGTAGCCTCCAATTGCGGCGGCCGGACTTCCAGATCTTGTGGACGGGGGTATAGAAACCGGGCTGCAACAAGCACCGCCAACGCGAGAAACGCCGGCACGAGCAAGACCGCGAACGCAGTTCGGAAGCCACTTCCTGAGTGAAGCACGGCAGCGACAATCAGCGGACCCACGACAGCGCCCGCCTGGTCCATCGCCTCATGGAGGCCGAACCCCCAGCCGCGCCCCAGTTCCGACGTGGCGTGCGACAGCATGGCGTCGCGCGCGGGCGTGCGGAGTGCTTTCCCGACGCGCTCGCCGATCATCAGCGCGGCTGCCACTTCCCATCGGCCAGCTAATGCCAACAGCGGAACGGCTAGCAGGTTGACGCAGTAGCCCGCCAATGTAACGGCCCAATATCGCCTGGTGCGGTCGCTGATCAGCCCCGAGACCAATCGGAGGGCGTAACCCACGAGTTCGCCAAACCCGGCCACGATCCCTACCGCCGTTCCGGTCGCACCCAGCGTCGCAAGGAAGGGTCCTGTGACGCTCCGTGCGCCCTCATATGTGGTGTCAGCGAGGAGGCTGACGGCACCCAGGAGAACGACGAACTTGAGCGCATTTTTCCGTGATGTTTCACTCATAGGATTCCCCGCAGGGCCGCTTCGAATTCTCGCGCTTCTCGCTCCTCGGGGCACCTGAGAGGGAGCCGCCATGAGCGGCCGTGGCCGAGCACAATCTCCAGGTCGCCACTGCCGTCAGCCCACCCTCTGCGCAGATCTGATAGGGACGCCAGAGGGGCGGAGCGGCTGACGACGCCGTATGGTTCGTATTGCCCCCGGTGTCTCTCGGTGATCCAGAGTATCCGGCGCGAAGTTGCCGCGAGCAGGTCCCCGGCTCGCCTGGTCTTTCTTCGAAATATGCCGTCGCGATGCGAGCCGAAAGACGCTGGCTGGAAGAACTGGACAAGCGGCCTCTCTCCGGCCAACAGTTCAGCGGATCGCGCGTACTCGAACTTGGGGTTCAGCGGTTTGCCGACGGTAACGCAGTCGCGTGCGGCCAAGCCCGCCACCTCCGGTAGCCATTGGTCCATGAACCTCTCAACGTAGGCCCCGACGGGACCAGCTGTGCGGGTGTTGTAAGACAAGTCCCTGCTACCGCCAGCCCAGGAGAAGCTGACCCAACCCAGGAGCAGAATCCGGCCGCAGCACGCGGTGTATGGATACTGGTCATGAGTGACGTCTAGGCCGCGCCGGCGGGCGGCGTCAAGCACGGCGATCACCTCGCGGCTGCGTCCGAAATTATTCACGCCAACCGTTTTGATGTGTG
>CAZVIK010000023.1:17427-31769 GCA_964627045.1 uncultured Solibacteraceae bacterium | reverse complement strand
GGATGACCAAAAAACGATTCACAATAACGATTCTCGCGGCCGCCTGCATTGCGGCGGCCTGCGTTTTCGCACAAGAAGCGCCGCCGCGCACGCCGGGGCGCGCCGGTTTCCCCGGCCGCGGCGGAGACCCCAACCGTTGCACGGCGCCGGGCGGATTCGGCGGCTCCAGCTACAAGTCGCCCGAAGTGCTGCCCGACGGACGAGTGACGTTTCGCCTCTGCGCGCCGGACGCCAAGACGGTGTCGCTTGGCAGCAGCGACAACGACGACATCGCACCGAACTCCTACATGGGCGGAAACGGCCGCGCGATGACGCGCGACGAAAAGGGCCTGTGGAGCGTGACGACGCCAAAGCCGTTGGCCGCCGACACCTGGCGCTATTTCTTTTACGTAGACGGCGTACGGCTGCCCGACCCGGCCGCGCGCGAGTTCTCCCTGGAACGCGCCGCCATCGATTCGCTGGTGGAAGTGCCCGGACCGGCCGGTGATTTCCAGACGTTCCACAAGGACATCCCGCATGGCGCGGTGACTCGCATCGACTATTGGAGCGAGCCGCTCGGCGCGATGCGCCGCATGCACGTTTACACGCCGCCGGGTTATCAAAAGGACAGCAAGACCTATCCGGTGCTCTACCTGGTGCACGGGGCGGGCGACAGCGACCATAGCTGGGCCACGGTGGGCCGCGCCAACAACATCTTGGACAACCTCATCGCCGCGGGAAAGGCCAAGCCCATGATCGTCGTCATGCCCGACGGGCACACGCCGGACCGGCCCAACGCCAACCCGGCGAACATGCTCCAGAACCCCGACTTCAGCAACGATTTTCTGAAAGTCGTCATCCCGATGATCGACAAGAATTACCGCACGATTCCCAATGCGGCCAATCGCGCCATGGCGGGTCTGTCGATGGGCGGCGGGCACACGATTCAGAACGGGCTGACGCACCCCGAGTTGTTCGCCTACATTGGAATCTTCTCGATCTCCGGCGGCGGCGCGGACTATGAAAAGACCCACGACGCGGCCCTGAAGCAGGCCGCCAAGTCGATGAAACTGGTCTACTACGCCTACGGCCGCGAGGACTTCGTGGCCAAGAACTCCGACCAGTTGAAGGCGACGCTGAACAAGTACAACATCAAGTTCACGCTGCACGAAACCGGCGGCGGCCACACCTGGATCAACTGGCGCGAATACCTGAACGACTTCACGCCGCGGTTGTTCAAATAGGGTCCGCCGGCAAGGTGCGCCGGCGCGCGTGGAGCCGGCGCGCCCTGGAACCGTTCGACCTCGGCCGGCTCACGTTCCCGGACTGGGCGTTTGCGGTTTGACCGCCCGCACGCAAATCACGAGTTCGAAGTCGGGATCGACGCAGTCCAGTTCGTGCGTACGCAGTTCCTCGGCTGCGAGCCCGTGAAGGAAACCGATGGAACTAAGCACGTTTCCATAGGTTCGGACCGTCAGGTTGCCAGAGGGGAAAAACTCCTCGAAGAGCCGCCGTTTCGACATCGTGGTGAAGTGCCAGTAGTCGCCCCACCGCTGGGTGGCCGAGTGCCTCGTAACCGGCGATATCCCGTGCGAGGTGGCCAGCAGGACGCCGCCGGGTTTGAGGATGCGGAACAACGTGGCCATGGCCGCCCGCAGATCGTAGATCATCTGGAGCGTTTGCGTGCAGATGATACAGTCGTAGGTTCCGGACTCGATGGGAACGTCCTTGGTGACGTCGGCCACGATGGGGACGCCGGGCGGATCGTCGTCCACGCTGAGAATGTCGCGGCGCATCACCTTCCTCCCGCCGAACATGCGGGTGTAGCGGTCGTCGCCGAACTCGAGAACGAGTCCGCGGATGTCGCCCGCCATTTCGGACAGAAAGCCCTCGACATAGTAGCGCGTAATGGACGTGCCGCGGTCGCGTGCGAACGCCTTACTTATCGGAGTCACCCGGCGCAGGCTGCCGAGGCGGACCGTCCCGACTGGAGGCCACTGAAGGTGGAAGCGTCTCTGTTGCGCGCGAAACCATTGGCCCGCGGCGCGCAGAGCCGGCCAAAGCGGCGAGCGTTGAAGGGCGGCCCTATTCATCGGTCACGTTCCTCTCATTTTCCCGATCCGCTGTGAGCGTCAAGAGACGCGCCCCGGCCGCTTAAATACCCGGTCGCGCAGGCGGCGGATCGCCCGTCCGGCCTCAAAGGGGATCAGGCCGGCCACCAGCAGACCGGCCAGACAGGCTGCGCGAAAGCGGCCGTACCGGCCGGCCGCCGCGGTTCGGCGCCAGACCTCAACCCGTTCGCGGAACCGCAGAGCTCGGGTGCCGCTGACCGCGTGACTGGTCTCACAGCTATGGCTGTACACCGCCATCTTTTCTGCCCAGTGCCGGAAGCGGGTTACCTCCAGATGGCGGACGCACGCGCTCGGAACGCACCGCACGGACTGGACTCCGAAAACGGCGCGAACCTCATTGGCGAAGATGGAATCCGCACCGCGCGAGACGTGGAGAAACGGTCCGCACCGGTCGAACGCCCCCCGGCGCACGGCCATGTTTCCGCCGTAGGCGTAGTGGACGGGCTCGGCGCTTTGCGACCACGCGTATTCGGTCCGCGCCGCTTCGTAATCCGCCACCCACTCCAGGCAGCGCGAGCCGGCCGGGTAACGAACCGCCCCAAGCGCCAGGACGACGCCGGGGTCGTCGAAGGCGCGGACCAGCCGCTCCAGCCAGTCCTGGGCGGCTTCGCAATCACAGTCGATAAAGGCCAGAAGGCCGCTGTTCGCCGCGGCGACGCCGCGATTCCGCGCTGCGTACGAGCAGCGAACCGGCTCCTCGAGGACAACCAGCGTCGGAAAGCGGCGCGCGGTGTCAAGCGACCCGTCGGTGGACCGGTTGTCGACGAAGATGACCTCGTAGAACTCCTTCGGGAGGGTCTGCGAGAAGAGCGCGTTCAGGCAGGGTTCCAGGTAACGGTCACCGTTGAGGCACGGCACGACAACCGAAACCAACACGCCTCGATCCATTTTTCGGTAGAGACTGAGAGTATACTCCAAGCCGCCGCCTCCAGCGGCGCGTCCGGGTTTCCGTCGGGGATGCCCGCCGACCGTTGCATCGCCCCATCGCCTTTCGACTCAGCCGGGCAACAGGGTGCCTGTCTTGTGACCGGCCGTTCCGGGGATTTGACCTAGGTGGCGCGACCAAAGCGACGACAGTCCAGGCCCTATGGCGCGCCGGACTGAGTGGTTCGCCGGATCTTGCCGCCGCGCCGAAGGCCGAAAGAGACCCATAGGGGAATGCCGCCATGCCTGTCCTACGTCTATTTGCGCTGCATCTGACTCTGCTCGCCGCGTTAGCGGCGCAGACCACGTGGATCACGGCGCGGGTGGGGACCGACCCGGGCGGAGCGGCGGTCTCGGTAGACGGGGTCAGGTATTCGGAGACGGCCGTGTTCTTCTGGCGGCCCGGTTCCAGCCATGTCCTTTCGGTGGAAGGCTGGCAGAACTTCGACGTGAACGGCGCGCAATACACGTTCCTCGGGTGGACGGACTCGACCGGGCGGGAATACGGCGGCGCCTCCTCCATCACGGTGATTGCGAACCCATCGGTCTACTCCTACCGCGCGAACTTCAGCGTCCGGTACGCGCTCGACGTCCAGTACTTCGCCTGCGACGGCTGGTCGCCAGCCGCCTGTCCGGCCTCGCCGGGGACGATTTACGTCAACGGAACCGGGTTCTACAAGGACGGGCGGATGTGGTTCACGGCCGGAGAATTGGCGTCGGTGTCGGCGGCGGCCAATCCCGGCTGGGTCTTCACCGGATGGGCGAACGGCTTCTCGCGCCCGGCCGAAGCGGCGCAGTCCTTCGCGGTGACCGGTCCCGTGGTCCTTCATCCCCGTTTTGCGTTCGCCGGCAACGTGACCATCGCCAGCGAACCGGCCGGTCTCAAGGTGTCGGTGGACGGCGCAATCGTCCACGCGCCGCAGAGCTTCGCCTGGGGCGTGGACAGCAGCCACGTTCTACGCCCGGTTTCCCCGCAGGATGACGCCGGAGGGAAGCCCTGGTTTTTCCACTCCTGGTCGAACGGAGCGGCCGAGGAACAGGCCTATACGGTCCGGCCTGTCGTAGACCGGCAGACGGTCACCGCTGCCTACGTGCGCGGCGCGGTGGTCACGATTCTTACCGAGCCGGTTGGTCTGAAGCTGCGCGTGGATGGCAGCAACAGTTGGCCGTCGCCGAACTTCGTCTGGGCCGCCGGCTCGGTGCACCGCCTGGAGGCGTCTGAGGAAACGGTTGATGCCGCCGGACGCCGCTACCGCTTCCTGGAATGGTCGGACGGCGGCGCCGAGCCCGTGCGGGACCTGACCGTGAGCGCCGCCGCGGTCGAAGAAGGCCAGCGCCTGGCGGCTCGCTACGAATTGCTCGGGCGGCTCACCGTGGAGAGTACGCCCGCCGGAATCGCGATGACCGTCGGGGGAGAGGCGTGCGTCACGCCGTGCACGCTCGACCGGCGGGCCGGAACGGCGATTTCCATCGCGGCGCCCGAGTCCGCCCCGCTCACCGAAGACAGCCGGCTCGATTTCGCCGCCTGGCAGGACGGGGCCGTGCGCGAACGGCGCTACACCTTCACGACGGCCGAACAGAAGATTACAGCGGCCTATCGCACTTTGTACCTTCTGAACGCCGCCGCCGATCCCGAAGGTGGGGCGCGACTTGTCCTGGAGCCTGCCTCGGCGGACCGGTTCTACGCCGCGGGAACCGAGGTTCGGATCACCGCCGCCGCCGAGCCCGGGTTCCGTTTTCGAAGATGGGGCGGCAACCTGGAGGGAACCTCACCCTCGGGCGCGCTGTTGATGATGGGGCCGAGGAGCGCCGTCGCGCTGTTGGACCGCGTGCCCTACGTGGCGCCGGCGGGCGTGTTGAACGCTGCGGGCCTCACGCCGGTGGATGGTGTCGCCGCCGGATCGATCGTTGCGATCTACGGGTTGCACCTGGCGACCGCAACTCTGGCGGGGCCGGCGAGCCCCCTGGCGCAAACCCTCGGCGGCGTGACGGTGGAGGCGGCCGGGCGGCTGCTGCCGCTGTTTTTCGTGTCGCCGGAGCAGATCAACGCGCTGGTTCCATCGGATCTGATGCCGGGAAGCTATCCGTTGACGATCCGCTCCAGCGGACAGCCGGAGGTGAGCGTGACGCTGCGCGTGGTTCGCAACGCGCCGGGGTTGTTCGCTGTTCTGGCCGACTCGCTGCCCTATGCCGTGGCGGTCCGCGACGATGGAACGCCCGTGCTTCCGTCCAACCCAGCGCGGCCCGGCGAGAGGCTCACGCTATTCGGCACGGGGTTCGGACCTTATTTGCCGAGCCCGCTCGACGGATTCGCCGTGCCCGAAGAGCCCGAGTTCCCCCTGGCCGCCGCTGTGGAACTGATGGCCGGGGGCGTGTCGCTCACGCCCGAGCGAGCGGTGGCGGCCCCAGGCTTTGCCGGGGTGGTGGCGATTACCTTCCAGGCGCCCGCGAATGCCTCCGGCCCGCTCGCGCTGAAGGCACGCGTGAACGGAGTGGAAAGCAACACGGTGACGCTGCCGGTATCGAGCGGCCCGTAGCGCACCGGGGCGAGGCGAATCGCAGGGCGCCACGCCTTACAGCGGCCACACGGGCCTACACGGCCTTGGGCGCGACGCCGTCCCAGGCGTAGGACCTGCCGCTGCGAACGGACATGGCGGCCACCAGTCCCGGCGCCGTGGAACGACGCCCTGTCTCGGCGTCGCAGTTCGGGCGCTGGCGCGAACGCACGCAATCGAGAAAGTTGCGGATGTGCGGCCCTTCGCTCTCCTTGACGGTGTAGGTGGCTTTGATGACCACGGGCTCCGCGCCGGACTTCCCGAGCGGCTTCACCTGCGCCACGCTGCGATTGACGTGCAGGATTCCCGTGTCGCCCCAGAAGTAGATGCCCCAAACATCCACGTTGTGGGATGAGTAGGTCACCATCTGCTGGTTGTACTTCCAGATCAGGTCAAAAAACTCCGGCACGCGCTCCGGCGAACGGCCCGGCATCGAGTAGCCGGCGCCAAAAACCAACTGGGGCGTGTCGTCGCCGCAGAACCAGTGAAAAACGTCGAGCATGTGCACGGCCAGGTCCGTGATCGCGCCCGATCCGTAGTCCCAATAGCTGCGCCAGGACGTCCTTCGTGAAGCCACGTACGGACGCCGCGGCGCCGGACCCTGGAACATATCCCAATCCAGGCCCGGCGGAATTGCGGTACTGTCCTGACCGGCGCGGCCTCCGCCTTCGCCTCCCCAGTCGATCACCGCGCGGCGCACCCGCCCGATGGCGCCCGCCTTCAGTAAACCCAGAGCGTCGTGGAAGATCTTCATGCTGCGCTGTTGCAAGCCGACCTGCACGATGCGCTTGTGCTGGGCCGAGGCCTCCACCACCGTGCGGCAATCCTCCAGGCTGTTGGCCAGAGGCTTTTCAACGTACACGTCCTTCCCAGCCTGGCAGGCCGCCACACTGATCGGCGCGTGCCAGTGGTCGGGCGTCGCGACGAAGACCACGTCGATGTCTTTTCTGTCCAACACACGGCGGAAGTCGCCGTAGCCCGCCGCCGGAAAGCCCTGAGCCGTCATCGCCGAGAGGCCGCGATCGAGGTTTTCCTGAAAGACGTCGCAGGCCGCCAGAAACCGCAGCTCCGGATTCAAAATCGCACCCGGGAACAACGCGTCCCGGCCTCGATTACCGCAACCGATCAGCGCGGCGCCAACGCTGTCCGCCGCCCCCAGGATGCGGCGGTAGGACAAGGCCGTGGCGGCAGTGGCGCTGGCCTGTAGAAACCTCCTTCGAGCCACGGATTCAGCAGAAACGCTCATGGGGACAGCCACCTTTCGAAAAAGGAAATGATCCCATTCATCATATGCCGCCGCGCCGTGCCGGTGACCCCGTGCGTGCGCTGCGGGTAAATCATCATCTCGAAGGGGTGGCCCGCGCGTTGCAGCGCGTCGGCCATCTGCACGGTGTTCTGGAACAGGACGTTGTCATCTTCCAGGTTGTGAACCAAGAGGAGTCGCGCCTTCAGGTTCGCGGCGGCGGCTACCGGCGCGCTGCGCCTGTAGCCCTCGGCGTTTTCCGAAGGCAGTCCCATATACCGCTCGGTATAGATGGTGTCGTAGTTGCGCCAGTCGGTGACGGGCGCGCCGGCCACGCCGGCGCGGAACAGATCCGGCGCGTGCAGGAGCGAATAGAGCGTGAGGAAACCACCGTAGCTCCAGCCATAGACGCCGACACGGGCCTCATCGACGAAGCCCAGCGAAACCAGGTGGCGCACGCCGTCCTGCTGGTCTGCCATTTCCTTCACGCCGAGTTCCCGGTATAGGGCGGCTTCCCAGGCGTGGCCGCGCCCGGCGCTGCCCCGGTTGTCCAGTTGCCAGACGACGAAGCCCCGGTGGGCGAGAACCTGTTCCAGGCTGGGCCCCTGCCAGACGTCGCGCACGTTCTGCGAATGCGGGCCGCCGTACACGAAGACCACCGCCGGGTATTTGCGGCCCGGCTGGAACCCGGCGGGCCGGATCAACTTGGCATAGAGCAACGTGCCGTCGGCCGCCCTCACGGCGACGATCTCGGCGGGACGGAGGTCGTAGTCGTCGAGCGCGTCGCGGGCGGAGTTGTCAAGGACCGCCCACTCGGCGCCCGAGTCGTCCAGCACCGTGCGGCGTGGAGGCGAAGCGAGCGACGAGGCCGTGTCCAGGAAGTACACGCCGCGCGGCGGCGCGGAAATCACGTGCGTGCCGGCCTCCGCTGTAAGTCGCGCGCGCACGCCGCCTGCCAGCGAGACGCGGTAGAGGTGGCGTTCGAGGGGGCTGGCTTCGGTGGATACGTAGAAGACGTGCCCTGCGGCTTCGTTCACGGCGCAGAGGCCGGTTACCTCCCAGTCGCCGGACGTGAGTTGCGCCAGGAGCTCGCCTTCGGCCGAGTAGCGGTATATGTGGTGGAAGCCGTCGCGTTCGCTGGTCCAGAGGAACTCGGCGCCGTCCTTGAGGAACCACGGTCCGGGGCCCAGGTTCACCCAGTGCGGGTCCTGTTCGGTAAGAACCACGGCGGCCTTGCCGGAGGCCGCATCGACGCGCAGCAGGTCGAGCCGGTTCTGGATGCGATTCAGGCGCTGCACGAACAGGGTGTCACTCGTGCCGCCTGCATCCATCCAACGCGTCTTGCCGCTCTTGGCGGAAACGACGCCCACGCGGACCACGGCGTTGGGCTCGCCGGCCTTGGGGTAGCGCTGCGGTTCGTAGATGGGGCGGAGCGGGAGCAGGGAAGCGTGCGGGTAGAGCGGCTGGCGGCTCACGTCGAATTGAAGGTAGGCGATGCGCGTAGAATCGGGCGACCACCAGTGCGCGGTGGCCAGGCCGAGTTCCTCCGGGTACACCCAATCGAGCCGGCCGTTGCGGATGGTTTCCGTGCCGCCGCGGGTGAGACGGGTGACTTTTCGCGAGGCGATCTCCAGAGTGTAGAGGTCGTCGCCGCGGCGGAACGACACGCGCCGGCCATCGGGCGAGAGCTTGGGATCGCTCTCGCGTTCGCGTGTGGCCGTGAGTTGTGCGGGTTGGCCTCCGGTGAGGCGAAGTTGGAACAGATCCCCGCCCGCGCTGACTAGCAGCGCGTCGCCCGAGGGGAACCACTGCACATCTCTTTCCTCCACCCCTCGGTTTTGCCAGGCGAAGGCTTCCGGTTCGGCCACGGTGGTGGCGGCGGAGGAAAGAACGCTCAACGAGATCAAATCGCGGCGGCTTTTCGCGGCGACGTCATACAGGTAGAGCGTGCCCGCTTGCGGAAAGGCGAACTGCCGCCCGTCGGGGGACCAGACGGCCTCGACCGGCGGCGTCGAGTACGCAGCCGCGACATCCACGGTGATGGGCCGCATCTGGGCGTGCGCCACGGCGAGGCCGCACGCCAGGGCCAAGGGCATCCAACGTCGCACAGTCATGAAACTGTGATTGTATCCGGAGAGCGCCGGCGCGGGATGCACCCGTGTCTGCTGCGCTGCATTCGACCGGCCAACGTGCCGTCAAGTGCGCCGCCGGCCGCCGCCGGTCGCGCGCCTCGCAGCCACAGAGGCGCCTGCCGCACCGCACGACGTACGGTGTGAGGCAAGCGGTCTAACCCTGGAGCTTCTCCCAGAGCAGGCGCTCTTCCCGCCAGGGGTCGTCGACGACTTTGCATTCGGCGTCGAGGAACATGGTGGCGCGGCGGTCGAGCGTATAAGCCGGCCAGGCGGGGATTTCGTCGTGGCTCGGATTGCCGGTGCGCGCGAAGGTGGCCCAGGCGCGGCTCATGTTCCGGGCGGCCTTGGCGCGGTCGGTCCGTTTGCTCTGGTTCATGCTGTCGGGGTGATTGAACTTGAAGGGGATTTCGGCGGCGTGTGCGGCCTTGGAAGGATAGGCGACGCCGGGCGCGGCCGGAACTTCGGATTCGTGCGCGAAGACGTACATGAAGACGGGCGCGGCTTTCTGCGCTACTTTGCGCTCGGCCATGACGATGGCGTTCCGGCCCATCCACTGCGCGGTGGTGATGGCGATGTAGAGGTCCGTGGGCGAGGCGCCGGGGCGGCTCTTGCGGTAGACCTCCAGCACGCGGGCGGTGTTGGCGCCCAGGGCGGGCTCCAGGCGCGCTCGCAGGGCGTCGTCGTCCATGGTGAAGACCGCCGGTGTGCCGCGGTACATGAAGATGGTCTCGTCCTTGTTGATCCCGGTGATGAGGGGGATCTTCGCGGCCGAGGGCGGGGCGATGGGGTCGAAGGGGTGCGACGGGATGTAGTGGCCGTCGACGACCGGGCTGAAGCCCATGCTGGCGCCGGAAATGGCGGCGGTGGCGGCGCGGCGCGGGGCGGGGCGCTGCTGAACCTCGGTGAGCCGGGCGGTTGGGACGGTGAGCAGGTCCCGGGCCTGCCTTTCGGCGAGGCCGAGCGCCGAAAGGACCATGCGGGTGCTCTCGGTGGCGGCGGCCTTCTCACGCAGCCGCAAGGTGGAGCCGCTTTCGACGCTGGCCCGGTGAAACGCGCCCTGAGCGGCGGGCAGAGCGATCAGGGTGGACGTCTTGGCGCCGCCGCCGGATTCGCCCCAGATCATGATGTTATCGGGATCTCCGCCGAAGGCCTCGGCATTCTTGCGGGTCCAGGCCAGCGCGGCGGCGATGTCGAGCATGCCGGCGCAACCCGAGGCCGCGTACTCGTCACCGAGGATCTCGCCGAGGTAGAGATAGCCGAGAATGCCGAGGCGGTGGTTGTGCGTGACAACGACGACATCGTAGCTCTTGGCCAGAGCCGCGCCGTCGTGACTTAGGTTCTGCGGCCAGACGTCGGCGCCGCCGTTGCCGGTGGCGAAACCGCCGCCGTGCGAGTAGAACATGATTGGACGGCGTTTACGGTCGCCCACGCCTTGCGTCCAGACGTTCAAGTACAAGCACATCTCGTCGGCCGGGGCGGGCTTCCACTCCTTGGGCCAGGCGAGGTCCGGGGGTTGAATCGCCTGGGGGCCGTAGGTGAAGGCGTCGCGCACACCGCTCCAGGGTTTGAGAGGCGGCGCGGCCTTGAAGCGTCCGGCTCCGGCGGGGGAGCCCGCGTACGGGATTCCCTTGAAGACGCAGACGCCGTCTTCGATCGTGCCGCGAACCCGGCCGTGCGTCGTCGCGGCGGCGACGGTCTTCGCCGGCGCGGATTGAGCGAGGACGGCGGGTGCGAAGGCGGCTCCCGCGAGGGCCGGGGCGTAGGAAAAGAAGGCGCGACGATCGATCGCCGGCGAACCCGAGCGATTGCATCCGTGTGTTTCGTGTCTCATGTCGAATCTCCGTGGCTTGGTGTCCAAACTCCCCGGGGCGGCGCCCCCGGCGTGCCTGCCCGGCGAATGCGCAGGCTGAATCGGCGGCATCCCGCACACCTCAATATTGCACACGCTCCCGCGCCTGCCGGGCTCAAGGCACGATCCGTCGTTCCCCCGGCTCCCAGAGCCGCTCGGGATTGAACCCCACGCTGGCGCGGCCGTAGACGGCGACGGTTTGCGTGCGTTCGGGGAAAAGGTGGTTCTTGATGACCTGGGTCTTGGCGTCGCCGCGGAGCAGGGAACGGAAGGCCTCGATCAAATCGTCGAGAACCTGGGGGCTCTGCGAGATCGCGTCGATGGTGCCCGCATAGGAGATGTGGCCGGTGTACTGGCGGTCCCACGCGGTGCGCAGGTTCCGGAGCTTGATCAGGCCGCGTAGCAGAGTGCTGACCGAGGTTGCCCACGTTTCCGTTAGCGGCATCGCCGGAGAAGAGAATCCGGCTCTTGTCGTCGATCAGGACGACGGAGCCGAGGGTGTGGCCCGGCACCTCGAACACGGTCAGCCTTCGGCCGCCCAGGTCGAAAACCTGACCTTCGGCCAGAGGCTTGAATTCGGGAAGCCTGGTGAATCTTATGGCGTCGGCCGGTGTATACCCCCACACGCCGCGATAGCCGATGGCCATGTTCCACATGATCTCCCCGTATTGGACGCCGCCCTCGTAAGTGAGCCGCTTGGCCGCGTCGACGTCGGCAGGGTGCATGTAGACGGCATCGAACTGGCCGATGCCTCCGGCGTGATCGGGATGCCCGTGTGTGATCACCACGTCATACGGGAGGCTGGTCAAGCGCCCGATCAGCGCCTTCATGTCGTAGAAGCCCGTCCCGGCGTCGATGACAAGGGCGCGTTTTTCTCCGACGACCAGGTATTGGGCGTCCATCCCGAACTCGTTGATGAAATAAGTGTCCTTGGCGATCTCGACAACCATGGGCCGGGTGATGGGCCCGGCCGTCGTCCTGGCCGCGGGCGCCGCGGCGGGCGATTGCGCATCCGCGCGGAACGGGGCTGGCAGAAACACCAGGGCCGCGGCCGCACAGCACCAAAACAGGCCGATACGGAAAGCTGGCTTCATTCGAACGCTCCTTCGCCTTCCCAGGCGGGCATCACACTGCCGGCGCCGGATCTCCGGGCCAATGCCGTTCGGAGAACCGTGCTGCCTTCCGGTCATCTCGCCGCGAACGCGCCGGCGCGGTGCATCAGTTCGATGGCGGTCGAGACGACGTTATCTTCGGCGCAGCCCGGCTTCAGGCGCGAGCCGATGACCTGGAAGGTGAGGTGGCTATAGGCGTCGTCCGAGTAGATATAACCCGAGGCGGCGCGGGGACTCACGTTGGTCACCATGAAGGTCTTGGCCGCGGGCGCTTCGCCCTTCAGGCGCAGAGCGATCTTACTGTAGGGCTCGCCGTTGACCGTGACCAGGTGAATATCGCCGATGCGCAGCAGCCCGACTCCGATATCGACGGGCGGCCCGTCGTCGTAGCCGGGGAACACGTTCTCCCGGCTGGGATTGGCGGCGTCGCGGCGGATGCGGCCGGGACAGGTGACGGTCTGCTGCGCGCCCCAGATGAGGGCGTTCGCCACTGGCTTGATCTCCTCGCGCATGACGCGGATGGCGGTGGAGCCGATCAGCGTCCCCATCATGGTGACGTAATCACCGGTGCGGGCGACCGCCCTCTTGTAGGCCTCGAGATTCGCGGCCGGGATGGCCCGTCTCGCGGACGCCGCCGTGGTGGGATTGAAGCCCTTGCCGGTCTGCGGCCCTAATGGCGGCGTCGGACCAACGGTCTGGACAAAAGGACCGCTGCCTTCGGCAAGCCGTGTTCGCTGGCTCAAAACGAACGAGGGATGGCGCGGATGACGCGTTTTCTGCAATCCCGCGGGAGCACCGGACTGATCATGGACGCGCGCACGACGACGCTGGCGGGCTTGGCCGAGCGGAACTTTGTCCTGACCGGAGCGTTCAACAACCCCTGGACACTGGAACTCACCGGGCCGTTGCGCTTCCATTTTGTGCAAGGTGCGGCGGGCGGGCTGAGCTGCATTGAGGATCGCTGGAATCCCGGGGCGAAGGAGTTCTGTGCGCCAGCCGGAATGGCGGCTGGAGAAGTCAGGAACGACTTCGGCCTCGTGACGCGATTCTCCGACCCGCAGACGATGCGGACGGCGGTTGTGCTGGCGGGGCTCTACCGTTACGGCGTCTCGGCCGCGGGCATGTTGGTGCGCGATCCGCAATACGCGCGCCTGTTGGACCAGAGCGCACCGCGTGCGTGGGAACGCAAAAACATCGAGGCCGTGGTTGCGACCGAAGTCACCGGCGGGGCGGCGGGTCCGCCGCGCGTCATCGCGGTTCACACCTGGTAGCGGCGTGCTACTTGCTGAGGCGCTTTTCCCGCCACGACGGCGCTTCCTGACATTAGCGGGGGCGGTCCTCACTCCCGGTGATCGGCGCGGGGAATTCAACCAGGGGGTCGATCGTCAGCGGAAGGGCGCGATCATAGGCGCCGAGGCTCAGACGAATCTGCCCGGATCGCACATCATAGGAGGCTTCCACGGGGGTTCGCTTTCCGTCGCGCTCTTGGTACGCGACCGGCCTTCGCTGCCGGTACTCTCCCGCCGCCGTCTCGAGCACAAGGTCCCCGGCGGAGTTCAGGCGGATGCGCCGGACTCCCGCAAACGCCGTCCGGATCACCCCGGGGTCGGCGCCCGGCGCGACCAGAAACTCGTACTCCAGATGCGGACCATTTCCGTAGTAGACGACGTCGATCCCCTCGTAGACCGATCGAAACCGGAGGCGCTCCCATGCCGCCGTCGGGCGCTCGCGGGCCGGCGTCTCGCCCGGATGGAAGGCGAGGCGCACGGGATTCGGCGGTTCGGGAACGGCCTCGGCCTCCTGCGCGCCCGGGAATCTCAGTTGAAGCGTCATGTCGCCGTCCGCGAAGAAGTCGGCCCCGAAAGCCGAAACCAGGATGCGAGAAGCGCCGCTGCCGGTACGGTACACTCCCGGCGTGCCGGTCGATTCGAAGTGCAACTCCGACACGAGCGGGCTGCTGGCGATCCCGTTGACGGTGGCATCCGTGTTCACGCCCGTCGCATGCAGGGCCGAGCAAATTAGGGCCGACACTAGCCCAATAATAAGGTGCGTCCTCGGGCTTCGGTGAGTCATTTACCTATGCTACCGCATGCTGGATGGGCTTTGCTATCTCATTGCTAGTCATTTTGGTTTTCCGGTCAGACGCAATTGAGCATGGCCCAGGACTAAGTATCAAAAAGTACTAAGTAATAAACACCAACCAATCAAGGCGGGGCGGCCTGTTTGGCGTGACAGGAACTGGCCGCGGGGAGTCTCCGGCGCCACCGGAAGCCGGGCTTCGAGTGAGGACCAGCGCCCGACTGTCGGGGTGGCAGGCGTCGCCAGCCAACGCGCCGTCCACAAGCAACGAAGGACTCGGGTCACTGCAGGACGGGCGCCCCGCCCGACCGCGGCTAGCGACGCAAGTCGCCACAGT
>CAZVIK010000023.1:3074-17417 GCA_964627045.1 uncultured Solibacteraceae bacterium | reverse complement strand
CCCCCCAACCACCACACTTCCCCTACACGACGCTCTTCCGATCTCGCCGGCCATCGCGCGGTCCACAAGCAACGAGGGCCTCGGGTCACTTATGGCCGGGCGCCCGGCGCGACGGCGGCTTGCGTTGTTAGTCGCCTAAGTATTTCTTCAGCCAGTCCGCCACTTCCCGGTACCAGTACCGGCTGTCTTCGCCGCGGGTGATCCAGTGGTTGGCGTCCGGAAAAACCAGGAGGCGGCTGGGAACCTGAAGCCGCTGCAAGATGCTCCAGTTCTCGATGGTCTGGTTGAGCGGCACGCGGTAGTCCTTCTCACCGACCGTCAGCAGGATGGGCGTCTTGAACTTCGCCGCGTAACGGATGGGGCTCTGCTCGCGCCACACCGGCCCCTGCTCCCAAACGGGGCCGCCGTTATTGACTTCCCGATGATAGATCGTGTCGCTGGTGCCCCACTGCGATTCCAGGCTGATGAGCCCGGCATGGCCGACCAGGCACTTGTAGCGCGTGGTGGTGGCCTGCATCCAGTTGGCCAGATGTCCGCCGTAGCTGGCGCCGGCGGCGGCTTGCCGGGAGCCGTCGATGAAGCGGAACTTCTTGATGGCCTCGTCGGCCGCTTCGTTGATCTCGTGGCCCGGGCCCTGGAACGGGTCGCGCTGAATCTCCTGCGCGAACTTCTCGCCGAAGCCGGTGGAGCCAGTGTAGTTGGTCAGCAGGACCACGTAGCCGGGCGCGGCCAAAAGATGATAGTTCCAGCGCAGGGTGAGGCTGTCGCTCCACATGCTGGCCGGGCCGCCGTGCATCAGCACCAACAACGGGTACTTCTTGTTTTCGTCGAAGGCCGGTGGCAGCACGAGCAGGCTGTGGATGCGTTTGCCGCGCGTGCTGGTGAACCAGAAATGCTGCGGCGGCTGCCAGTCGATGGCGGCCACGGCCTCGGCGTTAAACTCCGAAAGCGCGCGATGGGCCTTGGCGGCCAAATCGATGCGCACGACCTCGGCGGGGCTGACCGAACTTCCGTAATTGGCAATGAGAAGCGGCTGGGCGGCCTTCGCCGGGACCGACAGACCGGAGTAGCCGCCCTGGGTCATGTCCAGGGCGAGCCGCGCGTCGCCACCCGTGGCCGATGCGGTGAACAGCTTGACGTGGCCATGCTCCTCGGCGGTGAAGAACAGGGTGCGGCTGTCCGGGGCGACGGCGTAATCGCCCACCGAGCGGTCCAGGTTCGCCGTGACGATCCTTCGGCCGGACATGGCGGGCCAGGCGAAGGAAGCCAGCCGGTCGAGATGGTAGATCTTGTCGTCGTTGGGCGAGGTGAGGCAATAGAGCGTCTGCCCGTCGGGCGCAAACACCGGCCGATAGTGGCTGTCCGGCCCGGTGGTGAGCGCGCGCGGTTCGCCCCCGGAGACGGCAACCTGATAAAGCTGTGTTACGGTCCAGGCGTAGGCCGCCGCGTGGCGGTTCACGCTGGCCGCGAAGACGACCGACTGGCCGTCGGGCGCCCAAACCGAGACGATCTCCTGGCCGGAGTTGGTATCGGTGCCGGCGAAGCCGCGCTCGGCGGCGAGCTTGGTCCCAGCCAAGAGGTCTTTAGGCCGCGCGCCGGGCTCGGCCGCCTGCACGAACGGATGCGGCTGGGTGTCGTCCAGCCAGTGGTCCCAATAACGTATGGGAAAGCCGTCATAGGCGCGCGCATTGTACTTGCGGGCCTTGCGCTCGGCGGCGACCTTCTTGTTGGCCTCATCGTCCAGAGCCCCTGGGTACACGCTGCTGGTGAACAGGAGCATCGCCCCATCCGGGCTCCACTTGGGCGAGCCCGCGCCGGTGGAAAGCGAGGTGACGCGAACGGCTTCGCCGCCGAGGGCGACGTCCAGCACGTAGATCTGAGAGACCTCATCGCCTTCGCGCCGGGCGGAAAACGCGATGCGGCGGCTGTCGGGGCTCCAGGCGGCCCCGCTTTCCGCGCCCTTGGTCGAGGTCAGGCGGCGCGGTCTGGCGCTGCCGTCGGAAGGGACAATCCACAGGTCGGAAACCTGGTCCTTGTCGTCGTAAGCCGGCTCGACGACGCTGAAGACCGCCCATTTCCCGTCCGGGCTCGCGGTGGGCGCACCCACGCGCTTCATGAGCCACATGCTCTCGTGGCTGATGGGGACCTTGGCCGCCGCCAGAAGTCCGGGGAGCAAACACAGTGCAACCGCCAGTTTCCAAGTGCGCATAACTGTCACCTTATCACCCCTCGGTCAGTTCTTCAGGTGCTTGTCGAGAAACGTCGCGGCGGCGCGGAAGGCTTCGAGCCAGCGCTCGTGCCGCAGGAAGTCGTGCACCTCGTCGGGAAAGACCAGTTGATCGAACGTCACTCCCTGCTTGCGCAACGCTTCCGCGAGTTGCACGGTCTGGCCGAAGGAGACGCTGGGGTCGTCGTCGCCGTGGATGAGCAGCACGGGCGACTTCCAGGTCTTAACATGCGCGACGGGCGATGACTCCAGCGCCAGGCGCTGGGCGGCCAGTTGGAGATCGCGATCGTCGGAGGGCAGGAACAGGCGCGTCTCTGTGCGCCAGTCGTGGACGCCGTGAATATCCACTCCGGCGGCGAACAGGTCCGAGGCTCGGGCCAGGGCCAGGGCGGTCAGATACCCGCCGTAGGAGCCGCCCCACGCGCCGATTCGCTTGGGATCGACGTCAGCGCGGCCTTGCAGGTAGCGCGCGGCGGCAAGGACGTCCTGGAACTCGCTCGCCCCACCGGCGCCGTATCCCGGCGATTCGCGGAACTCCATCCCGAAGCCGATCCCGCTGCGGTAGTTCACCGACAATACCACGTAGCCGGACGCGGCCAGGTATTGGTTGAAGGCGTAGGTGTTGTGGTAGTACTCCATGCCATGCCAGCCGAGCAGCATCTGCCGCCGCGGGCCTCCATGGACGAAGACCAACGCCGGGCGGCGCTCACCGGTGCCGGCCGCAGTGGTGAAGAGCTGCCCGCGGATCTCCACGCCGTCGGCCGCGCGGAACACGACCGGCTGCGGCGCGACCATCCGCGCCGCCGGGAAGTCGCGGGGGAGCGACTCGGGTGCCACGTCCTTTCGTATCCCTGCTGAGAGGACGAACGGACGGCCGGGGTTGCGCGCCGTGGCCCCGAGGAAGGCCACCGCCGAGCCGTCGCCGGTGACCACGGGCGCCCATTCGATGCCCTCGCCCGAAGTGAGCCGCTCGGCCGGGCCGCCCGCCACGGCAACGCGCCAGAGGTGACGCCGTTCGGGGTCATCCTGATTGGAGGCATACACGGCGTGCGCTCCGTCCGGCGTGAGCACCGCATATTCGACCTCGAACGCGCCCGGCGTCAGCGCCGTGGGGTTGCCCCCGGCGGCGGCGACCGAGTAGAGGTGCGTCCACCCGTCCCCCTCCCACGGGAACACGAGCCTTCCGCCGGCGGCCCATTGAATCTGGTTATCCGCCGTGATGGGGCGAAACACGCTTCCTCGCCCGCGCGGGGCGCGCCAGACTTCGCGTCCCTGGCCGGTGGCGGCGTCGGCGGCGCGCAGGCTCCAGGGCTCGGCCTCGCGTTTCGGGCCGAACACCAGCAATTCGCGGACCGTTGGCGTGCGGAGGAACGCGACGCGCTTGCCGTCGGGCGACCAGGCGGGATCGGTGTCACGGTCGACGCTGGGGTCCAGGTAGCGTAGCGTGGCCGAAGCGATGTCGAACACGCCGATAAAGCTGTGGTCGCTACGGGAGTTCACAAACGCCAGCGCCGCGCCGTCCGGCGACCAGCGAAGCGAGCCGCACTCGCCGCGGGCTTTGATTAGTTGGACGGGATTCGGTTCGCTGTCGAGGCGGGCCGACCAAATCTGGCCGCGCTTCACGTAGACGACGGAGTCGCCCCGGGGGGAGACGGCCGGGGAAGATCCTTCATCGATACGGCGCGGTTCGCCTCCGACGGCGGGAACCGTCCAGACGGCCTGTTCGACGCCGCTCGCCCGGCTGTCTGGGTTGGGATAGCTGCCTTCCCGCGGGGAGCTGCCGCGCACATAAACCAGGGAACCGCCGTTGGGGGTCCAGGCGATACCGGAAAGCTCCATGCCGTCGTCCTGGCTGTATCGCGTGACCTGCCGGGCCTTATACTCGGGAGCCTCAGCGGCGAAGAGGTTGCGAAGGCCCGATTGGTTGGACACCCAGGCGATGCGCGCGCCACCGGGCGCCGCAGTGAGCGAAGAGGCGAAGGGCGCCGAGGCCGCCTGCTCGATCGTGAAGCCGCCCGGTCCGGCCGCCCAAGCCGCCGCCGCGCAGAACGCCGTCACGGCGGCCCAATTCCGGTACTTCATACGCCCTCCTAACCGTTATGCTTACGGTTGTTGCCGTTAGTAATCGATGGCGCTCCCGTGAACATGACGGTAAACGCTATCGTTTACTTCTGGCCGTAGGTCGCCTTGGCGCCGTGCTTCCGGAAAAAGTGCTTGTCGCGATGCGCGCTGCCAAGACCGGGAGTCTGCGCGCTGATCGACAGACTGAAGAAGGCCAACCGCGCCACCTCCTCCAGAATGACGGCGTTGTGAGCCGCCTCCACCGCCGTCCGGCCCCAGGCAAACGGCCCGTGCCCGGCCACCAGGACGGCGGGGATCTCCAGCGGGTCGCATCCGGCGAAGCGCTCGGCCACCGCCTGCCCGGTATTCCACTCGTAGTTCGCCTGAATCTGCTCGCTGGAGAGCTCCGCGGTCACCGGTACCGCGCCGCGGAAATAGTCGGCGTGCGTTGTGCCCAGGCAGGGGATCTCGTGGCGAGCCTGCGCCCAGGCCGTGGCGTAGGCCGAATGCGTGTGGACCACGCCGCCCACGTTCGGAAACGCTCGGTACAGAGCCAGATGCGTCGGCAGGTCCGAGGAAGGCGACAGGCGGCCCTCGACGACGTGCCCGTCGAGGTTAGTGACCACCAGGTCGGAGGGAGCCATCTTGTCGTAGGGAACCCCGCTCGGCTTGATGACCACCAATCCTTCCTCGCGGGAGATTCCGCTGGCATTCCCGAACGTATAAAGGACCAACCCCTGCCGGACCAGTTCGAGGTTGGCTCGCAGGACTTCCTCCCGCAGTTGATCGAGCATGTATCAATTGTCGCAGGAATCCGGCGGCGCGAACGCGCGTGGGCAGGCCGGAAACAGGCCGCCGGGGCTTACGGAAGCGTGCGGTGCGTCCCGTCGCAGAGGGGAGCCTTCCCGGTGCGCTTGCACTGGCAGAAGGCGACCTCCTTGGATTCGGTGGCCTGCCAGGCCAGGGGAGCGAACTCGCTGCCCTTGTGCGAACCGTCGCAGAACGGCTGGTTCTGCGATTTCCCGCAGGCGCACCAGTAGTAGGTTTTTCCCGCTTCCACGGCCACGCGTTTGGGGAAGCGCGCCGCCACAATCGGATCCGGCATTGGTGACAACCTCCCAGCCGAGGATACTACAGACAAAGCCCGGCGGCGGCGGGGAAAGACATGGCGGAGGAAGAGGGATTCGAACCCCCGGTACCCTTTCGAGTACTGCGGTTTTCAAGACCGCCGCCTTAAACCGCTCGGCCATTCCTCCGCTTCCCTCAATGTACCACCGCCGTTTGCCGGGAGCCGCAGTCCGGCGCGCAAACCTTCGAACCGCTGGATTAGGCGCGGCCAAAGCGTTTCGGGATGCGCTTCGAACACCAGTTCCGCCGTGGCCGGCGTCAGGTGCCATTGGCCCGCGGCCAGTTCCCGTTCGAGTTGTCCGGCGGCCCACCCGGCGTAGCCCAGGTACACGCGCAGTTCCTCGTCCTTGCCACGCGCCGCCAGTGCCTTCTCCAGGGCGCCGCGTGCGACGATGAGACGCACTCCCCCGACCACCTCCGCACCGGGTCCCGCCTTTCGTTCCGTACGCCAGAGAGCCATAGCCCCCGTCCGCCCCACCGGCCCGCCGATCCAGACAGGCTCGCTTCGATCTTTCGCCGCCTCAAATCCTTCCAACACGCGCGATACCGCCATGCCGGTGACGCGGTTAATGATGAGGCCCACGGCGCCGTCCTCTCCGTATCGCGTCAGCAGGACGACGGATTCGGCGAAGCCGGAACCCACGATGCTGCGGCTGGCCACCAGCAATTGCCCGGCCGCCGGGCGGGCGCGGCCGGAAGCGGAGCCGACCGGGAGTGCGGCTGCCGCCAGCGCGATCAACGCCGGCCACGCCACGCTCATCAACGTGGCGGCGAACAGGCGTCCGGCTCTGGCGCGCATGTGCCAATTCTACGCCGGTTCTCCGTACAAGCGTCCGAGCCAGCGCGCCGGGAGCCGCCGCCTACGATCGCGCGCGGATCAAGTCCAACGGGTGCACCAGCTTAAGCCTGCTATACTGAGAAACATGAGGGCCTTGCGGCGGCGCGCGGTTTGCGCCGCGCCATGACTCGCGCCATATGAACTCTCGCCACAGAGCATGGATTCTAGCGACGTCGACCTGCCTCTTGATTCTGCTGCTGGCGGGCGCGCACCTTGGACGGAGCGCCTCCACCAGCGACGGCGCGTATCGCCAGATGACGGTGTTCGCGGAAGTCATGTCGCGCATCAAGAGCGAGTATGTCGAAGAACCCGACCTGAAGAGCGTGTCGCTCGGAGCCGTGAACGGGCTTCTGGAAGCCGTCGATCCGTTCGCCAGTTACTTGAATGCGGATCAATTCAAGCAGTACCTGAAGGAAAAAGACTCCGCCAAGGGCGGCGTTGGGATGGTGCTGGCCAAGCGGTTCGGCTACGTCGCCGTGGTCGGCGTGCTTCCGGGTTCGCCGGCGGCGCAGGCCGGCATCGCGGCCGGGGATTTGATCGAGAGCATCAAGGGCATCGCCACACGCGATATGCCTCTGGCCTACGCCGAGATGCTTTTAAACGGAGAGCCTGGGACGACGGTGGACCTTTCGCTGCTCCACCTGCCCGATCCCGAAGCGCAGAGGACGACGCTCACACGAGCCGCTGTCGCCATCCCGCCGCTGATGAGCCGTATGCTGGCCGAGGGCGTCGGCTACATCCGCCCCGAAACGCTGGTGGCGGGAAAGGCGGCCGAAGTCGCCGTGGCGGTGAAGGACCTGGAGCGGCAGGGCGCCAAGGGCCTCATCCTGGATCTGCGGCAGTGCGCCATGGGGACGCCGGAAGAGGGCGTCGCGCTGGCCGATCTGTTTCTGGATCAGGGAACCATCGGGCACGTGACCGGGCAGCGCTTCGCGCGGCAGGACTTCCGCGCCGATCCGGCGAAGACCGTCACCCGCGCGCCGCTGGTGATCGCCACCAACCGGGGCACGGCCGACGGCGCCGAGATCGCCGCCATGGCGCTGCTCGACAACAAGCGGGCCGAGGTCATCGGCGAGCGCACCTTCGGCGATGCGGGCGTGCGCCGCACCATCACGCTGGAAGACGGCGGCGCACTGATTCTCTCGGTCGCGAAGTACTACTCTCCGCAAGGGAAGTCGATCCAGGACAACGGCGTGGTCCCCTCGGTACCCTACGTCGAAGAGGCGGCCGAGGGGCAAGACGACGAAGAGGAAACGATCTCCCAGCCGCTCGCGCCCAAACCCATGGTGCGGCCGGAGGAAGACGGCCTTCTCAGGAGGGCCATCGAAGTTCTTGCCAAGGGGCCCGGCGCGACTCCGGTCGAGCAGGCGGCGGCCGGCCCGGCGCATCCCACACCGAAGGACGCGCAGCCGGGGCCTCTCGGTGTGCCCAGGTAGACGAGCCAGATGCCTTTATACGAGTATCGCTGCAAGCAGTGCGGTAGTGTTTTCGAAGTTCTTCAACGGTTGTCGGACGAGCCTTTGACCACGCACGACCGGTGCGGCGGCGAGGTGGAGCGCCTCATCTCCCCGCCCGCGTTCCAGTTCAAGGGGAGCGGCTGGTACATCACGGATTACGCCAAGCACCCCGACAAACACAAGGCGTCTTCGGAGAAGTCCGCCGACAAGCCGGCCGCCGCCGAATCAAAGACGGAAACGCCCAAGCCGGCCGCCGCCGAATCCAAAGCGCCGGCTAAGACCTGAGCCGATCGGCCACGGAAGCCACGGCCATCGCCGCGAAAGCCAGCGCCAGCCCAGCCATCGCGTCCGCCAGATAGTGATACCGGCCGTACACGGTGGCAGTGGCGATCGATACCGCCAGTGCCAGCATTCCGCCCCACGCCCAACGGTTGCCGGGCAAGACCACGCGCAGGGCGAAGGCCGCCGAAAACGCCCCCGACACGTGTGCGCTCGGGAATACGCTGGTGTGGATGCCATAGTTGCCGAGCATGGACCAGTTGAAACGGCGGAAGACCGTCACATAGGAGGGGAAGTCCTCGCCAGGAAACACCGTGCGCGGCGGTTCGCTGGGGAACAACGGGAACAAAGCGTAGGCCGACAGCACCGCCACCGAAAACGGAAACAGAAACCGGTCGGCCGAATCACGCCGCCCGCCGGCGTAAATCGCCCCCAAGGCGAGGAAGGGCATCGCGTAAACCAGCGTGTAGGAGATTTCGAGCAGGCCGGGCAGGATCGGACCGAAAAACTCGATGGCGCCTTTCACCCCAAGATCGTTCAACACGAACCTGTCCCACACCACCCAGCCGCGTTCCAGTTTATAGGTGTGCCCGGCGGGGGCCAGCCAGCCCATCTCGCGGTAGGCCAGAACCAGCAGGAACATCGGGTACCAATCACGCAGTACGCCCAGCATCGGGCGCCGCCGCAGCGAGTCCACCCAGGCGGCGAAGAAGAACGCTGCCACGATGACCGAGTTCAGCCAGAGCGTCGTCCAACGTACTTCGGCGGATACCGGCAGCAGGCGTGCGAGCAGCGCGACGTAGACGAAGTAACCGGCGATCACCCACTCGGAGCGGCGGAGAGAGAGGGCGGCGCGCACAAGGTCCCGGCGGTCAGGCGCGGCCGGCGTTGCGGTTCGGGAGCGTCTCGTTCATCGAACCCTGGCGGTAGCCCTGAAGATCCAGCGTCACGTACTTGAAGCCGAGTTCCTTGAACAGCGCGGTCAGCTTTCCGGCCATCTCCAAGCTAAGCGCCTTGGGCATCTCCTCGGGCGCCACTTCGATGCGAACCAGTTCGCCATGATAGCGCACGCGGAATTGGCGGAAGCCGAGCGCCTTGACGGCTTCCTCGCCGCGCTCCACCGTCTTGACCCGCTCGACGGTAACCGGCGTTCCATACGGAATTCGCGACGCCAGGCAGGCGGCGGCGGGACGGTCCCAGGTAGGCAGCCCGGCCAGACGGGATAGCTCGCGGATTTCGGCCTTGCGCAGCCCGGCCTCCATCAGCGGCGCCTTCACGTTGTGATTGGCGGCGGCGTTCTGACCCGGACGGTAATCGCCGAGGTCGTCCACGTTGACGCCGTAGACGATGTGCTCGATGCCGCGCTCTCGGCCGAAGGCCTCCAGCCGCCCGAACAACTCGTCCTTGCAGTGGAAGCAGCGGTCCGGATTGTTGGCCGAGTACAGCGGATTATCGAACTCGTAGGAGGTGACGTACTCGTGCGTGAGCCCGTAGGTCCGCGCAAACTCCTCGGCGTCGCGCTTGTGCGATTCCGGCACTGTCGCCGAGTCGGCGGTGACCGCGATGGCGTTCGCGCCGAGCGCCTGTCCCGCGGCCCAGGCCAGGTAGGCCGAATCCGTGCCGCCCGAATAGGCGACGATCACCCTGCCCAGTTCGCGCAGAATTCGAAAAACCCTCTCCTGCTTCTCGCCCAAAGAAACCGGATCGAAATTGGCGGCAGCGCTCCCCAGTGCGACTAGCGTCCCCATACTTCGAATTATATCGGACGCCGCCGGCTCACTGGAGCCCCGGCAGTGGCGGAGTCTCCGCGCCGTTTTCCGCGCCGTTGCCGCCTTCGTTCGGAATCACCGAGGCCGCGGCCACGCGGTCCTCGCCTTCCATCCGCACCAGGCGCACGCCTTGCGTGGAGCGGCCCGCCTGCCGGATTTGGGCCGACTCGATACGGATGATCTTCCCCTCCTGGGTAATGATCATCAGGTCGGAGTCTTCCTCGACCGCCAGCACGCTCACCACCAGGCCCGTGCGCGCGGTGGTCTTCATGTTGATGACGCCCTTGCCGCCCCGCCGCGTGAGCCGGTAGTCCTTCAACGGCGTGCGTTTGCCGTAGCCGTGCTCGGAAATGGAGAGCATGCGGCCCTCCTCCTTGACGACCTCGGCGGCCACCAGGTAGTCGTTCTCGGAAAGGTCCATGCCGCGAACGCCGCGCGCCGGGCGGCCCATGGCTCGGACTTCGTCTTCAGGGAAGCGTATCGCCTTGCCTTCGCGAGACGCCAGGAACATGTAGTCCTTGCCCGTGGACAGGCAGGCGGCGATCAACTCGTCGCCTTCATCGAGAGACAGCGCGATGATGCCGCGCGACATCGGGTTGTCGAACTCGGTGACCTCGCACTTCTTGATGACGCCGTCGCGCGTCACCATGACGATGTACCGACCGGGGGTGAACTCCTTCACCGAGAGGAACTGCTTGACGGTCTCGTCGGGCTGAAGGTGGATCAGGCCGGAGATGTTCTTGCCCTTGCCGGAGGTGGCGGCGTCGGGGATCTCGTAAACCTTCAGCCAGTAGACGCGCCCCCGGTTGGTGAAGATCAGCAGGTAGCTGTGCGTGGAGGCGATGATGAGGTGGTCCACCACGTCCTCGGCACGCGTGCCCATGCCGATCCGGCCCTTGCCGCCGCGCGATTGCCGCCGGTAGGTGTCCACCGCCGTGCGCTTTAGGTAGCCGCCGCGAGTCACGGTGACCGCAACGTCCTCCATCTGCACCAGGTCCTCGATGTTGATCTCGCCGGTGTCCTCGATAATCTCGGTCCGGCGTTCGTCGCCGAACTCTTTCTGCACCTCGCGCAGTTCCTTCACCACCACGCCGCGCAGAACCTTGTCGGAGCCCAGAATCTCGAGATACTCGGCGATACGCCGCTGGATCTCACCCAACTCTTCGAGGATCTTCAACTGCTCCATGTTGGTGAGCCGCTGAAGCTGAAGTTCGATGATCGCCTGCGACTGGCGTTCGCTGAGATCGAAGCGTTCCATCAGGCCGTCGCGCGCCTCGCGCGGCGTCTTGGAAGCGCGGATCAGCTTGATGACCGCGTCCAGGTTCTCCAGGGCCTTCTTGAAGCCGAGCAGAATGTGCTCGCGCTCGCGGGCCTTGCGCAGCAGGTGCTCGGTGCGGCGGCGCACCACGTCGAGCCGGTGGTCGATGAACCGTTTCAGAATGTCCACCAGGCCGAATTCGCGCGGCTGTCCGTTGACGATCGACAGCATGATGATGCCGAAGCCCGTCTGTAGCTGCGTGTGCTTGTAGAGGTTGTTCAGCACCACCTCGGGCTGCTCGCCGCGCTTCAGCTCGAACACGATGCGCATGCCGTCGCGGTCGCTTTCGTCGCGAATCTCGCCGACGCCGGTGATCTTCTTGTCGTTGACCAGGGAGGCCGCGTGTTCGATCAGCCGCGCCTTATTGACCTGATAAGGAATTTCGGTGACCACGATGCAGTCGCGGTCTTTGCCCATGTGCTCGATGGCGGCCTTGGCGCGCAGCTTCAGTTGCCCGCGCCCGCGCGTGTAGGCGTCCAGGATTCCCTGCCGTCCCAGGATGTAGCCGCCGGTGGGAAAATCCGGCCCGGGCACCATCTCCAGAATGCGCGCCAGCGGCGTGGACGGGTTCTGCACCAGGGCGATCGCCGCCTCCACCACCTCGCGCAGGTTGTGCGGCGGGATGTTGGTCGCCATGCCCACCGCGATGCCCGAAGAGCCGTTCACCAGCAGGTTCGGAATGACGGTGGGAAGAACCTCGGGCTCTTCCTCGCTCTCGTCGTAGTTCGGCCGGAAGTCGACCGTTTCTTTGTCGATGTCCGCCAGCAGCGTGGCGGCGATCTGCGCCAGCCGCGCCTCGGTGTACCGCATCGCCGCCGGCGGATCGCCGTCGACCGAGCCAAAGTTCCCCTGGCCCTCGATGAGCGGGTAGCGCATCGAAAAGGGCTGCGCCATGCGGACCAGCGCGTCATACACCGCCGTGTCGCCGTGCGGGTGATACTTGCCGAGGACCTCGCCGACGATCTTGGCGCACTTGCGGGTGGGCTTGCTGTGCGTCAGCCCCATCTCGTGCAGGCCGAACAGGATGCGGCGATGCACGGGCTTGAGGCCGTCGCGAATGTCCGGCAGCGCGCGGCCGATGATGACGCTCATCGCGTAGTCGAGATACGACCGCCGCATCTCGTCTTCGATGTTGACGGGGATCAGGTTTTTGTTGGTGTCTCCGGCCAGAGGCAACTGCGAAGGCACGTTGCCGGACGGCGGCGTCTGCGGCGGGTCGGGGCGTTGCTGATCGGCCAAGGTCGCTCCTTGAGAACCGGCCGCGCTATTCGCCTGTTGTTCGCCTGAATGCGCGGCCCGTTTTCGTAAGCCCTATTCTACCACAACGCCTTGATAGATAGGGTACTTAGGAACGCCCGGCGATTACTTTTTCTGGATCCTGGCGCAAGCGTTCGCCGCACCGCTCGGATCGATGGCGTCGGCGCCGGTTTCGATGTGCTCGATGCGCCCGTCGCGACCGATCACGAACGTGGTTCGCGCCGCCGTTCCGGACTCGGTATTGAGCACGCCATAGGCCGCCGAAACCTTCCGGTGGAAGTCGCTCAGCAACGGGAACGACGTCTTCAGAACCTCTTTGGCCCAGTATTGCAGCGAGCCGCGGTTGTCCGTGCTGACGCCCAAAACCTGTGCGTCCACCGTGTCGAAGTTGGAGATGCCGGCCTGGTACGCGGTCATTTCCTTAGTGCAGCCACCCGTGAAGGCGGCCGGAAAGAAGGCGAGGACAACGGTCTTCTTGCCCTTGAATTCCGACAAGCTGATGTTGCCGCCGGAGGTGGCGGGCAGGGAAAACTCCGGCGCCACGTCCCCGACCTTCAGATGCGTCGTCGGCGCGGGTGTCTGGGCGCACAGTCCCAGCAACCCCGAGACGGCCAGACACAGTCCCACATTTCGCAAAGATCTCATGTTGTGATGCTCCCCTCTTGGAGACGAGGATAGCACGACGGGCGCGCCGTCAATCAGACGCTCGCATCGCCAGGCGGCCTCCCGGGCCGATCCTCGAGTTCGACCCGAATCTCCCTCGCCTCACTGAACCCGCTGTGTGCCGTGCGCACGCGCACGCCGTGGCCGCCCCGTGCCAGGCTGCGCGGCAACTCGGAACTCGCTTGCCACGCGCCGCTTCCAAGGTCGGTCAGAAAGCGCACCGCGAGAGGCGCGCCGTCCACCTCTACCAGCACATCGGCGCGCGTGAGCCCGGTCTCCGGCGAACGAAAGCGGCAGCACAGCCGTTCGTCGCGGTACCCGCCGAACACGTTGCTCTGCGTGACGCTGCTCTCGGCCTCGTAGAGTTCGGGCGGCGGCCCGGTGGGCTCGTCCAAGCCCTGAAACACCGGCTCCGGCACGGCGGCGGCGTCCTGCGACGCCGGCGCCATCACGATCTCGAAGGCGTTACTGAGCGGGCTCCCTGCCGTGCGCAGTCTCACTTCGTGCGGACCCATGGCGAGGCCCGGAGGCACGCGCAGGTTGGCTTGCCAGCCCTGGCGTCCCAGGCTGGCCACCACCAATGACGGCGCGCCGTAACCGTCCACCTCCACGCGCAGGCATTCCTTCGTGAGACCCTCCTGCGGGGACTGGAAGTACAGGCAGATGTACTCGTCTTTGTTCGGGTGGAAGTAGATGTCGCTGGTGCGGTTGTTCACGGCGGAATTGATCCACGGCGCGGGCACGCCCGCCGCCGGCTCCTCGCCGGCCCAGTGCCGGTGGCACACCACCCCGGCGCGCCCGTCCTCCACGTATGCCAGTTCCACGCGCGCGAATCCCGCCGAGCGGCACATCGCCAGCAGGCACGCCACCGTCGGCGCGAACCAGTTGTCGATCTGCCCGCCCAGTTGATCGGTTTCGAAAAACTCGACGAAGCAGCGCGGCGGCGCGCCAGCGGCCACCGGCGCGGGGTCGGCGATCACATACGACTCCACGAACGCCGTCTCGCGGGTGATGGCGCAGATCTTTTCGAGGGCCACCAGCGGGTCACGCAGGTGGTAGAGCACGCCCAGGAACAACACATAGTCGAACCGCCCCACCGTATCGGGTGATAACTCGGCCACATCCAGCGCCTTGAAATCCACGTTTGAGCCGAGCAACCCGCGCGCGGTGAAGAACTCGTCGATCGGCTTGTAATCGACGGCCAGCACCTCGGCGCCGCGGCGCTCCATTTCGAAGCTGCACCAGCCGGTCCAGGCGCCCACGTCCAGGACGCGCTTGCCGTCCAGCCGCGCGGGAATCGGAACCGCCGCCAGCCGCCGCCGCAGCGACTCCACCGGAATCAGACC
>CAZVIK010000023.1:0-3064 GCA_964627045.1 uncultured Solibacteraceae bacterium | reverse complement strand
CCCGGAATCACCGTCCCGCCGGGGAGTTCGATGCTGTGATACCAGCCCTGCCGCGAAAGATAGGCCGCCTGTTGGCGCACCACCTCGGAGTAGCGCTCTCGGTCGTCCTGATCGCCCGGCGGCATGAGGCCATTCTGTCACAGGGCGTAAGCGGCCCGCGCCGGCCGGGGTGGCGCACGGAAGCCGCACGCTAAAATGGAATCTTCCATGGGAGACGCCATCACATCGCCCGTCCGGGCGGCCCTGCGCATCGTGGTGCTTGGGTCCGGCACCAGCGTGGGGATTCCCATGGTCGGCTGCCGCTGCGCGGTGTGCCGCTCACGCGATCCACGCGACCGGCGCATGCGCCCGTCCATCCTGCTGCAATACGCCGGGCGCAACGTCATCGTCGACACCACGCCGGATTTCCGCTCCCAGGCCCTGCGCGCGGGCATCGAAACGCTGGACGCCATCCTGTTCACGCACGGCCACGCCGACCACCTGTTGGGACTGGACGACGTGCGCCCCATCAACATGATCCGCAAGGTGACGATTCCGGTCTACGCCTCGGCCGAAACCGAAGCCGCCATCCGACGCTGTTTCTGCTACGCCTTCGACGGCGAGGAGAAAGAGTCCTCCACGCCGAAGCTCGAAATCCGGTCCGTAGACGGCGATCCCTTCGACCTGTTCGGCCTCAGGGTGACGCCGATCCCGCTTTGGCACGGCAGTATGCAGATCTACGGCTACCGTTTCGGCGCGGCGGCGTATCTCACCGACCACAGCGACATCCCGCCGGAGTCGATGGAAAAGTTGCGCGGCCTGGACGTGCTGTTTTTGGACGCCTTGCGCCACCGCCCGCACCCCACGCACACCACGCTCGAACGCGCCTTGGAACTGGTGGCGGAACTCGCGCCCCGGCGCACCTTCTTCACGCACATGTGCCACGACCTTGGCCACGAGGCCACCGAACGCACGCTGCCGCCGCACATCCGCCTGGCCTACGACACGCTCGAAATCGATGTGGAGGGGGCCCGCTAGATGCCCGCCGCGCCGCGCGTGTTCCGCAGCCTCGAAGAGATCCCCGCCGGGTTCGGCCCTTGCGCGCTATCCATCGGCAACTTCGACGGCGTGCACCTGGGCCACCGGCAGATCTTCCGCCAGGTGGTCGCGCTGGCGCGGGAGCGCGGCTGGCGCGCCTCGGCCATGACCTTCCATCCGCACCCGGCTCGCGTGGTGGCTCCCGAGCGCGCGCCGCACCTGCTCTCCACTCCGGAGGAGCGGGTGGCGTGGATGGCCGCCGAGGGCATCGAACAGGTGTTGATCCTGCCGTTCACCGAGGCCTTCTCGCACCTCACGCCCGAAGAATTCCTCGGGCGTCTGGTGGCCGCCCGCCTGGGCGCGCGCGCCGTGCTGGTGGGCGGGAACTTCCGTTTCGGCTACCGGCAGAGCGGCGATCCGGCGGTGCTCGCGGCGCTTGGCCGCCGCTTCGGCTTTGATGCCACCGTGGTCCCTTCGGTGCGACTGCGCGGCTGGCCCATCAGCAGCAGCGCCGTGCGAAGGTGGATCGAGGCGGGCCACGTGTCGCGAGCCGCCCGCCTGCTGGCGCGCCCCTACGGGCTTTCGGGCGAGGTCGTATCCGGCTTCGGGATCGGTTCCAAGCAGACGGTGCCAACGCTGAATCTGAAAACCGGCGCCGAGGTGCTGCCCGCGCGCGGCGTCTACATCACCGGCGTCCTGGATCTGGACGACGGGCGCCGCTGGCCCTCGGTCACCAACATCGGCTTCCGGCCGACGTTCCAGGGCGAGAGCCTCACCATCGAGACCTACCTGCTCGCGCCTCTCAACGGGGAGACGCCGCGCCGGATCCGCGTCGATTTCCTGCGGCGCGTGCGCGAGGAGCGCGCGTTCCCATCGGCCGAAAGCCTGAAGTCACAGATCCTGCGCGACGTCGCCCGCGCACAAGCGTTCTTCCGCCGCGCCGCGCGCGTGAGTTGTTTCTCCGTTGATTGATTCACGAGCCCGCGAGCGTTGCGGTGAAGATAACGCCGCTCCGGCCCGCGTTGCCGTTGGGTAAGATGACGTGCAGCGCAATTCTCAGCGACGTTGTTACGCACCCCAGACAGGGACCGCGACGCTTCTTACTGCCAACGCGGCGGCTGTATCGTGCACGACGACTTCAAGCCGGCTTCCAGGATCTTCACCTTCAGTGAGGCGTAGAAGCCGGCCCACCACGCGGCTCTCGCCCGCCCTACGCGGGCATAGGCGTCGCCCACGGCCGGCCCAGCGAATGGCGCGCCCCCCTCTTCGAGGAGTCTGAGATCCGCCAGGAATGCGGGGTTTTTCAGGCCGATTTCCCGGTCCACCGCAGCATGGAGCTTCCGGTTCTCCACCGCGGCACGGGTGTCCCGGATGCTCGCGGCAAGCGCGGTTCCTGTCACTGAGGCCGCCTGCCGAAGGCGTGCCCGATAGGCGGGTTCGCGGCCCAGGTAAACGTGAATTCGCCAGGCCTCCTCCGTGAGGCCGAGCTGCCGCACGGTGGACTGGTAGACTTCCTCGGGATTCGTGCCTCGGTCGTAGACCTCCTCCAGCGCCGCCGCGATGGGCGCGTTGGCCGCGCGCATCCTGCCCGCTTCAGCTTCCGGGTCTACTTGGCCGAGCCTGGCCTGTGCTACGCTCCGCATCTCCTCTTCGGAAACGGTGACCGCAAACCGCGCTTTCGCCAAGTCCTCCGCGATGGTGGACACCTTTTGGTTCAGTTGCGCACACTGCCACGCCAGTTCGGCCTGCACCAACCCCTCGCGGTCGGCCACAGCATCGGGCGCACGGCGGTTCCTGGCATAGAAGTAGTTCTCCACGGCTTCGCGGGAGGACTTGGTGAGTGTGATCGGTTTGCCGCCCGCCACGGCGACGATGGCCGTACTGGACGCCTCCCCGGTGTGCTGCTGCGAAAATGAGGGGCGAGGCAGGAGGCAACACTCCAACGCCCCGGCCATTACCGCGGTCCATAGTAGTTTCATGTCGCGCTTCTCCAGATCGGAAGAGCGTCGTGTAGGGAAAGGGTGGTGGGGGGGGGGGGGGGGGGGGG
>CAZVIK010000022.1:0-32062 GCA_964627045.1 uncultured Solibacteraceae bacterium | reverse complement strand
AAGTTCTAGATCGAACACACGATGATCGCGTTGTCGGCCAGGTCGCGCATCACTTCCAGCTCGAATTCCTTCCAGCCGAGCACGCTCTCTTCGATCAGGACCTCGTGAACGGGTGACAGTGCCAGCCCGCGCGACAGAATTTCGACCAGTTCCTCCTGGTTGTAGGCGATGCCGCTGCCCGTGCCCCCCAGCGTGAAGCTGGGCCGCAAGATCGCCGGGTAGCCGATCTTCGCCGTGAAGGCGAGTCCGTCTTCCAGGTTGTTCACCAGCTTGGAATCGGGCACTTCCAGCCCGATCTTCCGCATGGCGTCCTTGAACAGCAGCCGGTCTTCGGCCTTCTTGATGGCGTCCAGCTTGGCGCCGATCAACTCGACCCCGTACTTGTCGAGCACCCCGGCTTCGGCCAGTTCCACCGAGAGGTTCAGCCCGGTCTGGCCGCCGACGGTGGACAGCAGCGCGTCCGGGCGTTCCTTCTTGATCACCTGCTCGACGTATTCCACCGTGAGCGGCTCGACGTAAGTGCGGTTGGCCAGCTCCGGGTCCGTCATGATGGTGGCCGGGTTGGAGTTGACCAGCACCACCTCGTAGCCATCGCTGCGCAGCGCCTTGCAGGCTTGTGTGCCCGAGTAGTCGAACTCGCAGGCCTGGCCGATGATGATGGGGCCGGAGCCCACGATCAGGATGCGGTGAAGGTCGTTTCGTCTGGGCATCGGCGGTTACCTTCCCTCCCTGAATTCGCCCATCAACTTGACGAAGTCCTCGAACAGGTACTGCGAATCGTGGGGGCCGGGTGCGGCCTCCGGGTGGTACTGGACGCAGAAGGCCGGAACGTCGCGCCGCCGGAAGCCCTCCAGCGTCTGGTCGTTCAGGTTGACGTGCGTGAGATCCACGCTGGAGGCGGGCAGCGAATCCGGATCGACCGCGAACCCGTGGTTGTGACTGGTGATCTCCACCTTGTTCGTGACCTTGTTCAACACCGGGTGATTCCCACCGCGGTGGCCGAACTTCAGCTTGTAGGTCTTGCCTCCGCTGGCCAGCCCCAGAATCTGGTGGCCCAGGCAGATGCCGAAAACCGGCGTGCGCCCGAGCAACCCGCGAACCTGCGCCGCCTGGAACTCGAGCGGCTCGGGATCGCCCGGCCCGTTGGAGAGAAACACGCCGTCGGGTTTCAGCGATAGCACGTCCTCGGCCTTCGTCGTCGCCGGGACCACCGTCACCCGGCAGCCAACATGCACCAGCCGCCTCAGGATGTTGCGCTTGATCCCGTAGTCGAACGCGACCACATGGAACGCGGGGGTTGCCGCATCGCCGATCAGCTCCGAAGGCGAACAGCCCTCCACCCCGGCGGTCCAGGTATAGGGCTCCTTGACCGAGACGCGCGTGGCCAGATCCAGGCCGGCCATGGAAGGGCTGCGGCGGGCCTGTTCGACCAGGTCCTTCGGGTCGCCGCCGCCGCAGGAGAGCACGCCGCGCATCACGCCGCGCGTACGCAGGTGGCGCACCAGGCGGCGCGTGTCGACATCCGAAATGACCGGGATGCTGTACTTGCCGAGAAATTCGTTCGCGTGTTCCTTCGATCGCCAGTTGCTGACGATGGAAGAGAACTCGCGCACCACCAGCCCCTCGATGAAGGGCCGCACGGATTCGTCGTCCTCCGGCGTCGTGCCATAGTTCCCGATCTGTGGATAGGTGAGGATGACGATCTGGCCGGCGTAGGAAGGATCGGTGAAGATCTCCTGGTAGCCGGTGATCGACGTGTTGAAAACCACCTCCCCCGTGCGCAGACAGGGCGCACCAAATGCGCTGCCCTCGAAGACGCTGCCGTCTTCCAGGGCGAGGATCGCTTGACTCAATCCGTTCGTCCTCCAGGGAAGGGGTAACTCCTATTTCAACACGTCCGGCCGGGTCGATTCAACATGCCCGGCAAACGCAATTCCCTGACGGTGCCCCCAGCCACTGACCGCGCCAGAAGACAGCGCCTCACTCGAAGGGCGCAGCCGTACTCGGCCCGTCGGCAGGGCGGCTGGCGACTCGGGGAGCACGGGTATGCCGGCGGCCAGAGCGGAGACCGTTGTCGGGAGGTAAGTGGGTATGCTCAGCCACAAAATCTCCGCTTGTGCTATTCATAAAATGTAGCTGCGAGTAACGCCAGCGTTGACCAGGAGTGCCTTTGTATGGGAAAGACGACTGGTTCCTGCCAAACGCGAGATCGCCGGGTGCTGGAGGCGTTGTCACTCGCTGACGAATTCCCAAGCATCTCGGTTGACGAAGCAGCGCGCCACGTTCATCTAAGTGCCTCGCGCCTCCGCCATCTTGCACGGTCCGAGGCCGGTCTTTCGATAACCGCCGAGTTCCGCTCGCTCCGCCTTTTCCGAGCAGCGGCGCTGCTCCTTCACTCCGGCGAAGCAATCAAGTCGATCGCGCACAGGGCGGGATACAAGCATGTCACCAGCTTCACCAGGGCTTTTCGCGCGAAGTTTGGGATCTCACCGGCGGACTATCGAAAACACAATGACCAAGACTCGTCAGGCAACCAACCCCCACATTGAGTATCCAGCTGCCGGATGGGCAAGTGAAGATCGGCCAGATTGGCTAACACTTATGTATTGACAAGCGCAGAGAGGGAAGGTAGGCTCATCGTGTAACTAGTCAGCCTGGTGCCGCGCATGTGCTGACGTCGCTCCCGGCGAGGAGGCCCAGTGACCTTGAAACGACCGCCAATCCACCTTGGGCGAGGACGCACGCTGGTGTTAGCCTTAGCGACGCTCGTGAGTGCGAGTATGCCGTCGCAGAATCGGGTCTCCTTGATTGACCCGGTCGACCGAGAACTCATCTTCGGGTTCTTCACCATGGTCCATTCTCTACCTGACGATTTGAAAGAAAAAGGCCAAACCAATCCCGTCGGTGGCAGGGACCGCGGTACTGTTGGAATGTCGCTGTTTGGGATTAGCGAATCGGACTTTAAGGCCCTCACTGAGGTTGCCGCGGGGCTGGATCTCCAACTGCGGGAACTGGCACGCGAGGCGGTCGCCTATGTGGACGGTGAGCGAAAGGCCGGCCGGTTGCCCGACAGCGGCAAGATGCGCGGGTTCGAAGAATGCCGGCGGGTGTTGCTTGAAGATGCACTTTTACAAATACAGCGGAAGCTTTCTTCAAAAGGATGGAATTCGGTGTGGACCTACATCCAGACAAAACTCCGTTCCGGTTTTGTCAGGAGTCCTGCCGCAGAGGAAAGGCAATGATGACACCTTCCGTGTATTCGGCCGCGCGCGCGCTAGGGCGCGCGCTCTGGTGCTCCACTGGCAGACTACTGAATCTGGGGGGAGGGATGGCGCTTCTGTGTCTGATGTTTGCCGCGCCGTCTGCTCTCTATGCCATCGATTACCCTCTTCCGGGTGGCAGTTGGAGCTGGGGGCTTTCCCAGGTGTGGCGGCTTGAGGATAACAAAGTGCGGTTGTACTCGGCCACATGGATTAGCGGGGGTGACTGGCTTGACTGGACGGGCATCCTCGATGACGTCAAGGGGTATCGAAATGGCGCTTTGATCGATGGGCCGCACACTGTTGTACAGTCGATGGCGTATTGGCCACAAGTCGCCCAGTCGTGGCGGATCTTCACGCTGTCCCAACAAGGCGTTGGGTCTTACCGGAGAACCGCGCGACACAAGGCGTATCATCTCTTCTACGGCACCTACTACTTTGGGGATACCGACACGAGCCTGCTGATCTCACGCCCTACGATCTATCGCGACGGTCCTCAGCCCTGGTTTTTGGGCGGCAGCGCCACGAGTGGGACCTATACCAGTTCCGCTACATTCCGATCGGACCCGATGGGGGCTTATTCGACTCCCCATTGGTACTTCGCGTCTGGATCCGAATTCGGGACGCTCAGTTGTTCGGACTGCGCCAGCCCGACGTATACGGTCACCCGGCGAAGCGGTGGCTGTCAACAATACAACGTTCAGTTGCGCGCCAGCTACGGCGGCCTGGAAACTGACACGTTTTGGATTTTCAACGATTCACCCTACAACCTTCACCAAATCAGTACGACACCCATCGGTGGCATCGACGGGTGGCAAACCAACAAAAAGCTCAAAGTCCGCGACATGTGCGGAGGAGGGATGAACTGGGTGGCGGTCAACGAGACGTTCCAGGACGCGTGGTTTCCTTTCCCGGAGCAGACTTCCCTTTGGGAGCCGTTCGATTGGGAATGGGGAGTCTGGACGGGGGCCGACTTCGATGGCACGGGCCAGTTCGTCGACATCATGTTCGAGTTACGCCTGCCCGGCAAGTACCCGCAGCCGATGAACACAGGTGCGAACGGGAATTCGGAGGCGCCCCAACACACGGTGAGCCAGGCCAACCAGTACTTCTTTGCCGGCTCACAGACGAACGGCGCGGGAGTCCTGGTGCAACACAACGTCCAACTCCACTATCTGGACCATGGGAATCATTACTGAGAGGCGCTATGAGAACGGGAGTCATTGCCTTGCTTTCCCTAGCGCCGTCAATGGCGCAAATCAACCTTGAATACGTGGCGGCACGGGTGGACGCCGTCGTTGTTGGACGCGTTTTGGAAGTTGCCGCAAGACCCGCTGGCGCGGCCTTCAAGCTCGCTGTGTTGCGTGGCGTACACGGAGACGTGCCGGCTGGCAACGTCGTGGACGTCTCGGCGGTGGTCCGTTCGAATCGGGGCGCCGACCCCGGTCGCGGCATCGTGGGCAAGTGCGCGCTGGTTCCACTCACGCGCAGCCCGGATGGATGGACCGTCTTGGGATCGCGCAACGCGACGTTCCTCAGTCAACTCATGGTCACCCTGGAGGGGTGTGATCAGGGCCCCCCTGTCCAGGTCGAGGGGGCTTCTGTCTTCGAGAAGTGCTTCATTGAGATTGCCCTTTCGGCATCTAGGTCTTCCGGACCTGCGGCCGGAACAAATATGTTCGATCTCGCCGGGACCTCGGATTCACCGTTGGTTGCGGGGATCATGCGTGAGATGTCGGAGTCCTCGGAACCGTGCCTCAGGGCGGAGGGAGTCGCTTGGAGGGTAAGGCGCGGAGACGCCAAGGCGCTTGTCGAATTGGCAGAACTGGCTCTCTCGAGGCCCGATGACGACAAGGAAGGGAACTTCCCTGCGGCGGTAGTGGAATACGTGAGCACGGATTCCGCAGGAGTCCTCGCCCTCGGTCGGCTGGTTTCGGCTTCCCCCCGGCGGGATCAGTACTTGACTCGCGCCGCTGCCCACGCGCTCCGCAATATTCACACTCGGGAAGCGGTTCCATTCTTGGCGGGAATGCTGGATTCCCTGGACTCCGAGGTAACGATGGAAGCGGTGTCTGGCCTCACGGAACACGTGATGAGGGTTCGGGCCGTTGGTGATGGACCGAAGAAACAGGAGGCTCTCGACGAGGTTCTCAACCCGGCCCGGCGAAAGGACCCGTATATTGGCGTTGACCCACGTTTCCTGCATATGGGCTTCTTCAAAGACAAGGATGAGGAGGCCCGGATCGTCAACTACTGGCGCCAGTGGTGGCAGGCAAACAAGCCTCAGTTCGGCGCTGCGCAGTGACACGGAGAACAGGCAGCGCTCCGGCTCTCTTCTGATGGTGCCCCGCAGCCGTTCGGTCGGCACGGACGCGGGGAAGCCCCGCCAGTTTCTGCTAGCATAGAAAACACCCCGCGTACCATGATTGTTAAGACGCAACTCGCCCGGTTCGACTCGCTGTCGCTGGACTGCGGGGCTACGCTCTCCGCCGTCGAGGTCGCCTACCAGACCTACGGCCAGTTGAACGCTTCCAAGTCCAACGCCATCCTGATCTTGCACGCTCTCTCCGGGGACGCTCACGTGGCCGGCATCAGCGAGGAGACCGGCAAGCCAGGCTGGTGGGACAACTCGGTCGGCCCCGGCAAGGCCTTCGATACCGACAAGTACTTCGTCATCTGTTCGAACGTCCTGGGCGGCTGCCGCGGCACCACGGGGCCGGCTTCCATCGACCCCGCCACCGGCGCGCCCTATGCCATGACCTTTCCGGTGATCACCATCGGGGACATGGTGCGGCTTCAGAAGAAGTTGATCGAGCGCCTGGGAATCGAGCGCCTGCTCGCGGTGGCCGGCGGCTCGATGGGCGGGATGCAGGCGCTGCAATGGGCGGTCGCCTACCCGGATTCCGTGGTGGCCTCCATCCCAATCGCCACGACGGCGCGGCACAGCGCGCAGCAGATCGCTTTCAACGAAGTCGGACGGCAGGCCATCATGGCCGACCCCGATTGGAACGGCGGCAATTACCACGGCGGGAAGCCGCCCGCTCGCGGGTTGGCCGTGGCGCGCATGGTCGGCCACATCACCTACATGAGCGACGAGTCCATGCGCGAGAAGTTCGGCCGCCGCCTGCGCGAGAAGGCGCGCTACGGGTTCGATTTCTCGGTGGATTTCGAAGTCGAGAGCTACCTGCGCTACCGCGGCGCCGCTTTCGTGGACCGTTTTGACGCCAACGCTTACCTCTACCTGACCAAGGCGCTGGACTACTTTGATCTGGCCAACGGGCGCGGGTCGCTCGGAGAGGTGCTGGGCGAGACCAAGGCGCGCTTCCTGGTGATCAGCTTCACCTCGGATTGGCTCTACCCGACCTATCAGTCGCTGGATTTCGTGAACGCGCTGCGCAGCCGCAACCGCGACGTCACCTACTGTGAGTTGGCCTCCAACTATGGTCACGACGCCTTTCTGGTGGACATCGCCGAGCAAAGCGCCATGCTGCGAGGCTTTCTGGCGAGCACCTTCAAGGAGAACGCCTGACCATGAGCGCCCTGAGCCTGTCCCACCAGAAGCCCTTTGTGCGGGAAGTGCTGGGACGCAGCGACTACGCCATCGTCGGCGGCCTGGTCGAGCCGAACACCAAGGTGCTGGACCTCGGCTGTGGCGACGGGCAGTTGCTGGCGTGGCTCGCCGAGAACAAGAACGTCGAAGGGCGCGGCATTGAAATCGACCGGGCGCGCGTGCAGCAGGCCATCGCGCGGGGCGTCTCCGTCTATCAAGGCGACATCGACCAGGGCCTCGCCAACTACCCCGACGGCGCATTCGACTACGTGATCCTCGGCCAGACTTTGCAGGAAACGCGGCACCCGCTGGGCGTGTTGCGCGAGATGCTGCGCGTGGGGCGGCGGGCCATCGTGACCTTCCCCAACTTCGGCCACTGGTCCGTCCGGTTGGCGCACCTGTTCAGCGGGCGCGCCCCCCGCACCAAGCTGTTCCCCCACAGTTGGTACGATTCCCCGAACATCCACTTCCTGACGGTGAAGGACTTCGAGGAACTGGTGGGCGAGCAGGGCTGGGCTGTGGAGCGCGAGATCTTCGTCTCCGGCCACCACATGGGCAGCGTGTTGCCGAACCTGATGGCCGAAATCGCGGTGTTCCTGGTGCGGAAGTAGCGCCGGCGCGTCCCGTCAACTCTTGAACAGGGCGTAGTAGATCACGTAGAACCAGCCCAGAATGCCGTGGATGATGGCCCACAAGATGGACTTGTTGGCCGACCACGAAATCGCGATCGCCAGCGCGCAGCCGAACCCGATGCCGCTCTTCGCGGCTTCCTGCTTCACCGCCATGGACGTGGTCTCCTCTGAAAGAGTATAGGGGATCCCTGTTAGCCTCACCACGCATCCATCGACCTGAGTGCCTCCGCCCGAATTCGGCGGGACTCCTGGCCTGTGCCGCTTCGCGTCTTCCGCAGAGCCCCCCTCGCCCGATTCGCTAGACTCAAATCTGAATCTCCCGATGCCGTCCGCCTCCAAACCGCCTTCCGCGCGCCAGTTCTTCTCGCCGCACGGTCCACTCGCCCAGTGGCATCCCAACTACGAGTTCCGGCCGGGACAATTGGAGATGGCCGTCGAGGTGGAGGCCGCGCTCAACGAACGCCGCCACCTGATCGTCGAGGCCGGAACGGGCACCGGCAAAACGCTTGCCTATCTGGTCCCCGCCATCCTGTCCGGCCGCCGCGTGGTCGTTTCCACTGGCACGAAGAATCTCCAGGAACAACTCTTCTTCAAGGACATCCCATTCCTCCAGCAGCACTTCCAGCATCCGCTGCGCGCCTGCTATATGAAGGGCCGCTCTAATTACGCCTGCCGCCAGAAGATCTACGACGCCGAAAAAGAGCCGATGCTGGCGGGTCTGGAAGAGGTCGCCGACTTCGAGATCATCCGCGATTGGGAAAAAACCACCGAAACCGGCGACCGCGCCGAGATCCGCACGCTTCCGGAGACCAGCACCGTCTGGGCCAAGATCGACGCGCGCGGCGAACAGTGCACCGGGCAGAAGTGCCCGCAGTTCGACCGTTGTTTCATCACGCTTATGCGCCGGCGTGCCGCCGAGTGCGACATCATCGTCGTGAATCACCACCTGTTGTTCGCCGATCTCGCCGTGAAGAAGCGCGAGTTTGGCGCCATCATCCCCGAATACACCGCGGTCATCTTTGACGAGGCCCACGAAATCGAAGATGTCGCCGGCCAGTTCTTCGGAATCTCCGCCAGCAACTACCAGGTCCACGACCTGCGCCGGGACGTGGCCGCACTCGGCCGCCGCAAGGGCTTCGGTTCACCGAACCTCGATGCCGCGCTGCAATCGCTTGACGAGCGCACCAACCGCTTCTTCGGCTTGTTCGACGCTCTCGAAGGCCGCAGCCGGTTCCCGTCGGGGCGGGCCTTCACCGACCGCCACGCCGAATACTACACCGACCTCCAATCGGCGTTGAAGCTCCTCGGCGGACAGTTGAAGCTTGTCGCGGAACCGCCCGAAGAGCTTGAGCCGCTCATGGCCCGGGTCGACGAGTTGTCGTCGAACCTGCGATCCGTCGTGGAGGAACGCGACGAGGCCTACGTTTACTGGATCGAGCGCCGGGGCCGCGGCTGCTTCCTGCAAGCCACTCCCGTGGATGTCGCCGGGCTTCTCAGCGAGCGCCTGTTCTCCAATGTGGCGACGGCGGTGCTGACCTCGGCGACGCTGGCCGTCTCCGGCGGCTTCGCCTTCACGCAGAAACGGCTGGGACTCGCCTCCTCAAGAACCGCCATCGTCAGCGGCCTGTTCGATTTCCACAAACAGGCGCTGTTCTACGTACCGCAGCACCTGCCGGACCCGCGCAGCCCCGGCTTCACGCGGCAGGCGGCCGACGAGATAGCGCAACTGCTGGAGCACAGCCGCGGGCGGGCCTTCGTGTTGTTCACCAGTTACCAGCAGATGCAGCAGGTCTACGACCGGCTCTCCTTCGAGTTGGATTTCCCCACGTTGCTCCAGGGCACCGGGCCTCGCAACGCCTTGCTGGACGAGTTCCGCGCCACCCCGCACTGCGTGTTGTTCGCCACATCGTCGTTCTGGCAGGGTGTCGATGTACCGGGCGAACAACTCAGCCTTGTTATCATAGATAAGCTGCCGTTCGCGGTGCCGAGCGACCCGGTTGTGGAGGCGCGCATCCGCCGCATACGCGACGAGGGGGGCAATCCGTTTTTCGACTACCAGATTCCCCAGGCGGCCATTGCTCTTAAGCAGGGTTTCGGGCGGCTCATCCGGAGCCGGACCGACCGCGGGGTACTTGCACTATTGGATAACCGCATCGTGAAGCAGCGTTATGGGCAGGTCTTTTTGGACAGCCTTCCCGACTACCGCTTCTCGACGGCACGCGAAGACGTGGAGGCGTTCTTTAATGTTTGAGGTTTCGGTCGAGGAATCGTTCGCGGCTGGCCATTCACTACGCAATTACCGCGGCAAGTGTGAGAAGGTGCACGGCCACAACTACAAGGTCCGCGTCACCCTTCAGGGAGAGACACTCAACGAAGCCGGCCTGCTGGTGGATTTCGTGGACGTCAAGCAACGGTTGCGGACGGTGATCGACCGGCTGGACCACGAGTTCCTGAACGACGTTCCGCCTTTCGATGAGTTGAATCCCTCGGCCGAGAACATGGCGAAGTATTTCTACGACGAGTTGAATCGGGACTTGCGGCGTGGCGTGCGCATCGCCAGCGTCAAGATCTGGGAAACGGACACTTCCATCGCCACCTACCGGCCGTAGCCGGATTCTTTTTTCATTCGAGCGTTTTGGGCTCGAACCATGTGTGGGTCGCGGCGCCGGGCGAAAGCGAAAAGCCCGAATCGGCGATGCTAGAGACCGCCGGCGGGCTTTGCCTGTTCGAAGAGACCGGCGCCCGCACCGTCACTACAGCAACTGCTGCACCGCCCGCATATAGCCCTGCGCCCAGGCCGTGCCCACGTCGGATTGCATGGCCGGCAGGTTGTAATGGTCTGTGGGCAGGTGTTCGCTGCGGATGTAGCCGCTGTATCCGGTCTTGCGGAGCGCGAGCAGTAGCCTCGGCATGTCGGTGTCGCCCTCGTCGAACCAGTATTCCTTTTCTCCCTGGCCGGTTTTGACGTTCCGCACGTGCACGTAGAAGAACCTCGCGGCCAACTGGGGCGGGATGTCGTAGATCTTCTCGAATTCGGCGTGCCACACGTTCCCGGTGCAATAACAGAAGCCGTTGTTCGGGCTGGGAACGTCGGCAATGAGCCGGCTCATCGCCGCATAGGAATTCAGCGCGCCACCGCTGTGGCTGGCGAAGCGGATTCCGTTCGCCTCGCAGTCCTTCATGAGCCGGCGGTAGAAGGCGACCAACTGGTCCCAAGGCACGTCGCGCCGCGCCGGCGCGAATGCCGCCAGCAGATCCACCTTCGCCGCCGACATCGCCTGAAAGCTGCGCCGCAGAGCGTCGAAGCGCTTGTCGGCCTCGGCGTCACCCGCCAGAACCTCGCGCGGGATGTTCGCCATCATGGAGTGAAACAACAAGCCTGCCTGCTCGATCTGAGCGCGAATCGCCTTCACCGGTTCGGCTTCGATGACGCCCTTCTCCTGAAAACCGGGGACCCGCACCCAGGGCACCGAGATCGCCGGAATCCCCAAGTCCTTTGCGTATTGAATCGCCTCTTCCACCGTGCCGCGGCCGATATTCCCGACTTCCACCACGAACTTGAACTTCTCTTTGGCGCCGCCTTGCGCGGCGGCCAAACCTCGTCCGGGCGCGGCGGCGATCGCCGCGGCCCCCGCCGCCACCGTGCTGGTTACAAAGCCTCTCCGGCTCGACTTAGTCATAGTCCCCTTCCTGAATGATCTCCGTTTATCCCTGTATGCAGCTCTCAATGCCGTCCTGGCAGGGCCCAGGACAGTATACACCGCGGCATCGCCGCCGGCCCGCCGGAATCGCCGGGCGGCCGTTCGGGAAGACTCAGCCGATCGCGTCGACGGCCTGGATCAGGGCGCGGATGTAGCCGTAGGCGAAGGCCATGTACTCACCGCCGGTTTCGCTGGGCGACTGCACCGCGTGATCCGGCATGAGCATGCCATCGTAGCCCACGTCCTTGTACACCTGCATGGCGCGGAACATGTTGACGTCGCCCTCGTCGATGGCGACCTCCGCGTATTCCTCCCGGTGGCCGCGGATGTTGCGGAAGTGGACCATGAAGATCTTCTGGCGGGATCCGAAGTAGCGGATGACGTCATAGATCTCCTGGCCCGGGTCGCGCAGCATCTCGGCCACCGAGCCCTGGCAGAAGTTCAGGCCATGATACGGGCTCTCCCGAATGGAGACGAACCTCTTCAGCCCGTCCACGGTCGCCAGCACGGCGTCGACGCCCTGGTATCCCGAAGGCGGAACCGGCGAGTCGTTGGGATGGCAGGCCATGCGGACCTTGTATTCGTTGGCGACCGGAATGACACGGTCCAGAAAATACGTGATGCGTTCCCAATAACGGTCGGCCGTCACCACCCCGGCCTTCGTCAACGGCGTGTCCGGTTTGGCGTCTTTGAGGCGGAATGACGAGTAGGTGGTGTCGCCGCGGCCCTTCTCCCGCCCTGTGCGAAGGACGCCTAGAATGCTCATGTTGTACTTGATGCACGGGATCCCCGCGGCCGCGCAGTTCCGGATCATCGTCTGGATCTGTTCGATGTCGCGGTCCCGCTGCGGGCTTTCGCCGAGCATGATCGCCGGATGGCGCTCGCGGTCGATGTGGCTGGAGGGCAGGAACGGAGGATTCAGTACATCCACCGAGATGCCGTACTTGCCGGCGGTGTCGATGAGCCGCTTCAGTTCCTCGACGGTGGCGTAGAGACGCCCGTCCGCGATCTGAGCCGTGGCGACCACGTTCTTGATTCCCCAACGGCCCAGGGACCGGAACCCGTACTCGGCGTCCGTGTTCCCGGCAAGCCCTGCTCCGGGGGGAGCCCCGCCGGCCGGGCCTCCACGGCCGCCGCCTCCGCCGCCCTGGACGGTAGCGCCCACCTTCATCAGGGCCCGCTTGGCAGTGGCGGCGGCAGCGCCCGTTGGCTGCGAACTGGTCAGGGCGGCCATAGCGGCGCCCGAGGAAAGGAAACTGCGTCGGTTCATGCGTCTGCTCCTTCCGTTCTCGCGCCGGTCTCGTCTCCGCGAGTCGTCAGTGGTCATGCATCATAGGCCGTTGCGCCGGCCGTGTCAAACTCACCCGCGCTGAAAACTCCGCCGCGGTAGGGGCTTGCCGGTGGCAAGCCCAAGACGGCGAATCGTGCGGCCCTTTCGGATTGGGCATGGCAGCGCCAAGCCCCTACAAAATCTGCCGGTTTCAGACCGGACAGCACCGCCAAGGTTTCCGTCGCACCACGCTATCGAACCATGGCGGGACGCTTGGGATCGTATTTCCATCCCGGGATTAGGAACTGCATGCCGGCGGCGTCGTTGCGGGCGCCCGACCCCATCTTCCGGTACAACGCGTTGGCCTGTTCGAGCTGGGTCATGTCCAGTTCGACGCCCAGGCCCGGGCGGTCGGGGACCTTCAGCACGCCGCCCGCGATCTGGAAGGGCTCTTTGGTGAGGCGCTGGCCCTCCTGCCAGATCCAATGCGTATCGATGGCGGTGATCGCGCCTGGAGCGGCGGCGGCGACGTGCGTCATCATGGCCAGCGAGACGTCGAAGTGGTTGTTCGAATGCGATCCCCAGGTGAGGCCCCACGCGTCGCAGAGCTGCGCCACGCGCACCGCGCCCTTCATGGTCCAGAAATGAGCGTCGGCCAGAGGAATGTCCACGGCCTGGGAGCGGATGGCGTGGCCCAGTTCCCGCCAGTCGGTAGCGATCATATTGGTGGCCGTCTTCATTCCCGTGGCGCGGCGGAATTCGGCCATGGTCTCGCGGCCCGAGTAGACGCCCTCGGCGCCGCAGGGGTCCTCTACGTAGGCCAGCGTGTTCCGTCGGGGGCGGCACAGGGCGATCGCGTCGTTCAGCAGCCAGCCGCCGTTGGGGTCGATCGTGATCCGCCCGTTGGGGAATCGCTTCGCCAGGGCGTCAACGGCTTCCATTTCCTGCTCACCCCGGAAGACGCCGCCCTTCAGCTTGAAATCCTGGAAGCCGTATCGTTGCTGGGCGGCCTCCGCCTGCCGGACGATGGCGGCGGGTGTGAGCGCCGGCTCACACCTCAGCCGGTGCCAGGCGTCGGAAGAACCTGATCCATCGGGGTAAGGGAGGTTGGTGATGCGGCGGTCGGCGACGTAGAACAGGTAGCCGAGCGTGCGTACCTCTTGACGCTGCCGGCCGTCGCCAAGAAGCGCGGCCACCGGAACGCCGAGATGTTGTCCAAGCAAATCCAGGAGCGCGGATTCGATCGCCGTCACCGCGTGGATCGTCGTGCGCAGGTCGTAGGTCTGGTTACCGCGGCCGCCTTCGTCCCGCGCGGCGAACTTTTCTTGGACCGCCCGTGGGATCTCGTTCGCCGCTCCGATCGGTCGGCCGGTGACGAGCGGACGTGCGTCCTCCAGCGTCTTCTGGATGTTCTCGCCGCCGGGAACCTCGCCGGCGCCCGTCCGTCCCGATGAGTCCTTCAGGATGACGATGTTCCTGGTGAACCAGGGGCCGTGGGCGCCGCTGAGATTGAGCAGCATGCTGTCGTGCCCGGCCACCGGAATCACGGACATCTCGGTTACCGTGGGCGTCCCCGTCCCGCCCATCCCTGCCTGGGCCCCCGCGTTGCCGCCTGATTGCGCATGCGCCCATTCCGCCGAGCCGGCCGTCAAACCGGCTGCCGTCGCAAGAAACCCTCTCCGTGATCCAGACATACTTGATGTGTTCCTTTCTTGGTGCCGGCACACGGTGGTCTGCCAAACGAGCCCCGTCCGGCTACGCCGCGCGGCTCCGCGATGAATAAATATACACCAGAACGCATAAATATCCACTTTCCGGCTTATCTGCGATCCGAAGACCGCTCCGAAGGACAGGGCACACCGCGCCCGATATCAGACATGGTATAACCATTCCCGGCCTCGGTCAATCGAGCGGAATCGGCGCGTCTTTCCCGCTGACGGCGGTGCCCGGCCTCATCCCGACCTTGACACGACACCGGATCGCTGTTAGGATGTCAGACGACATGCGGCAAGACGGCTCCGCCGCTTGTCGGCTGGAGGGATCCGAAATGAACCGATGTGCCGCGTGGATTGAGAGTGGCAGTCGTCTGCGTTGGGCGGCGCGAGCGTTTGTCGCCGTGGTGTTCGCCTTGTCGATCGTGGCGGTTTGCGGACAACAGCCAACCGCGCCGCCGGATTACGACGCGATGTACGCGCACATCAAGAAGGCGCAGAAGGCCGCCGGCGGCGACCTGGTGCGCTTTTTCTACCGCCGTTGCCTCAGTCCGGCCTATGATCCGGCGATCACACGCGGCGCGCAAGTGCCGGCGCCGGTCCCGCCGTTGAAGGTGATGGACAAGCTGTATTTCCTCGGACAGAGTGCGGTGAGCGCCTGGGCGCTCGAAACCAGCGAGGGGTTCATCATCTTCGATACCCTGAACAGCCCGGAGGAAGCCAAGACCTACATCGAGGGCGGCATGCGGAAACTCGGGCTGGATCCCGCCAGAATCAAGTACGTCGTGGTCACACACGAACACGGCGACCATTACGGGGGGGCGACCTACCTGAGCGAGCGGTTCGGCGCGAAGATCATGGCATCCACCATCGCCTGGGAGGCGATGGCGCGCGAACGGTCGAGGCAGGGCCAGCCGGCGCCAGGCGGTGCTGCCAGAGGCGGGCCTCCGGCGGACTGGGCGAAGCTGTCCCCCGCGCGCGGGCTCGACATCACCGACGGGCAGAAGTTCACGGCCGGAGATACCACGCTTGTCTTTCACTACACGCCCGGCCACGCGGCCGGCGGGGTGTCCACGATCTTTAGGACCACGGATCAAGGAGTGCCACATGTAGTGGGTTTGCACGGCGGGCTGGGAGCCATCAACAACCCCGCGGACAGAGGCACCCACATCGCGGCGCTCAAACGGTGGCGGGCGTTGGCGGACGCCGCGGGAGTGGATACGTTGATCGCGAATCACCAGGTCCAGGACGGAGCGGTCGAGAATCTTGAACTGTTGAAGATCCGTCGCGCCGGGGACCCGAATCCATTCGTGCTGGGAAAGGCCGGCTACCTTCGCTACGTCGATGTCAACATCGAGTGCACGTACGCCAATATGGCCCGGAACGGGCAGAAGACCGACTAGACCCGGGCTGGACAGAAATGCGGGCCGGCCGAATCCGGCATGTTGTAGAATGGCTGTGAGAGACGACGTATGACCTCTGAAGATGCGTCGGCGGTCCGGACGCTCCGCGTCAAGAGATCCCGCAGCCTTACACAGATTCTGGTTGAGCGCTTCACCGAGAGCATTCGCAGGGGCGAACTCCGTCCGGGCGACCGGCTGCCGCCCGAGTCGGAGATCGTCGCTAGAGAGGGTGTCAGCCGGACCGTCGTGCGCGAAGCGATTTCCAGGCTCCAGGCCGCGGGTCTCGCCGAGACCCGGCACGGGATCGGGACTTTTATTCTAGCCCCGTCGAATTCGTTCAGCTTCAACGTGGACGCGACGGCGCCGCTGACGATCCGGGACGTCCTCGAGGTGTTGGAGCTGCGAATCAGCTTGGAGTCCGAGGCGGCCGGCCTGGCGGCCGCCCGCCGCACGGAAGATCACCTGACCGAGATGAGGCGTGCCCTGGCTGCGTACGAAGAAGCGCGCGCGGCCGGCGGAGACGCCGTGAAACCGGACTTCGAATTCCACCTGCAAATAGCCAAGGCGACCGGGAACCGCTATTTCGAAGAAGTCATGAGCCGGCTTGGCACCACGACCATTCCCAGGACGCGCGTCCATCTGGCCGCCAGCGGCATCCCCGAATACCTCAGGACGGTTCAAAGCCAGCACGAAGCGATCTATCGCGCCATATCCGCACGTGACGCCGAGGCCGCGCAGACCATGATGCGCGTTCATCTCGCGGCGAGCCGCGACAGGCTCCGCCGCGTCTACGAGGCCGCCGAGGCGTTGGAACCCCGGGCCTAGACGCACCCGATCAAGCCCCAACCCACACGAGTTTTCCTCTTGACGTATGACAACTTGTGTTGTATGATGACTGACGATAGGCGCTTGCGACCCCTCGGGGAACGCGGGTAAAAGCGTCGCCAGGCCATCTCGGTACCAGGGGCAATTGTCGCTGTGAGAGCGGGCAAAAAACACGTTTCTCTTTGCAGACGAGTGGCGGATCTCGGGAGCACTGAAGTTGCTGGGGATCCACAGTGCTCTTTGGGAGCGCGCGCGGGTGTCGTCCCTCCGAACGGCCCTTCTCTCCTTGCTCGGGATGCCCGGACCGGGGGAAGTTTCCATTTCTGTTTGGAGTCCCGATGGCACGGCGGCGCTTGGCCGGATCGACGCAGCACCCTCACGGGAGTGAGTCATGAGCAACATACAGAGAGTCCAGACGTGGTTGAAATTCCTCGTTGTGGTGGCCGTGGCGGCAGGGAGTGCCATGTATGGCCAAACCGCAACCATCACCGGCCAAGTGCTAGACCCCTCGGGTCTGAGCATCCCGGCGGTTAGGGTCGAGGCTGTCAACGTGGCGACGAATGTCGTGGCTACGACGACGGCGACCGCAACCGGCAACTTCAGTCTTACGGTCTACCCGGGAGTCTATCGCGTGACGGCGGAAGCCCCAGGATTCAAACGATTCTCGCGTAGCGACTTAACGGTGACCGCCGGCTCAACCGTTCGTGTGGACCCGGTGATGGAGATCGGCGCGGTCACCCAAACGGTCGAGGTTGCGGGAACCGTGCTCAGCGTCGACACGGATACGGCGCGCGTGGCCACCACCGTCGAAAACAAGTTCGTGGACGAGTTGCCATTGGTCGTCGGCGGAAGGATGCGGAATCCATTCGATCTGGTTCAGATCGCGGCCGGGGTATCCACGGCATCGAGCAATGCGACCTCGATCGGCGGCGGGCAAACGGGAACCTGGAACGTAAGCCTCGACGGTCTCGGGATCGGCACGAACCGGCCTTTGGAGACCGAAGAGATGGCCTACGCAGCGCCCTCGGTCGAGGCCGTGACCGAAGTTACCGTAGAGACCAGCGTTTACAAGGCCGAATTCGGGGCGGCGGCCGGCGGAGCGGTGTCATTCACCTCGCGCTCCGGCACCAATGAACTGCACGGTACGGCATACAACTACCTCCGAAACGACGCGTTGGACGCGAGGGACTTCTTCGAGAAGGTTAAGTCGGTCTACCGCCAGAACAACTTTGGGGCGGCCGGAGGCGGTCCCATCGTGCTTCCCAAGATCTACGACGGGCGGAACAAGACCTTCTTCTACTTGAACTACGAGGGCTTCCGCAACCGGGTGGGTAGCAACGACACGCTCATGACCATCCCCACGCCCGAGATGCTGGACGGCAACTTCTCCAATTGGGTGAACAACGCCAACCAGCGAATGGTCATCTACGATCCGGCCACGACGCGCCCCAACCCCTCGGGGAGTGGATCGATTCGAGACCCGTTCAGCAACAACCAGATTCCGGCGGCTCGCTTCAGTCCGTTCACAAGCAAGGTCCTGCCGTACGTCAAGGCCGCGATGCCCAAGCCGAACCGCGGCGCAACGCCTGGGACCTATGCCTACATCAACAACAACTACATTTTGACCAGCGGTTCGATCGTTTCGCCCCAGGACAAAGGGAGCATCAAGATCGACCAGGTCTTCAATCCATCGCACAGGGCGGGGTTCTTTGTAAACATCTCAAGGTTCCGGGAAGCGGCCGGTCCGGACGGATTCCCCGGTCTGCCGGTACCGCTCTACTCGGGCACGCCCAACAAGTTCGACAACCACGACTGGCGCGTCACCTACGACTGGGTGCTCTCGCCCAGCATGTTGAACCACTTCCAGCTCGGCGCGAACGACTTTTACAAGGTGCGCGAGACGCCCACCCGCACCAACGACTGGAAAAGCAAGCTCTGCTTCAAGGGCGCGATCGACTGCAACCAGGCCTTCCCGCAGATCAGCTTCACCGAACAGACGGGCTGGGGCGGGAGCGTGGTAGCCGGGCACAGCCAGCCGAGCTGGTCGGTAAAAGACGACTTCTCCTACATCCGCAACAACCACACGTTTAAGTTCGGGTTCACCTACAGCTACCCGCCATCGATCGGGATTGGCGCGCAGAGCATCGCCGGGACCGCCACATTCAGCTACCTGGGCACCAGCGTCCCGGCCGACAACACGTTCAAGAGCGGTGCCGGATTCGCATCTTTCCTCCTGGGGGATGCCTACAGCGGAGGGACGGAAGACTATCGGGACAACAAAGAGGTTTACCCTTACTATGGGCTCTACGCCCAGGATGACTGGCGCGTCTCGCGGCGCTTGACGCTGAACATCGGCCTTCGTTTCGATCCGTCGATCGCCCCGCATGTTGAAAAAGACTGGATGTCTGACTTCTCACCGACCAAGGCGAATGCGGCGGTCAACGGTTTCCCGGGAGCGTTGGTCTTTGCAGGCTTCGGTCCCGGTCGAGAGAACAGCCGCACTCTTTCACCGAGCTGGTACGGGGGCTGGGGCCCGAGGTTCGGGTTGGCCTACTCGTTGAACGACAAGACCACGGTGCGTGCCGCGTTTGGCCGGTCGTTCAACCGCAACACGGTAGTGCGCGATGCGGGTCACTATCAGGGATTCCACATGCAGTATAGTTGGACCTCGGGTGACCTCGGGATCACTCCGGCGTTCAACTGGGACACCGGACTTCCGGCATATAGTCTGCCGTTCGCGCTGGATCCAAACGCAACGCTGGATCCCACGATTGCCAACAATACGGCGGCCCAATACTACAACGGCCGCGACGCGACACGCTCGCCCGAAAACCTGTCATGGAATCTGACGGTCCAGCGGCAACTCACGGGCAACACAGTTGTGGAGGCGGGATACAGCGCTTTGATTGGAACGCACCTAATGGCCGGGCTCCTGAACTTCAACCAGATCAACCCGGCCGTCTGGAATTCCTATGTCGCCAAGTACGGCGCGGCTGGAGCGCGAAGTCTATTCCTTTCTCAGATCACATCGTCTACAGCGCAAGCGGCGGGAATCGTCGCTCCGTATGCGAACTTCACGAATTCCAAGGTTCAGACGGTTCGGACCGTGCAGCAGGCGCTCCGGCCGTTCCCGCAGTACTCAGCCATCACGACCGCCACACGCGGAAACGGGGACCACAGCGGGCATTCCAGCTACCATGCGATGACTCTGAAGATGACGCGCCGGTACAGCAACGGGCTAACGTTCGACGTCAACTACGTTCTGTCCAAGTTATTGTCGGACGCCGACAGCACCGGAACGACGGTATCGCAGGACCATTTCAACCGGCGGCTGGAGAAGAGCATCGCCGGCTTCGATCAGACGCACGTGGTGAAGTTCAACACGGTGTACGAACTGCCCATTGGGAAGGGCAAGCGAATGCTCGGTTCGAGCACAATCGGCGACCTGATTCTGGGCGGTTGGCGTCTGGGTGTGATCGCCAACTACGCCAGCGGCACGCCGATGTCGGTAACACGCAACAACCCGCTCCCGATCAGCAACTACGCGACCCGGCCGGTGATCACAAGCTACACGAACTGGCGGCCCGCGATTGCGGGCGAGAGTTTTGACCCGGCCAAGGACAAATACCTTGACAGCAAGGCGTTTCCGACTCAACCGACGAACTTCGGCAATTCCACGCGCACCAATCCGAAGGTCCGCACCTTCCCGTTCTTCAACGAGAACATCAACATCGCTAAGAAATTCAAGTTCACCGAACGCTGGTCGTTGGACTATCGTTTCGAGGCGTTCAATGTGCTGAACCGAGTGGAATTCAGCTCTCCGGCGGCCAACCTGAACGGTCAGGACTTCGGCGTCATCACTTCGCAGAGGAATGAGCCGCGCCGCATGCAGATGGGGCTGAAGCTGTACTGGTAAAGGAAGGGACGAAGAGGGTATTGCCGACAAGAGCAACGTGTCACCTCGGGGTGCTAGCCGTTGATGCCGGCTGCGGGGTTCTACGACCCTGCGGCCGCCAGTGCTGGCACCCTGAAGGTGTCAGTGGCGCAGGATCGTGCGCCGCCACGAACGCGTACTCAGAAGGAGCCTGTCGATGACACGTCGAGAGTCGCTTGGCAGCCTGTGTGGCACGGCGGCGGCAGGGCCAGCGACGGCGGCCGCGGCCGCAGCGCTGGCGGCACCCGGGGGCGTCCTGGCCCAGTCGAGCGACAAGGCGAAGGCGCTTAACCTGAAGATCACCGGTTTCAAAACGTTCCTTGTCGCGCCGGGGCAGGTGTACGTGAAGGTCTTCACCAACCAGGGACTCGTGGGTCTGGGGCAAGGGCTGGTGACAAGCAAGGAGGCCACTCTCGCCTCAGCGATTATGGAGAATGAGCGCCTCCTGGTGGGCAAAGACCCGACGCAGATCGAATGGATCTGGCAGGCCATGTACCAGATTCCCCGTTGGCGGGGCGGCCCGATACTGAATGCGGCGATCAGCGCGATCGACATCGCACTGTGGGACATTCTGGGACAGGCGCTGGGGCAGCCGATCTACAAGCTGCTGGGAGGCGAGGCGCGGCGGCGGATTCGGTGCTACGCAGGGGGCGGCGCGGATACTCCGGAGTCGTGGGCGAAGACGAAGGCCGCTGGGTTCACGGCCAGCCGCGTTAGCCCGCGAGGGAAGTCAATCACCGAGATGATCGAGAACGTAAAGGCGATGCGAAAGGCCGCCGGGCCCACGCACGACATTGCGATCCACGATCCACGCACGTACGGTTATGGGACGTTCACCACACCGGAGGCCGTGCAGTTCTGCCGCGGCGTGGAGGAGTGCAATCTGCTCTTCGTCGAGGAGCCGATTACGATCGAGAGCCTCGATGCATGGGCGCATCTCCGCGCTCACACAACCACGCCGCTTGCGACGGGCGAGCGCGGCACGACAAAGTACTACTTTGCGCCCTTCTGCTCCCAGCAGATATTGGACTACTTGCAGCCCGACATCTGTTCCTGCGGCGGGATCACCGAAATGAAAAAGATCGCCGCGATGGCCGAGGCATATCGAATCCAAATGGCACCGCACAATCCCAACCCCCCGGTGGGCGCGTTTGCCACCCTCCATGTGGACGCGACGATGCCGAACTTCTCGGTTCAGGAGTGCGGCGCCGGCGACTACGCCACTCAATTCAACCTAGACATGCATGACGGGTTAGTGCCGGTCATCAAGAATGGATATGCGGAGTTGCCAACCAGGCCTGGGCTGGGAACGGTCCTGAATGAGAAGGTGGCCGCCGCGCATCCCTACAAGCCGACGACGCGTGCGACGGGGATGGAAGCTCCGGATGGAGCAGTTAAGTGGTAGCGACGCCGGTGCAGTGGGGTCGGCAGGCCGAGGGCGGGAGACGCCACGCCCCCGGGTCAAGTTGAGGGGAACGCAGCAGCGGGGCCGGTTGGCGGCGCAGTCCCGTTCAATTCTGCGGCGGCTGTCGTTGGCGTCTGGTTTAGGCGAGGTGAGCAGGGATTAAGGAAAGGCATCTATGACTCGCAGAGAACTGCTTAACGGATTTTTGGCCGGTGCAGGAGGCGGGGCCGCTGGGGTGGCTGCGATCTCCAGGTTCTTGTCGCCCGAGGGCGCATTTGCACAATCGACCGAGAAAGCGAAGTCGCTGAACCTCAAGATCACCGGCTTCAAGACGTTTGTCCTGGCCCCCAGGGATGTGTACGTCAAGGTCTACACCAACCAGGGCTTGGTAGGGTTAGGGCAGGCGCTCGCCACGAGCAAGGAATCGACCCTGGCGGCCGCGATCCTGGAGAACGAGCGGCTGCTGGTGGGTTGGGACCCCACGCAGATCGAGAAGATCTGGCAGGCGATGTACATGATCCCGCGCTGGCGCGGCGGGCCGATCCTAAACGCGGCCATCAGCGCCATCGATATCGCGCTTTGGGACATCCTGGGGCAGGCGTTGGGGCAGCCGATCTACATGCTGCTGGGTGGCCAAGCGCGCGACCGGATCCGCTGCTACGGCGGAGGTGGCGGGACGACGCCGGAATCCTGGGAGAAGACCAAGGCGGACGGCTACACGTGCAGCCGCGTTGGGGCCAGGGGCGGTTCGGTCACCGAGATGGTCGAGTACGTAAAGGCGCTGCGGAAGGCTGCCGGACCAGCGCACGACATCGCGATACACATGTCGGGAACCTTCACGACGCCGCAGGCACTCTCTTTCATGAAGAACGTGGAAGAGTGCAACCTGTATATCGTCGAGGAGCCGTTGCCGATTGAGGATGTCGAGGAGTGGTCGCAGCTAAGCGCGCACACATCCACGCCGATCGCCTGCAGCGAACTCATGACGAGTAAGTACCAATTCGCGCCGCTGATCGCCCGGCACCTGGTGGACTACGTTCAGCCGGACGTGTGCTCCTGCGGCGGAATCCTGGAGATGAAGAAGATCGCCATCGCGGCGGAAACCTATCGCATCCAGACGGCTCCCCACAATCCGCACGGTCCGGTGGGAGCGTTCGCCACGCTCCATGTGGACGCCACAACGCCGAATTTCGGGGTCCAGGAAACGCGGGCGCCGTATGACTCCCAGCACAACCTGGACCTTCACGACGGGATGGTGCCGATCGTCAAGAATGGGTACGCGGAGTTGCCGACGCGGCCCGGTTTGGGGACGACATTGAACGAGACGGTGGCGGCCAAGTATCCCTACAAACCCTCGACGAGAAACAGCGGCAAGGATTCTCCGGACGGCTCGATCGGCGGAGGCGGTGGCGGAATGGAAGGGCCGCCTCCGGGCGGTGCCGAGGGCCGCGGGCGCGGAGGGCGTGCGCCCGCACGTGGAGAAGGCCGGGGCGGGATCTAGGAGCTCCTAGACGAAGCGCCACGAAGACTGATGTGCGCGCCACGGTTTTCGCAGGCCACAGGCAATGATGGCTCGCGCCACTGCGGGCCCGGCTTCGAACGGAGCATCGGGCAGGGCGGAAGCCTTGCGCGGCATGAATGCCGCCCCCACTGGCAAGACGCTGTGAAGGCGTGGGCAGGATTGCCCACGCAGCAGACCCGGCGATCTGCAGCACAAGGAAGAGCAAAGTTGGGCGGCGTCGGGCTTGGGCTTGCCAACGGCAAGCCCCTACACCCAAGAATTACGGCGCGGGGATTGGGCTTGCCTGCGGTATGCAGCGCCGGGCGGGGAAGCGTTATGAAAGTCGCGATCGGAGCGGATCACATTGGCGTCATACTCAAGCGGCACCTGACCGAGTGGTTGGTGCGCCACGGGCACGAAGTTCGCGACTTTGGCACGTGGACCGCCGAATCCGCCGACTACCCCGACGTCGCCCTTCCGGTGGCCGCGGCGGTGGCGACAGGCGGCTTCGAGTGCGGCATCCTGATCTGTGCGACCGGCGCCGGGATGTCGATCGCGGCCAACAAGGTCCCGGGAATCCGGGCGGCGGTAGGTACGTCGGCGGACCAGGTCGGACTCCTGCGAGCCCATAATGCGGCGAACGTTCTGGCGATAGCGGCGCGGTATTCCACGGCGGAAAGCGCCGAGGTGCTGGTCGAGACGTTTCTGCGAACCCCGTTCGAAGGCGGGCGGCATGCGCGGCGGGTTGACAAGATCACGGCGGCGGAACGGCGGCTCGGGCATCGCGATGCCGCCGAACCGCAGACGGGCTGAGACGCTCCGGGCGGCGTAGCGAACGGATTGGCCTGTTTGACGCGGCGCGCCGCCGCCGCAGCCACGCGATCCCCGAGCCACAGTGTGTGGGAACGCAGAGCTCGATTACGCTGCTTTCGGCGCGTACTTTTCCCGCACCATGAAGAGGTAGGACAGCACGCCCAGGATCAGGAACACCCAGATCGCCTGCATGGGCGCTTCGTAGCTACCGGTAGTTTGCTTGAGCCACCCGGTGAGCAGCGGCGCGACGATACCGGCCAGGCTCGCCGAGGTATTCTGCACGCCCGAGATCCGCCCGATGGCGGAGGCCGGAATCAAGGTCTGTGTCAGCGCCCAGTAGTTCGCCGTCGCCAGGCCCAGCCCGGAAAGCGAGAGCACGGCGTAGAACAGCGCTACGTTGACCGAGGCCGATTGCGCGCCGATCAACTCCGTACAGGCGACGGCGAATCCGGCGATGGTGAACCACTTCCGCACGGTAACCGGATTGCGGCCGCGGGCGATCAGCAGGTCGGCCGCCCAACCGGCAAGGGCAGCCACGATCGCCATGCCTCCGAAACTGAAAAACGTGAACAATCCCATGTCGGTCAACGACAGGTGGCGTTGCTCGACGAAGTAGGCGGGCATCCACGTCATGCAGAAGTAGACGAAGTACATGTAACTGAACGTCGCAATGACCGTACCCCAGGTGACGGGGCTCGCCATGATCCGCGCGAAGGACACGGGCGCGGCGGCGGTCTTGGCGGCGGTCTTATTGGCGCCGCCCCGGTCTTCGTCTTTCACCAGCGCCATCCATGGGATTAACCAGATCAGGCCGCCCAGACCGATGGCGAGAAACATCAGCCGCCAGTCGTAAGCGGCGATAAGCCATGCGGCCAGGGGCGCGCCAATGGCCGGGCCGATCTTGGTGCCGGTCATGTAGAGGCCCACGGCGAGGCCGCGCTGTTTCTCTTCGAAGTTGAAGCGAATCCAGCGGTAGCTGGCGGGCGCGACGATCGCCTCCCCCGCTCCCAAAATCACGCGCAAGGCCAGCAACTGCGGTACGGAACGGGCGAATGCCGTTGCCGCTGAGGCGATGCACCAAAAAAGGAAACTGATGGCGTAGGGCAACCGGACGCCGTAGCGATCCACCACCCATCCGGCGGGGATCTGGAGCGCGGCGTAGGCCCAGAAGAAGGCGGAATTGAGCGTCCCGCGATCGGTGTCCGACAGGCCGAAGCTTTTGATGAATTCGGGAAGGGCCAGGGCCACCGACAGATTGGATCGCGATGCGTAGGCGATCACCATGCCGAGGCTGAGCAGGCCGATAATCACCCAGCGGACCGGCACGCCTCCGCTCGCGCCGGCCGGCGGTTTGGCGTTCCGATCGTCAGATTGTGTTTTCGGCGTCACTTGTATGACCTCCGGCTCCCGGCACGGGTTCCCTGACAGCGATTCTCTCGCACGTGTCGCGCCGACGCCTGCCGCAGCCGCCGGCGAATGGTGAGTCCGCGCGCGGGAATGTTTCAACGATCTGGCGACCTCCGCTTCTCCCCGCCGCCCCGGGGATTCGAGTCCGAACCGCGCCGTCGCGTAGCATCGATTCGTCTCAGGCGGGGTGAGCGCAACTTACATCGGGAAGGTAGTTCTGTCCCCTCAACTGCATCAGAACTCCGGAGAGTTCCGCCAGCGCTGCCGGCGAAAGCGATCCGACCGGCGCACGGCATGGCCCGGCCGGCAATCCGGCGATGTCCATCGCCGCCTTGACGACCGACGGAAACGTATGCAGCCCGAAAGCCTTGCGAAGGGGGTTTGCCAGGGCCTGCAACCGCTCGGCCTCCTTCATGTCGCTCTTCTGGAACGAATTGTAAAGGTCCACGAATAGACGCGGCGCAACGTTGGAACACGCCGTCACAGCGCCAACGCATCCCAGGCGCAACCCGTCCAGTATAAGATGGTCGCGGCCCATGAATACCGCCAAATCGCGGTCCGGGACCGCGTGGATCGACTCGGGAAGCGTCGCAAGGTCGCCGGAGGAGTCCTTCAGCCCCGCGAAGTTTTCGCACTTGCTGGCGATTCGCGTCAAAGCCCTCGTCGTGAGCGTGATTCCCGTGCGTTCCGGGATGTTGTAAGCGAACACCTGAGTGCGGACCGCCCCGCAGATTTCGACGAAGTGCGCGACCAGTTCATCTTCGGTCGGCGTGATGTAGTAGGGAGTGATCGCCACCAAAAAATCAAAACCCTCGTCTTCGGCGATTTGCGCCAGTCTCACGCTGGCACGCGTGGTAACGCAGCCGACGTTTCCGTACAACGGCACCCGGCCCCCCACTTGCTTGCGGGCGAAACGCAAGACCGCGACGCGTTCCTCGTCATCCAGAGCAAAAAACTCACCTTGGCCACCGGCGACGAACAACCCGTGCACGCCTTCGGCGATCAGAGTGTCAATGATCACCCGCCACTTGCTGTAATCAATACGTTCTGTCTCGTCGAATGGGGTCACCAGCGCGGTGACGATGCCACCCGGCAAGGAGGGCACCACAGGACCTGAGCGCGTCGAATCAAGCATCGGAATACGGGCCGCCTTCCTTGGACCGCGCAGGGCCGAGGGCCTCGGCACGGTCATCAAAAATCAAAACACATCATACATCATACAACACGTCGAGTCAACACCGAATCTCTCTACCTCGTTGCCGGGCGCGGCGGGAACGGCGATTGGAGTGCATGGCCGGTGGGCGACGGCGCCGGCGCTTGACATTCCGTTCGATTGGCGGCGTACTGGCAGGTAGAGGGAGGCTGGAAGATGACTCGCCGTCACCTGTGGGGCTTCGCCCTTGCTTACGTTTTCGGCACACTGGCCTGGGGAGCAAGCGAGAACCACCGCGCGTCGCTGCGCGGGATCACCGGCGTTCAGATTCGCGTGGAGAGTCTGAGTGCGGAGGCTCGCCTCGACGGGCTTACCGAGAGCGCCATCGAGGCGGACGTTCAACAACGCTTGAGGGCGGCCGGCGTTGCGGTGCTCGCCGCCGCGCAGGGCGCTCCGGATGGGATGGCGCCGGTTCTGTACGTCAGAGTCAACGCGAAACGGTCCCACGAGGCTCCTGTCTACGCGGTCAACGTGACCGTGGCGCTGCTTCAGGACGTTGTGGCGGCGCGCGATCCGAACCTGCGGTTGCGAGAGGCGAAAACGTGGGACGCCGGCTACTTGCGGACCTACGAGCCTGCCGGGCTCCGGCAGGCGAGAGGCGTGGTGGGCGACTTGGTGGCCGAGTTCATCCAGGATTGGCGCGCGGCGAACGGCAAGTGACCTGCCGCGCCTATGATCCAGCGGCCCGCTTCTTCGCCGCTGCCACCAGCGCGAAGGTGAGCAGGAACGCGGCCATCGCAACAGCGGCCTGGATGGTGAATGTTGTGGTGTAGGTTCCCTGCGCGGCGACGGTCACCCCGGCGATGTACACTCCCACCACACCGCCGAATGCCCCGAGGCCGGTCCACAGCCCGGTCATCTTTCCCACCATCGCGGGCTGGTAGGAACGGGCGATGAAGTAGTAGATCGTCGGGAGTGCGAATTGCGCCCCGAATCCGGCCAGAATCAGCACGCCTTCGAGCACGGCGGCATTTCCTGTAACGCCGGGAAAGCGCAGCGCGTACACGCACGCGGACATGAGCGCGAACCCGGCAAGCAGCGTGGGCTTCGGGTTGCCGTGGAACACCCGGTCGAGCAACAGCCCGGTGATCAGAGGGCCCACGATGCCGCCGGCCAGCGTGACGCCGAGCGTCAACCGGCCCGCCGTCACGGCGCCGTAACCGGCGCCGAGGGGCTTCTCGGCGGCGAGAAAAGTCGAGGTAAGCGTGTAGAGGCACTGCAACGCCCAGGTGGACAGGAACGTGACCCCAATGCCCAGGAGCGTCAAGCGCGACATCACAGAGCGCCGGTAGGGCGGTGCGCCGCCACCTGCATCGCACGCGGGGGCCTGCCGCAACGCGGGCAGCTCCGGCTTGCGCATTCGCGCCAGCGATATGGCGAAAGCCAGACTAACCCATCCAGCGATCGAAAGCCATGCCGACGTCGCCCGCCAATCGCCGGTGGCGTGATAGACGGCGGGACCCAGGAACACCCCCGCCGACGAGCCCATCGCCACCGCCGAGCTCATCAGCCCTCCGGCCATGCCGCGTTGGTGGAACGGAAACCAGCGCGCCAGTACCGGCCCCATCGCCGGGAACACGAAGCCCTGCGACAAGCCCTCGACGATTCGCGCCCAGGCAAGCCCGGCCAAGCTGGTGCCGATCCACGGCATCAATGCGGCGGGAACGGTGGCCAGAGCCAGCCCCACGATCAGCGCGTTCAAAACGCCGAAGCGATCGCTGAAGTACCCGCCAAGCAGCGCGCCCACCAGGCTCCCGGTGAAGAGAAACGTCGTATTGACGTAGTTGGACGCCGTGCCGACGTCGATGCCGAAGCCTTCGGCGATCTGGGGCAACACCGGCGCCAGGGCGAGGCTGGTGGTCTGCACGGTGACGCAGCCCAGAATCATCGCCGTGAGCACGGCCCATCGGAACCGGGTGTAGGGAGCCGGCGTGGTCATGCGGTCTTGCGCATCTCCGTATCGTACTAAACTAAGTAGCCAAGACCGGCTGCGCGGCTGGGCGGCTGAGGGGCGCAGCAAATGGGAGGACGTGATCGATGACCGCTGTCTTTGCGGATGGGCCCGCACCGGCGAAACTGACAAGCCGTGAGCGTGTGGATCGCGCGCTCCGCGGCGAAGATGCCGACCGGCCGCCGTTCACCTTCTGGTATCACTTCCGGCTTCAGACGTATCCCGGCGAGCGGTTCGCGGCCGCCACGTTGGATTTCCACCGGCGGCTGCGCACGGACCTGGTGAAGGTCATGAGCGACTTTCCCTACCCCAAGCCGGCGGGCCAGTGGTTCGAACTCAAGGTCGAGGGGAACCCGTTTCCCGAACAGGTGAAGGCGCTGGAGATCATCCGGGACGGACTGGGCGGCCGGGCGCACTTCGTGGAAACGCTGTTCAATCCCTGGAACCGGGCCGAGAAGCTCTCCTCCCCGGCCGAGGTCAAGCGCCTGATGGCACAGAACCCCCAGGCCCTGCTGGACGCCCTGGAGGCGATCGCCAGGTCGGAGATCCACCATGCCAGACGCGCGTTGGAACTGGGCGCCTCCGGGGTGTTTCTGGCCATCGGCAACGCGCAGGATGGCGTCCTTACCCGCGAGGAGTACGAGAAGTTCAGCGCACCGTTCGATCGCATGATCCTCGAAGCGGCCGGCGACGCGCCACTCAACGTGATGCACCTGCACGGCGAGAGCGTTTATCTGGACGCGTTCTTGCGCGGCTGGCCACCGGCCGCGATCAGCTACTCGATGCACGCGACCGGCGTGCCGTTGGGCGACCTCCGCTCCGGTTTCGACGGCGTCTTGATGGGCGGGATCGACGAGGTCAACTTCCGCACGCTGACGGCGGATCAGTTGACAGGTCAATGGCGCGCCGCGCAGCAGATGGCGGGAACACGTTTCATCCTGGCCCCCGGGTGTTCGGTGCCGGACGATACCGCGGACGAGGAGCTGTTACGGCTGGTGCAGGCGCTCGGCGCCTGAACAGCGGCCGGGCATGGCCGGAGAATGGAGGCCACGGTGAATCGACGCACACTGCTTTCCCTGGCGGCGGCTCTGCCGGCGGCGCAGGCCGAACGCCCGCGGCTCCCCATCAAAAAGGCATTGTACGCCGGCATGCTCCCGGCGGGATCGCCCTTGGTCGAGCGTTTCAAGCTGGCGCGCGCTGCCGGCTTCGACGCTGTCGAGTGGCCCACGGCCGCCAGCGACAACGAGGCGGAGGAGATCAAGCGGGCCAGTGTGTCGGCCGGGATTCCCATCCACTCGGTGATGAACCAGAACCACTGGAAGTTCCCGCTTTCCAGCGGCGACGCTGCGGCCGTCGCCGAAGGCATTCGCGGCCTGGAAACCAGTCTCCGCAACGCCGCGCTGTGGGGCGCCGATACGGTCCTGCTGGTGCCGGCGGTGGTGGACGCCAAGACCGGGTATCGCGACGCCTGGGACCGGTCGCAGAGGAACCTGCGCAAGGTGCTGCCGCTGGCGCGCCAGTTGAAGGTCGTCATCGGGATCGAGAACGTCTGGAACAAATTTCTGCTGAGCCCGCTGGAGTTCGCCAGTTACGTGGACAGCTTCAAGAGCCCGTGGGTTCGAGCGTATCTGGACATTGGCAACATGGTCCTGTACGGCTATCCGCAGGATTGGATACGCACGCTTGGCAAGCGGATCGTAAAGCTCCACCTGAAGGACTTCCGCTTTCAGAAGAACGTCGCCACCTGGACCGCGTTGCGCGAAGGCGACATCCAATGGCCCGAGGTGTATGAGGCGCTGGCCGCCATTGGGTTTTCTGGCATGGCCACCAGCGAGCTTCCGGCCGGCGACTAGGCGTACCTGCGGGAAACCGGCCGGCGGGTGGATCTCATCTTATCGGGCGAATAAGGAAACGGAGAGGGCGGCATGGATCGGCGATCATTTCTCGGGTCGGCGGGCTTCGCGATTGTGGCGCCGCAGGCGGTGCGGGGCACGCAGGCGAATTCTGCGGTGCGGATCGGCGTGGTGGGTTGCGGCGGGCGCGGCACGGCCGTCGCCGAAGGGTTCGTGAAGAACGCCGGCGCCCGTGTAGTGGCGCTGGCCGACATGTTCCTGGATCAGTTGGACGCCGCGCAGACCCGCTTCGCCAAACTGGCGCCGGGGGCGGCGGTGCCGCAGGGATTCCTCGGTCCGCGCGCCTTTCAAGAGCTGGCCGCCTCCGATTCGGTCGATATGGTCCTCATCACGTCGCCGCCGTACTTTCACCCGGAACACCTGGAGGCGGCCGTGGCGGCGGGCAAGCACGTCTACCTGGAAAAGCCCGTGGCGGTGGACGTGCCCGGATGCAGGCGCGTCGCCGAGGCGGGCCGGAAGGCCGAAGGGCGGCTCAGCCTGGATGTCGGGTTCCAACTGCGCATGGCCCCGCCGTTCGTCGAGTTGGTGCGGCGCGTGCATGGCGGCGCCATCGGCGAGATCGTTTGCGGCGAAGCTCACTACAACGCGGCGGCACTGAGCTTGCGGGATGCCGCCGGAGCGGCGCCCGCCGAACTGCGTTTGCGGCGCTGGGTGCAGGACCGGGTCCTGTCGGGCGACATCCTGGTAGAGCAGAACATCCACTCGGTGGACATCTGCAACTGGGTGTTGCGGGCGCATCCGGTTCGCGCCACCGGCACGGGCGGACGGAAGGGTCGCGTGGACGAGGGCACGGCGTGGACGAACTTTTCGCTCATCTATGAATACCCGGGCGGCGTCAACGTCGCCTTCAGTTCGACCCAGTTTGCGGCGAAGATCAGCGGCGAGGTCAACGAGCGTTTCTTCGGAACGCGCGGCAAGTGCCAGACGCCCTACACGGGCCCGGTGCGTATCGAGGGCGAAGAGCCGTGGCTCTGGCCAGGGAAAGAGACCAGCAACATCGCCACTTCGGAAGCCGAGAAGCAGAAGGCGTTCGTCGCCAGCATCCTCGGCGGCCAGTACCATAATGAAGCGGAGGCTGCTGTGGAGTCGGCGCTGACCTGCATCATGGGCCGGACGGCCGCCTATGCCGGGGAGCCGGTGACCTGGGAAGAGACGCTGGCTTCGCAGGAGGCCTGGGATGCGGGCATTGACCTGGCGGCTCTCTGACCCGCCCGGCTCGCGCGCCGCGCGCTACTTCAGGGCCTTCTCGATGGCGGCTGCGGCGATGGGCGCCATCAGTTGGTAACCCTTGGCGTTGGGGTGCAGTCCGTCGTCGGAAAACCCCTGCCGCAGGAAGCCCTTCTCGTCGGCCAGCGGCGTGTAGTAGTCGGCGAACACCGCACCGCGATTGGCGGCGTATTCGCGCAGCCAGGCGTTTAACTTCAGGATGTCGGCGGGCGGGCGGCGAACCGTCTGGGGCGACTTGCCGTAGTCGCTCACCGGGAGCAGCGCGCAAAAGACCACTTTGATGTTGTTGGCGCGCGCCAGGTCGGCCATGGCCCGGAAGTTGTCCTGGATCATTTCCGCCGTCTG
>CAZVIK010000021.1:0-32107 GCA_964627045.1 uncultured Solibacteraceae bacterium | reverse complement strand
CAGCCGGCGTTGGGGAGGTCCTTCACCGAAGCCGAGGGGCCCGAAACGGAATCGCGCGTCGCGATCCTCTCGCACGAACTCTGGCAAGGAACGTTCCAAGGCGCGCCCACGGTATTGGGCAGCGAGATCCGGCTCGACGGCCGCAATTACACCGTTGTCGGAGTGATGCCCGCGGGCTTTCAGTACCTGTTCGAGCGGCGCGACGTCTGGACGCCGCTTTCACTGGCCGCGCCGCAGCGGGTCCGCGGCTCGCGGGGGCTCCGCGCGGTCGGGCGATTGAGAACCGGCGTCACCCCAGAGCGCGCGGGTGAAGAGGTCAGGGCGATTTCGGCGCGCGTCGAGAAGGAAGACCCCAAGTCCGGCCTGGGGTGGCGGGGCGCGGTTCGGCCGCTGGCCGATGAGGTCATGGGAAGCGGAGCCCGAGCCGCCGCCGGGACCATGTTGGGGGCGACGGGGTTCGTCCTGCTGATCGCGTGCGCCAATGTGGCCAGCCTCTTGCTGGCACGCGGATCGAGCCGGGGGCGGGAACTGGCCATCCGCGCGTCCCTCGGCGCCGGACGCGGCTCACTGGTGGGGCTGCAATTGGCCGAGAGCCTGCTGCTGGCGGCTCTTGGCGGGATGTTCGGGGTGCTGTCGGCCATCTGGACGATCCCGCTACTGAAGCGAATAGCTCCGCCCGATATGGAGTTGCTGCAAAGAGCCGCCCTGGATTGGAACACCCTGCTGTTCGGCCTCGGCCTGACCCTGGCAACCGGCCTCCTGTTCGGCCTGATTCCTGCATGGCAGTTGACCCGGGGAGACCTCGCGCGTTCGTTGCAGGAGGCCAGCCGCGGTTCATCCGGCGGGCGGCACCGGTTGCTCAAGTCGCTGGTGGTAGGTGAGATGGCGCTCGCACTGGTATTGGTGGCCGCGACGACCCTTATGACGCGCAGCCTCACGCAGCAACTACGCACGGACCCGGGCTTCGACAAGTCGGGACTCCTCGCGGCTAACGTGCTGCTTCCGGCGGCGCGATATCCGGAAGACGCACAGGTGGCCGCGTTCTACTCAAGCGCGCTCGACGGCCTTCGCCGAGACGGGAGCGTGGAATCCGCGGCTCTGGTGCAGACTCTGCCGCTCGGCGGAAACAACAGTTATTCGCAGGTGCACGTCGAGGGCGAAACCGTCGCCACGCGCGATAATGTCGCCGGGTTTATGATCGTGAGCCCCGGCTACTTCCGCACGATGCGGATTCCGCTGCTCGCTGGACGCGACTTCACCGCCGACGACACGGCGGACCGCCCGAATGTCGCCATCGTGAACCGCGCCTTTGCGCAACGCTACTGGCCGGGCGTGGCGGACCCCGCCGGGAGGCGCTTGCGCAGTGGCGGCGAAGACGCGCCGTGGGTGACGGTGGTCGGGATGGTCCAGGACGTGCGGCACACGAACCTGAGCGATCCGCCGCGGCCGGAGTTCTACCGTCCGCACCGGCAGTCGCGAGCCCGGAACATGATGCTGGTAGCGCGCGCGCGGGGCGCGGCGGAGAACGCCGCCGGGGCGATGCGCTCGGCGGTCCGGCAGGTCGATCCGGAGCAGCCGCTGTTCCGGATGGAATCGGTGGAACGGACGCTCGGCGACCGCATGGCCGGGGGGCGCGCGACGACGCAGGTGCTCGGGTTGCTGGCGGTCGTGGCTCTGGTCCTGGCAGCGGTGGGCACTTATGGGGTGATGGCGTACATCTCGTCGCAGCGTCTCCGCGAGATGGGCATCCGCCTGGCGCTCGGGGCCACTTCCCGGAATGTGTTCGGAAGGATGCTCGCCGGCGGGATGACCTTGGCCGCGGTGGGGTTGGCGGTGGGGCTGCCGGCGACCTTTGGCGTGGCGCCCCTTTTGCGGTCGATCGGGTCCGGCCTGGAGGATGTCAACTCGCGCGACGGCGTGTCTTACCTTCTCGTGGCCGCACTCCTGCTTCTGGTGGCACTGGCCGCCTGCGCCGTTCCAGCATGGCGGGCCACACGGGTGGCGCCGGCCGCCGTGCTGCGCGACGAGTAGCGCCTGAGACAATCAGCGCCTGTCAGCGGATGGGGCTGAAGGCCAGCGGTCTCAAGATGGTGTTGCTTACGTTGCAGACCAGTTCGGCGTTGCTGAGGCCGGGCTGTTTGCTGAGGACGGCCCATTCGGGGTCCGCTCCGAAAGCGCTCCAGGCCTTTTCGCGCGCGGCCATATCGTCGTAGGCCACCATGTAGGTGAGCTTCGGCATGCTGGAGCCGATCACGGCAATGCCGAAGAAGATGGTCGCCATGCCGACCTTGCGGAAGATGCGCGCCTCGCCATCGTCGAACATCTTGGCCTTGCGGCGCACCGAGACCTCGGTCAACGATTCGTAGGTGCGCAGTTCGAACACGCGCGCCGGACGCTTGGGATCGGTGGGCGGCACCTCCATCGTGGGAGATCCGTCGAAAGCGCGCAGCAGTTCGCTTTCCAGCCGCATGTAGGGCGGGTCGGCAATCGAGTGGTACTCCTCGAATCCCTTGACGAACTCCTTGTCGTTGGAGAACTGGTCGGAAACGGCTTCCAGAGCCGCATAGGACGGGTAGCTCGTCACCACCAGATGGTAGGGAGAGTTCAGCCCGATCGCCGGGCTGAAAATGCCGATCGGCCCGATACCGGCGCGCCGCGCGGCGGGCAGCCAAACCTCGCTCAGGAACTTCTGAGTGCGAGGGGTCTGGTTGGTTTGCCGCATGTAGTAGTACTGGAGATGAAACAGGGAGTTCTTCGATGTCGCGGCGGAGGCCGCGCCGGTCAGGCCCGCGGCCGTAGAGAGGGAAACGAAGCTGCGTCGATTCATACGGTCTCCATTTATATCAGAACCGCCCGCGGTGGGCTACCGCGCAGGAATCCGCCTCACGCGGCGCGCGTGCGATGGCATGCCGCCGCCGCCCGCGCCACGGATGGAATTGGGGCTCGCTTCACGCGAACCATTCCTGCGCCTTGGCCATGCGAGCGGCGATACCCACTCCGTTCGGGCACCGCACGGCGCAGGAGCCGCAATCCGCGCAGCGAACCTGCCGCGCTTCGGCCGATAGAGCAAGGAAGTGCTCGCGGCCGAGAGCGTACTGGCCGTAGAAATCGGCGTACGCCAGGTAGCGCAGGGTTTCGGGGATGCGCGCTCCGTTGGGGCACTGCCCGGCGCATTCGTTGCACATGCGGCAATAGAGCGGCCGGATCTCCTCGTCCAGGCGCGCCAGGATCTTGGCATCATCGGGCGTGAAGGGCTCGGTGAGCGCGCGCAGATTGGTCTCCAGTTGATCCATGTCCACCATACTGGGGATGGCGGTGGTGATCCGCTCGTTCCGCAAGGCCCACTTCAGCGCCGCCAGCGGTCCGCCGGGCCGGTCGATCCGTCCCGAACGGTCGGCCTTGAATCCGTACTCGCGCGCCGCCGGGGCCATCACCTTCATGGCGACCAATCCGATCCCGGCTTTGTTCAACCTGGCGAAGGCCGCATCGCTGTTGGTGCCGATGGTGAAGTTGTAGGTGCTCAGTACGACTTCGAACTTGCCTGCCTGGATGATGCGGTCGGCCATGAGATTCGGGAAATGCGTGCTGATGCCGATGTGGCGGATCTTGCCCTGCTTCTTGGCGTTCTCCCATGCCCCCAGCATCGCATCGGAGATCTCTTTGGGATCGTCGACCGAATGCATGTACCAGATGTCCACGTGGTCCGTGCCCAGGCTCTTCAGGCTCGTGTCAAGATCGGCCAGGGCTTCGCGAGCCCTGCGGGCCTGGGACTTGGTCGAAAGGACCAACTTGTCGCGCTTGCCGCGGATGGCGGCTCCGACCATGCGCTCGTTGTTGCCATTCTGGTAGGCTCGCGCGGTGTCGAAGTGAGTGACGCCAGCGTCGATGGCGCGTTCGACGACGCTTGGGTCGGAAGTGATCATGCACCCGAAGCTGACCACCGGTAACTGGAGGCCGGTCCGGCCGAGCGGCCGCCGGGCTGGAGCCGTGGCCGCCCCGAGCCGACCCGCCGCCGATGAGACCGCGGCGGTTGCCGGCAGCGCCAGGCCGCCGGCGATGAAATCCCTGCGTGACGAGTTCGTGAACATCGACCCTCCCTAAGAATAGGAGTGTATCAGGGCGGCGGAGTAGGCTTGCGGTCCGGTCGAAGCCGCTGATATGCGCCCGGCGGGAGTCGATCACAAGATTTTTGGGGGCCCGCTGGTCCTCGGTGGGAACCTCTGGGTATTGGCTGCGTAATCAGATAATGGATGTTGGCCATGTTCGGTTTTCAGGGGTGTCGTGTGCTCAGCGCGCTGTTGGCCGCCGGTCTGTTGCTGGGCGGTGAACACCGGGGCGTCGTCCGGCTCGGCACGGGGCCCGTTCCCGGGGCCACCGTCACAGCGCGGCAGAATGACAAGACCCACTCAACCCTGACCGACCTACAAGGAACCTACGTATTCGCCGATCTGCCCGACGGGCTTTGGATCGTTCGGGTGGAGATGCGCGGCTTCGAACCCGTTGAACGCGAGGTCTCCGTGCCGGGGCCGGCCGAGTGGAGCCTGAAGATCCTGCCGATGACGGAAATCGCGGCATCGGGCACGCCGGCCGAGGTGCGAACCGGCGAAGCCCCGCGGGCGGAAATCCGGCGCCCGTCAAGCATAGCCATGCCGGCCCCGACCAACACCGCCTCCGGGTTTCAGCGGGCCGAATTGAGCGAGGCGGGAGCGTCGGTGGCCGAAGCGGAGATTTCCGCCGAAGTGGCCCGCCGCGCCGCCGACGGTCTCCTGGTCAACGGAAGCGTGAACAACGCCGCCAGTTCGCCGTTCCGGCAGCTTCCGGCCTTCGGCAACAACCGAACGCCCGGACGGTGGCGCTACAACGGCAACCTCGGCCTGATGTTGGACCACTCGGCGCTGGACGCCCGCCCGTTCTCGCTCACCGGGCAGCGGACGCCGCGCCCCGACTACAGCAAGCTGACCTTGATGGCGGCGATCGGCGGGCCCATCCAGATTCCCGGTCTGGTGCGAAACGGACCTCAATTCACGCTCACTTACCAGCGCACACGAAATGGGGACGTGACAGCGCAATCGGCGCTGATGCCCACGCAGGCCGAACGAAGCGGCGATCTCTCCGCAACGGCTACGCCCCTTGGTGCGCCGGTCACGCCGCTGGACCCGGAGACCGGCCAACCCTTTCCCGGCGGCTGGATTCCGGCATCGCGCATCAGCGCGCAGGCACTGGCGCTGCTGGCACTCTACCCGCTGCCGAATTTCGACGCCGCCGCACGCTACAACTTCCAGACGCCCGTGGCCGCCAGCCTGCACCGCGACAGCCTCCAATTCCGCGTGGGCCGGCAAGTCGGGCGCAAAGACAACCTGTTGGGGACGCTGCAATTACAGAGCACCCGAACCGCCGATTCGAGCTTGTTCGGTTTTCTGAGCACTTCGCGCCAGCTCGCCAGCGCTTCCACCGTCAACTGGCGTCACAATTTCAGCTCCGTTCTATACGTGAATCTGGGCGCGCAGTTCAATCGCGACGCCTCGCGCAACGTCCCCTACTTCGCCGGGCGTTTCAACGTGTCCGGCGCCGCGGGCATCGCCGGGAACAACCAAGATCCGCTGAACTGGGGCCCCCCGGCGTTGAGTTTCGCTGGCGGAACCGCCCCGCTTGGAGAGGCGGCCTACGCGTCGCAGGCCGGTCAAACCAAGGGCGCCTCGGTCGAAGTGTTCCGTAGTCATCGCGGGCACGCCGTCACCAGCGGCGCCGAATACCGGCGCCAGCAGTGGAATCTTCTATCGCAACGGGACGCGCGCGGGACCTTCGCGTTTACCGGCGGCGTCGCCGGGTCGGACCTGGCGGGCTTTCTTTTGGGGCTTCCCGACACAGCGTCGATCGCCTTCGGCAACGCCGACAAGTACTTCCGGGCGAACTCCTGGGCGGCTTACGTCTCCGACGACTGGCGCTTCCGTTCGGGGCTTTCTCTCACGCTGGGCGTTCGTTACGAGTACGATTCCCCGATCCGGGAGCGCTACGGCCGGTTGGTCAATCTCGCCGTATCGGGGGATTTCGCCTCGGTCGAGCCGGTCATCGAGAGATCGGCCGGAGCGCTGATGCGGCCCGACCGGAACAACGTCGCTCCCCGCATCGGATTCGCCTGGAAGCCGCTGCCGGCCTCGACGATGGTGGTGCGCGGCGGCTACGGCGTCTATTTCGACAAGCCGCAATACGTATCCATCGCCAACCAGATGGCACAGCAGGCTCCGCTATCCAGCGCACGGCGCCTGGCGGCCAACTCCACCCGGCGGCTCACGCTGGCCGATGCGTTCCAAAGCCCGCCGCAAGCTCTCGCCACGACGTTCGGGGTCGACCCGCGCTTCCGCTCCGGCTACGCTCACAACTGGCAGGTGTCGTTGCAGCGCGATCTCCGGCTGGGCTTGCAGGTGGTGGCCACCTATGTCGGGATTAAAGGGACGCGGAGCGTGCAACAGTTCCTGCCGAACACGTTTCCCGCCGGGGCGGCGGACCCATGCCCCGCCTGCCCGCGCGGCTTCACTTACATGGTTTCCAACGGCAATTCGACACGCCATGCCGGGACCGTCCAATTGCGCCGGCGGTTGCGGCGCGGCTTCACGGCCGAGGCGCACTACACCTGGGCCAAGAGTATCGATAACGCAGCGCTCGGCGGGAGCGGCTTCCTGATCGCTCAGGATTGGCGCAACCTGAGCGCCGAGCGTGCGCGCTCGAATTTCGACCAGCGTCACGCGGTGGTTGTCCAGGCGCAGTACACCACTGGCGGGGGACTGGGAGGGTTCCTGGCGGCGGGTCCGGCGAGTGCCCTGCTGCGCGAGTGGACCGTCGCCGCGCAAGTCAACTTCGGAACGGGGCTTCCGCTAACACCGGCGTCGATGATGGTGGTGAGCGGTACCGGGGTCACCGGCAGCATTCGCGCCAACTACACCGGCGCCGATCCTTATCAGGCGCCACCCGGTCTTCATTTGAACCCGGCGGCCTATGCGATGCCGGGCGCGGGCGAGTGGGGGAACGCCGGGCGGAACTCGATCACCGGGCCCTCGCAATTCAGCGTGAACGCTTCGGCCGGGCGCACCCTCCGCTGGGGCGACCGCTTGAACGCCGACCTTCGCATCGATGCCAGCAACGCTCTGAACCATCCGGTCTTTTCGGCGTGGCACACGATGATCAGCAGCGCCCAGTTCGGCCTGCCGACGGCGGCCGGGCCCATGCGGACCATCCAGACGTCGCTGAGGGTGAGGTTCTGACTATGCGCCGGCTCGTGAGCCTCCTTGTGATCACAGTCGTCCTGGCCGCAGCCCCCCAGCCGCCGCCCGCAGCGGAAGACCTGCCGACCTTTCGCGCCGAAGCGCGCCTGGTGGTGCAGCAGGTAACGGTGCGGGACAAGAAGGGCAATCCCGTCGAAGGGCTGACGGCCAAAGACTTCGCGGTGACCGAAAGCGGCGTGCCGCAGAGTGTCGCGTTCCTGGAGTTTCAAAAGCTCGACGATATCCAGCCCGCACCCGAAATCACCGAGCGGGTGGACGCCATTCCTCGCCTGCCGCACATGCAGATCGCTTCTTCCGGGGCGAGCCAAGTCCGCTACGCCGACCGCCGTCTTCTGGCGCTGTACTTCGACATGACGGGCATGCCGCCGGCCGACCAGGGTCGCGCGATCCGCGCGGCCCAGGACTTCGTCCGCAAGCAGATGGCGCCCGCCGACCTGGTGGCCATCTTGATGTACGCGGGCGGCGAGGTCAACGTTTTTCAGGATTTCACCGATGACCGCGAGCGGCTTCTGGCGACGCTCCAGACCATGATCATCGGCGAGGACGAAAGCGTGCCGGAGGTACTGGCCGACGGCGCGTTCGGGCAGAGCGGAGGCGAGTTCGCGATCTTCCGCACGGACCGCCAGCTTGCAGCCTTGCAGACCGCCGTCAAGATGCTCGGGCAACTCAGCGAGAAGAAGTCCCTGGTCTACTTCGCCAGCGGATTGCGGCTGAACGGCACCGACAACGCGGCGCAACTGCGAGCCACCGTGAACGCCGCCACCCGCGCCGGGGTTTCACTCTTCACCGTAGACGCGCGCGGGCTGGTCGCGCAGGCTCCCATGGGCGACGCGACTCGATCTTCGCCCGGCGGCGCCGGCGTCTATACCGGCGCCACCGCTATGGCCGCGATGACCAACCTCCAGCGCACGCAGGACACCCTTTGGTCGCTCGCCGCCGAGACGGGCGGCAAGGCGTTACTCGACGCCAACGACCTCAGCGAGGGTGTAGTGTTGGCGCAAAGGGCCATCGTCAGCTACTACGTGCTCGGCTACTACACCACCAACGCGGAACTGGACGGCAAGCTGCGGCGGGTCAAGATTAGTTTGAACAACGGCCTGGACGCCGAACTGGACTACCGCGCCAGCTACTATGCCGGCAAGGAGTTCAAGCGATTCACCACGGCCGACAAGGAGCGGCAACTGGAAGACGCCTTCATGCTAGGCGATCCAATCACCGAACTGACCATGGCCCTGGAGGTCAACTACTTCCAATTGAACCGCGCCGAGTACTTCGTGCCGGTGGCCATTAAGATCCCGGGCGAGGAGTTGGCCCTGGCAAAGCGGGGCGGCGCCGAGCGCACACAAATTGACTTTTTGGGCGAGATCCGTAGCGGCGGTCCGGTCAACAACGTGCGCGACAAGATCGACATGAAGCTGAGCGACGCAACCGCAGCGGAGTTAGCCACGCGCCCGATCACCTACGACACTGGATTCACCGTGATGCCGGGCAACTACCGCGTGAAGTTTCTGGCGCGCGACCTGGAGACCGGGCGCATCGGAACGTACGAAACCACCGTCAACATCCCGAATCTAAACCCGAAGCCGGGGGCGGCCGATTCGAAGATCGCCATCAGTTCCGTGGTCCTCAGCAGCCAGCGCGTGGAGCTCGACCAGGCGCTGTTCAATGCGACAAAGGACCAGGAAAAGGCGCGGGCGCAGGCGGCGGTGAATCCGCTGGTGCAGGAGGGGCGGAAGCTGATCCCCAGCGTCACCCGCGTGTTTCGCCGCACGCGGCCGATGTACGTGTACCTGCAAGCCTACCAACAAGGTGTGGAGCCGCCGCACCCGCTGGCGGCGATGGTCACGTTCTATCGCGGAGACGTCAAGGCCTTTGAGACGGCGCCCGCCGTGGTGAGCGAAGTTGTGCCTAACCGCCTGAACACGATGCCGGTCAAGCTGGACATCCCGCTCGACAAGTTGGCCGCGGGCGAGTACCGGCTCCAGGTCACCGTGCTCGATCCCGAGGCGCAGGCGGCGGCCTTCTGGCAGACCGCCGTCATGCTGGTGCCCTGAGCGACGCAGGGCGGACCATCAGTTCTCCGAAGGCTTCGCTACCTTGTCGATGACGATCACTTCGGCCGGAGCCCGCGTGGTCTCCAGTTTCAGCCCGAGTTGCTCCTGCATGGCGGTGAACAGGTCCGGTGGCGCCGCGGGGTCGTTGGCGGCGGGACGCGGAGCGCCCCCGAATCCCGCGAACTGGAACTCATCCGGCGTCCAGAGCAGAGTGAAATCCCAACGGCCGTCCAGGCCGGTCTGGTCAATCACGGGCCGGTCCAGCACGGCGCTCTGTAAAAGCTGGGCAAAGTCGTTCATGTTCGCATTCGTCGCGGTCAGGTTTCCCAGGGCTCGGAAGAACAGGCCCGGCAGGCCCGCCGCGTTGCCCGCGCTCTTGGTCAACTTGGCGCTTCCCTTGCCGGGTGTGATCGCGTAGACGGACAACTCCCTCTTCTCGCGATGGAACGCGAGGGAGAACCGGTCCGCCAGCAGCCGCTGGAGCATCGTTCTCAATTGCTTGTCGCTCGGCTGCCCTTCGCCGGGGGGCTGCGCGGTGATGTCGTATTTCTCCGACTCGAACCAGGCCGGCGCTCCCACCACCTGTTTCAGGTGGATTCCATAGGCAAAAGTCACCAGGTCGCCGAGCGTCGTGTTGAACGTGATCACTTGGCGGCCTTGGACGGTGATGGCCTTCCCGGGGCGGTCCGGCGTGCTGGGCTTGATGGTGGCGACCTCGAATTCCGGCGTGACGTCGGCGGCCATCGGTTTGGGCGGAGGCGGCGGCTCGGGGATCTCCCAGGCCGTCTGAGGAGTGGCCTTCTTCAGGTTCAACGCCAGCGAACCGGGACCTTGCTTAAAGGTCCCCGTGATGGAATTCCCGTCGGCCTCCAACTTCCCTTCGTATGAGCCGCCGATCGCGGGGATGCTCATCCGGACAACCGAGCCCTGCACGGTGATCGGGTTCACCGGAACGCCCTGCCCCGATTGATCGATGCTGTAAAACGTGGCCCCCAGGCCGCCCGCATCGGTCTTGGACACTTTCACGACTGTGCGCAGTTCCCTGCCGCCGGGAATCTGCAACGCACCCTGCCAGGTGCCTGTGATGTCCTGGGCAAGCAGCGCACTTCCCAAGACGACGATGGATGCAACCAACCGCGCCGGAAACCGTGTCATTGTGATCTCCCTATGCAACGCCGATTCGAGTCGCCGGAAGCCGTAGCGGCCGGTGAGTTGATTCGGGGCCACTTCACTCTGTCACCACGCCCCAAGGCGCAGGCTTCGCCCCCTAGACTCGTCATAGTGAAATTACGCTTGCCCCCCACCGATAGTTCCCGAATTTGTCCGAAAACGGGAGCGTCGCGGCACGGCACTTGCCGGCGTGTACTGTGAGATTACTGCACCGGCACGCGTGGGAACCGGTCGTTGATCCACTTCGCCATGTAGGCGAACAGGTTCGTACTGGAATTCGAATACTGCCCGGGCGTGGTCTCGCACCGCCGGCAGGGGTTGCCCGAGTGATCGGCGCCCTCGACGACGACGAAGTCCTTGTCCCGGGAGGGGGAGCGTTCGTACATCCGTTCTTCGTCGGCGATGAACGTCCCGGCGCCGCTGGCGATGAACAGAACCGGCACATGGATGTGCCCTACGTTGCAAACGGTTACGCTGTTGCTCGAGCAATAGTCGATCGCGTTGATGCCGTCGGTGGCTCGCACGGAACCCCTCGAAAGGAAGTAGGTAACGGTCGGCATCATTCGCGTGGTCAGTGAGGCGGCCGTTGCCGGCGGGGGCGCCGAAGCTCCCACGGCCACGCTCTTGATGGCCTGCGTCACGACGGTCCCATCGTTTTTCAACAGCTTGCGCGGTTTTTCCGTGCTCATCGTGCCTACGGCCGCCGGGTCGAAAATGTCGAGATGGGCCATGCCGATCGCCGGAATCATCAGGATCTGCTCGGAGGGATCTTCCAGCTTGCCGCTCGCCGCTCGCGCCCTCACCGACACAGCCCGATCGATCAAATCATTCATGCGCGCCGCCTGTGCTCTGGCGTAACGATCCTGGAACTCGGGAGAGTACCGCGAGCCCTTCGGGTTGTAGCCATTGGCCGGGCTGAAAGGATCCAGTTCCGGAATCAACCGCAGACGGCGAGGGCTTCCGTCCAATACAACCGATGGGTTGATGTCGCGGAGGTCCATCACTCCCAGGCCCGGGTGCGCGTCGGGAAATAGCACGGCATCGGCCGGAGGCAGTCCCGCCAGGCTGTCGGGGCATCGGGAGAGCTTTTTCGGGTCCTGGCAGAATCCGACGCCGTTCTCGGCCACCGCCTGGTAGAAGCTGGCCTCCGCGCCCCCGCCGCTGTGACCGTACAGGACCACCTTACCGATGCCGGGCTGTTTGCGAAGAAACAGCACCGCATTCTTGATGTTCAACGCTCCGGTTTCCCAAGGGACCTGACTGGCGTTGTCCGGCCCGGGCGTGCACAGGACCAGAAACCCGCGCTTGGCCATTTCCGCACAGAGCGTACTGGTGGCGCTCCCTCCGCCATTCTGGTAAACGACGCCGACGTGCGGCGGGACCCCGCCCCCCGGCCGGTACAAGGCGCTCGGGATTCTTTCAAGCGCAACGAACTCCACCGTTCCGGAAGGGTCCGGCGGTGTCACCTGACCGGCTAGGCCCGCACCGGCCGAGACCAAGACCACGGACAACAGCGAAACAAGGTGCATGACATCCTCCTCGGCGGATTCCCTCGATGCGGTTAGCGGGCCGGCGCCCGCAACATCGTCTACTTCTTCTTGATGTAGCCCTTTTCGCGATAGTAGCGCTCGGCCCCGGGATGCAGTGGCACACCGCGCGCCTGCCACACGATGTCGGAATTGTAGGAGAACGGGATGATGCTGAAGATCAGCAGTCGTTTTTGCTCGTCCATCGCCCTGGCTACGTCGTAGGCGAACTGGTCGGGCATGTCAGCGCGGCCGTAGATCACCGTTCCCGAGGTATAGACCGTACGCACGGCCCTGTCCATCCCCCGCATCAGCCCCACGGGCGTATAGCCGATGTCCCACTCCGAGGCCTTGGCCATGTTGGACAGCAGGTCCTCGGGAAGCTGGATAAACCGCAGATTACTCTTCTGGCTCAGTTCATACCAGACGTTGGATTCTGGAGTGTTGTTGAGCGAATTGGCGAAACAGATGACCACGTCGAAGCCGTCGCGGTTGCCGGCGTCGGTGGAGACCCGCGATCCGCCCCAGGAGGCCAGCGCCTCACGGTTGATGCCGTAGTAGTCCAAAACCATGTCGGCGCGCAGGCTGTCTTCGGTGAGGATCTTCACGGGCAGGCGGCGCTCCCGGATCTGGCCCAGGTCGGTGATCCAGGCATCGGCGCGCGTCGCAACCAGATAAAAGTTGGGATCTTCGATGGTAGCGATCAGACGCAGGTTGGTCCGCGGCCCGTCCCCTTTGTAGCGGCCTGTCCCACGGAAGGAGTCCACGAAGAAGTCAAGATTCACCACGCCGAAATCGACCTCCGCATTCGGCGGAGCCGGAATCGTGCGCGCCTGCTGCGGCGCCAGTGGAAGCGGCTTGCGGCGCTCTCCCACGATCCGGACGCTGTCGATTCCGGAGCAGTTGTAACAGACCTGCACGTCGTAGCCGATGGTCTGCATCGCGGCTTTCACCTTGTCGGCCAACGCGCCCCACGGGCAACTCGGGCAGGCGCCGCCGATCACCGGCCGCTTGGCGGCGTAGCCGTACTCTTGAGCCGGGGCAGGCAAAGCGGCCACCGAGATGAAGAGCGCCAACGCGGCAATCCGTGCGGCCAAAGCACGCTGTTTTCGCATGTGCGGGCTTCCTCCTCGACGGAGGCATCGAACGGCCTCCGAAGCGATCATCCTACCACCGGTAGCAGGCCACGCCACAACGAGACCGCACGCAAAACCGATGGCCTCGCCTTCGTATCCCAGCCCGCTGCGCTGTGGCGTGGTTTGTCATGCCGCTCCGCGCCCGCTAGAATTGAGGGACCCAATCGAAGGAAGCGTCCGCCCGAGGTCACGTCGGGGGATCGCCGGATAGGAGGGGGAAAGTGAAAAGGGTTTTCGTTTACTTATCTGGCTCGATGGCGGTCATTGCCTTGCTCGCGACCGTTGCCTGGTCGCAGCGTGGCGGCTCCGCCAGGTCGATCGCCGTCAATCCCGATGGATCGGTCACCGTCCGCGACGCGGTCGTACCTCTTCCACAAATCCTAAGCGAAGGCGGCAAGAAGGTACTCATGCGCACCCGGCCGACCGAGGGGCCGGGCGCTCCGGTGCCGGTCCCGAGCGACATCCCCGACATGGCCCAACTGCGCCGGGTTTACAACGAGAACCTGAAGCCCAACGTGGATCACATGAAGGAAGTGTTCCCGGTGGATATCGAGGAGACCGCGATTGACGGCATCTCGGCCGCCGTTATCACTCCCAAGGGCGGCGTTCCGGAACGTAACAAGAATCGGCTGTTCTTGAATGGCCCGGGCGGCGGATTCAGAACCGGCGTGCGTGGCAACGGCCTGCTCATTAGCATTCCGGTGGCAGCCACGCTGGGAGTCAAGGTCGTCAGTATCACCTACCGTCAAGGCCCTGAGTACCAGTTCCCGGCGGCCAGCGAAGACCTTCTCAAGGTCTGGAACCACTTCACCCGGACGATCCCGGCGAAGAACATCGGTATGGTGGGCTGTTCGGCCGGCGCATCGTTGATTACGCAGACCACGGCCATCCTCATCAAAGAGGGCCGGCCCACGCCCGGAGTCCTCGGCGCGTATTGCGGTGGATTGGGTGCGGGTGGAAACGGGGATTCGCAGTTCTTTGGGGCGCTGTCGGTCACGAATGTGGCAGCGGCGCGAGCACAGAGCGCGGCGACTCCCGCCGCGGCGCCGTCGGCTCCCCCCTCGGGTCCGGACGGCCGCAACTATTACACCGGGGTCGACATGAACCAGTTCATCGTGAATCCGACGCTGGACGAAAAGTTGCTCGCCAAGTTTCCGCCGACGATCTTCTTTACCGGCACCCGGGACTTCGCCATGAGCGGTGCCCTGTACGGTAACCGCAAGCTGTTGAAACTCGGAATCGACTCTCAGCTCCTGGTATTCGACGGCCTGTACCACGGCTTCATGACCAACCCGGACTTCCCAGAGTCGCAAGAGGGGTACAAGACGGCCGCAGCCTTCTTCGACAAGCACCTCGGCAGGTGAACCGGGCGTGGCGGGCCGGCTGGCGTGCGGCAGGGGCCGTAATCGCTTGAATCAAAGGCAGTTGATGCGCGCGCGACCAAAGCCGGCGGCGGCTGCATTGTACAATGGCCAACAGGTGCGGCCATCGGCCGCAATGTAAGCGGGGTTACGCGAGGAAACCAAGGGTGAAGCAGGCGCGAGGCATCTACCTGGTAGGGTTCAGCGGCGCGGGCAAGTCCACAATCGCCAAGTTGGTCGCGGCGAAACTGGGATGGCCGGCCTACGACCTCGACCAGCAGATCGAAGAACGCAGCGGTATGACCATTCCGGTCATCTTTCAGCGGGAGGGGGAACCCGGCTTCCGCCTCCGCGAAACCGAGGCGCTGCGCGCGATCTCCGATTCCGGCAAGTTCGTTTTGGCCACCGGCGGCGGCACCTTCATCTCTCCCGGCAACCGGGAACTGATGGCCCGGAACGGCTGGACCGTGTGTCTGGAGGGCCGCCCGCAGACGCTGCTGCACCGGATTCAGCGGCAACTCAAGGACCAGGACCCTGCGGCGATCCGCCCGATGTTGGACGCCGTGTATCCTCTGGATCAGATCCGGACTTTGAAGAACAGCCGGCAATCGGCGTATGCGCTGGCGGATTGGACGGTTCACACCGACCGTCTCACCGCGGACCAGATCGCCGCTGAGATCGTCCGTGCGGCCTCTGTTCTGGAGGAATCGGCCGAACCGCCGGGCGACGTATCCGGGGCGCCGCTGCGGCACTCGCTCAAGCCTGACTCTCCGCCGCCCATCGCCGTTGGCGGAGGTCCCTGGCCCTATTACGCGGTGGTGGATTGGGGCCACCTGCCGGGATTGGGAGAGCACATGGCGCGTGTGCTGCCCCACGCCAAGAAGGCGGCGATCCTGACCGACCACCGCACTTGGCAGCGGCTGGGCGAAACCGTGTCGGCCTCCCTGGATTCGGCGAAACTCGAGATGCAGCTACGAGAGACCGCCTCGGGCGAAGACGTCAAGTCGCTGGACGAGGTGAGGGCCATCCACGACTGGCTGCTGGACGGCCGCCTGCGGCGCGACGACGCAATCGTCATCCTCGGCGGCGGCGCCATCGACGATGCCGGCAGCTTTGCGGCCTCCACCTACATGCGCGGCGTGCCGCTGGTGAAGGTTCCGACATCGCTGGAAGGTATCGTCGATGGATCGATCGGCGGTAAGACCGCCATCAATCACCTCAGAGCCCGCAACCTGATCGGCACGTTCTATCACCCCCGCCTGGTTTGGTCGGACGTGTCACTGTTGCGCAGCGAAGACCCCGAGGAACGGCGCTCGGCGTGGGCCGAAGTCGTCAAGTACGGCATGCTGGAAAGCTCGTTGTTGCGGGATCACGTGATGGGCGTCACCCTGTTCGAGCAACTCGAAAAGAGCGTGGAGCAACTGACCGCGCTCGACAAGTCCGTCCTTCTCGGCGTCGTATCGCGTTGCGTGGCCTTGAAGGCTCAGGTTGTCGCCGCCGACGAGCGCGACGTAGGCCAGTACAGGATCTTCCTGAATTACGGGCACACCGTCGGCCACGCGCTGGAAACGGCCACGGGCTACCGGTTGCTCCATGGCGACGCGGTCGCCATCGGCATGGCCGTGGAGGCCGCCCTTGCTGTCCGGCTTGGCTTGGCCGATGCTTCGGTGGAGGCCCGCCAGAACCGACTTCTGGAGCGGTTCCGCCTCCCCACGCGTTTGCCCGAGGTTTCTCTGGACCGCCTCCTGGAACTCATCCACCACGACAAAAAGGTCTCCGGCGGATAGCCCCGGTGGATCTTGCCCGTAGGACTCGGACGCGCGGTGGTTTCCCGAAGCGTCCCGGAGAACGACGTGATCGAGGTGATCAGGCGGCGGACGCCTTAGCGGCGTTGCGGGTCTGCGATGCTATGTCTTGTAAACACGCGGCCGCAGCAGCACGGCCACCGCAATCCCGAACGATTTGACCAGGAGGATCGGACGATGAGAGTCCTCGCACCGGCACTTGCCGTCGCGTTGGTGTTTTCCTGCGCCGTGCACGCCGCGCAACCGGCGTCTGTCACCGTGTCCCGCGCCGAGTTCGTTGCCATGATCTCTGATCAATTCCGGTGGGTTCACTGGTCGGAGTACAACGACTACGCGAAGGCCGTGCCGCGGCAGTTCACCGACGTGCCCTCCACTCACCGTTTCTCGAAACAGGTGGAGTGCGCGCTGGAGGAAAGGATTATCGGCCCCGATGAAAGCGGCCGGTTCTTTCCGGACCGGCCCGTCACCCGGGCGGACGCCGAAGCGATTTTGGCGCTTGCCTTCAAGACGGCGTCACCCGCAGCCAAGGCGCCTGGCGCCGGCGGGACTCTGACTCGCACCGAGGCGGCTGCGATGCTCAAGAAGATCGCCTCCGCCCAGGTGGCGCCGGTGCAGGTGATGCCCAAGGATGGAACCACTTCTTACCGGCGTTTTGTCAACATGACGACACCGACGCCGGGCGCCACCATCTACTACACTCTCAGCAGCGATCGCAGCGATCCGCCTGATCCGCTCACTTCCGGCAAGCCCTATGATCCGGCGAACGGCTTCCTTCTGTTCGACAATCCGAACGGCTCCACCACCGACTCCCGTTTTTGGACGCTCAAGGCCGCCGCGAAGAAGGACGGCATGGCCGCCAGCGCTGTGCGGACCTTCGTCTACTACATCGTCCGGCCTCGCTCGGCCGCTTTTGAAGCCAGACTGGTGCACGCGCCCACGCCCGCCTCTCCCGCCGTGTGGGACATCATGAACCCGGCTGACTATAACCGCCCCCACGTCTACTACATCGAGGGCTCGGCGCGCGGCGTCGTCCTCGACGCCGGCCAGTATCCGGAATCCAAGCAGAACCTCAAACTCTTCGTCGACACGCTGGCAACCAAGCCGTACGACTGCGTGCTGGGGCACAACAACCCGGATCACGCCGAGCAGATAGACGCCTTCGTGAAGGGCGGAATCCGTCTGTACATGACCCCGCAGGACCGGGCCTCGGTCGCCGCCTCGAAGCGTCCGGACTTCCAGCACGCCGCCGCAGCAGCGATTCTGATCCGGGATGGCGACGTTCTGGATCTCGGCAACGTTCAACTGACCGCCTACCAGGCCCCGGGGCACTCCCACGGCCAGGTGATCCTTCAGGACAAGCGCAACGGCTGGATCTTCGGCTCCGACATGTTCGGGTGCAATCGTCCGGCAACGGCGGACATCACCAACTACTCTGGCGCGAAGATGGATGCGTTTTTGTCGCTGGTGCAACAGCTTTACGCCAATCTGCGCAGAGGCGGCGGACGGATCGAGGAAGTCTACAACGCGCACAATGAGGTGCCCGTCGGCTACGCGGGCATCAAGAATTTCGAAGCGGCGGTCCAACAATTGATCGACATCGGGGACAGGGTCACGGTTCCCTCCCTGCGCGGTGCCGACCCCGGCGGCAGACCCATGGGGAAGATGCGCACCAGTGTGGTAGGCGACATGTGGCGCGACAAGAACTGGATGGCCATTTGGGTCGGCGGAAATTGGGGCGATCCCGTCAACTACCTCACCGCCGCCAATCCCCCGTACAAGTGTGGCAACACCATCGATTACAACGCTCCCGGCGGAATCGAGAAGTACTCGGTGTTGAGCAACATCCAATTGGAGGGTGGCGAACTCGCAGGTGTGGACTTCACCTGGGCCCCGCCCTCCAACGGCGTCGAAAACGCGCTGCCGGACAAGTTCGATCCGTGGACCTACGCCTATGACATCAAGGTCCCGGCGGGAGGTTCGACGATCGCCGTGACACCAGTGGCCATGTCGAACCGGATTGCGTCGCTTAAGGTCAACGGAATCCCCGTGAAGTCCCGGACATCAAGAACCGTTCCGGCCGTCGACGGCGGCCGGATCACGATCGACGTCGTCGCGCCGGACGGAATCACCACCAGCCATTACGTGTTCACTCTCAGAAAACAGTAACCGCTGGGCCGGCTGCACTTCCCGCGCCGCGGGCTACCGGTACGTCAGGTGGACCTTGCCCGCCTTTCCGCTGGCGGCGAGTTGAATGGCCTCGGCGATGGACCCGAGCGGAAACGTGCCCGTGACGATGCGTGAGGGCCGGAGACGGCCGCTGGCGACGAGTTCAATCGTTCGCGAGAAATCGCTGGGGTGGTCATAGATCAGGCTCGGTTCGATCCGAATTCCCTCCCGCACAACGCGCAGTGGCGTGAAACGCGCGGGCGCGGAACTCAGCCCCAGCAATACAACCTTGGCCCCGCGCGGCGCAGCCTCCAGCGCCAACTCCACGCTTTCGGTCGCGCCGGCGCATTCGAACACGGTGGTCACATTCTCTTGCCGCCAGATCGCCGCAACGTCGGTGTCCGAGTGCGACAGCGCGCCCAACTCCCGCGCGCGCTCTTCCTTCTCCGCGAAACGGTCGTGCGCCAGCACGCGGACGCCTTCTTCGGCCGCCGCGTGAACCAACAACAACCCCACGACGCCGCAGCCCACCACGGCGACGGTATCGCCGGCGCGCGCGCCCGATTGCCGCAAAGCGTGCACCGATACGGCCATTGGCTCGATGCACGCGCCGTCCTCATCGGAAATCGCATCCGGCAACACCCAAACGAACTCCTCCGGCGCGGCTACCCGTTGGGCGAAACAGCCGGGCACGTTCAGCCCCATGCTCAACTTATTGGGACAGATGCACCCGCGTCCCGCCAGACAGAACGCGCACGCGCCGCATGGGAAGTTCGGCTCCACAGTCACGCGCTGGCCCACTTGAAACCTGGTGACCCGTCCTCCGGTCGCAACAACCCGTCCTATCAGTTCATGGCCTAAGATCAGCGGATAGTCGCCGGTGCGGTGCCCCAGGTAGAAGGAGACATCCGAACCGCACACCCCGGCACGGACCGGTTCGATGACGACCTCTCGTTCCCGGGCCACCGGTTCCACCGTCTCTTCGATCTCGATCTGTCGCGGCGCGCGGAGCAGGGCAGCCTTCATTTTTTCTCCCGTCAGCTTCCTATGCTACAGACCTCGTGGCCAGCAGGAAAGCGGCCGTGGATGCATCCCCCCATTCGGCTGGCGGTGTGCCGCCGCCGGAATGGAGCGGCGCGTGCAGTGTTGATCGTCTGCGCCAGCGGCGATGGCGAATCGCCCATTGGTTGGCTGGGTGGATTGCGGGCGTACTCCTTCGCGCTTGCTAAGGCGGCGCGGCTTCCTGGCCGGGGGGTTGCGGCCGGATTCGTACGGAGCGTGGTTCGCCGTTGCTTCGTGTTCCGTGCCGCCTGACGCCGCGCGGTGAGTCCCGATGTTTCACTCCGTTTTGTTGCGAAGTGTCCGGCTAGTTGCCTTCGCCGGTCCCGAGTGCCGCCAGGCGCTCGCATTCGGCGTTGAATTCGCACCCGATCAGGACAATGGCGGCCAGCACGTACATCCAGACCACCAGGGCTATGGCCGCGCCAATGCTGCCGTAGAGCAGGTTGTATCCGGCGATGTTCCGGACGTACCAGGCGAACCCCATGGTGGACACTAACGAAAGCACCGTCCCCACCACCGCTCCGGGCCAAACCTGGCTCCAGCCTTGCGCCCGGTTGGGACCGAGCCAGTAGAGGGTTGCGAGGGCCGCCACCGTGGCGCCGATTGCTACCACGTGGCGGGCGCTGCTGGCGGCCAACCGTACCCATGTTGCCAGTTCCTGACCGGCATGCACTAGCCCGAGCCACCCCAATACGCTCTCTTCCACGCGGTTGCCGAAAAACACCAATCCGAGAGCCACGAACAGGGGCACGGCTGTGGCCAGCACCAAGAGGATGGCCCGCCCCTGGTTCCTCAGGAACGGCCTGCCGGTGGGGATGTGGTAGGTCGCTTGGAAACCCTCCATCAAGCTGGTCATGATTCGAGAGGCCGCCCAAACCGAGATCAGTGTGCCCGCCACGATCAGCGCCGTTGGCCGGGCGCCGCGGACGCGGAAGTTCTCTAGCACCAGTTCTTCCGTGCCCGGGGGAACGACGCGCGCCAGCGCGCGATAGAGAAGCGCCGAAACCGCTTCAGCGCGCATTTGCACCAGGATGGTCGCCGTGGCCGTCAGCAGCGGAAAGAAGCACAGTAGCGCCGAGTACGCCGCGCCCTTGGCCGTGCCGAAACAGCCGTTTTCATAGGCGAGAACGAAACTGCGCCGGAAGAGCCACCAGAAGTTTCGCCAGACGGTGCTCAATAGCGGACCCGTCCCTCGTTTCGTTTCCAAGCCTCAAAGGGGCGCGCGGCCTCCTCTGCCAGCAACCGTTCCATGGGGATGCGCCGAGCGGGGAAGGGAGCGGCCAGTTCCTCGTAGATCTCGGCGTCGCTGAAACCGGCGGCCCCGGCATCGGCACGAGTACCGGCGAAGTACACCCTTTCGACACGCGCCCAGTAGATCGCGCCCAGGCACATCGGGCACGGTTCGCAACTCGCGTAGATCTCGCAACCCGCCAGGTGAAAACTCCCCAGTGCGCGGCATGCCTCGCGGATCGCCACAACTTCTGCGTGGGCCGTCGGGTCGCAGAGCGCGGTCACCCGGTTGACGCCCTCGGCCACCACCCGGCCGTCCTTCACGATAACGGCGCCGAAAGGGCCGCCACCCAGATGAACGTTTTCCACCGCCAGGCCAAGGGCCCGCCGCATGAAGGCGTCGCGCACAATCTCTATGTTAGCGTCCGGCGGCCGCCCCGGCGGGTCGGTGGAGTTCCATCTCGTAACCGTGCACCACGTGGTAGACGGCGCGGTCGAAGAACAACCCCACCATGTGCTCCAGTTCTTCCTCGGCGTAGAGTTGCAGCGAATTGGCTCGGACCCCTTCCTGCTCGCGGACGAAATCGATCATGTTCTCGCGCAGCATGTGCAGCGCCTTTACGACTTCGTGGAGCGGAATTCCCTCCTCGAAGCGGCGCTTCCCGAGCGCCTCGTAGCGCCGCGCGGTCTCTCCTTCGCGGCCCTCCACGAGCCACTTGCCAAGGTTTTTCAGGACTTCGTGGATGCGGTCCCGCAATTCGGATTCCGGAAGCTTGCCCAGTTGGGCCAACGCCGGGTCGGCGCGCTGGCGCTCCACAATGCGGTTGGTGATGCGGTCGGAGTTGTCCTCGATCATCTGAACCAGGGTGCGCGAGATCATCTCTCACCTCCTCGGATCAGGCCCGGAGGCTGCGGGGGTCTGCTCCCACCTCGTACCTACTCCAATTGCCGGACGAAGTCAATAGAGGGCCCGGGTGAGAACGCCGGCGAGTTCGTATTCGGTAAGACCGACCGGGTTTCCCTTCATGCTGCTGGCCTGCGCCGCTTTGGCCACGAGGCCCGGGATGTCCGCCGGACCGATGCCGTAGGACGACAGCCCGGGTACTCGCAGTTCCTGCACCAGCGAAGCCGCCCACTTCACGCCATCCTCGGGCTCCGAATCCGGCCGCCCGGTGAGAACCCGGGCCACGTGCCGGTACCGCGCCACTCCCGGACCATGCGGCGCGCGCAACCTGAGCGCCAGGATGTTGGCTTCCATGACGTGCGGCAGCAGGGCCGCGCATACCGCGCCGTGCGGCGCCGGAAAGGCTCCCCCGATGGGCGCGGCGAACCCGTGTACCGCCCCCAAACCGGCGTTCGCCAGCGCCATACCGCCGAACAGGCTGGCCAGCGACATGTCCTCCCGCGCCGCCGCGTCCTGCCCATCGGAAAAAGCGCGGGCCAGGCTGCGCGCCGCGCGCCGCATCCCTTCCAGGCAAACGGCGTCGGTCATCGGATTGGCGCGAACCGAGACAAACGGTTCGATCAATTGCGTCAGCGCATCCAGTCCGGTGGCGGCGGTCAGTTCCGGCGGCAGATCGTAGGTCAGTTCGGGGTCCACGATGGCCAGGCGCGGCAGCATCGAGACGTGGCGCAGGCTCGCCTTCACGCCGTGTTCGGGCGATGCCAGCACGGCGTTTCGCGTCGCCTCGGCCCCGGTCCCGGCCGTGGTGGGCACGGCGATGAACGGCAGCGATGGGCTGCTGAGGCTCGCACCCCGCCCCACCACCTCCAGGTAGTCGAGCGGCTCCCCGCTGTTGGCGGCGAGCGCCGCGATGGCTTTGCCGGCGTCGATGGCGCTGCCGCCGCCGATCCCGATCACCAGGTCGCATCGTTCCCGCCGCAGCATGGCGACGCCTTCCCGCACCACAGCGGTAGTCGGTTCGCCGCTGACGGGAAACACCGCGAACGCTATGGTGGCCGCCAACGGCGTCCTCTCGGCGGCGACGCCGGTCACCACGAGCGCCCTGGTCCCCATGGATTTCGCGGCGGCTCCCAGTTCGGTCACGCTGCCCGCTCCAAACACAATCCGGCCGGAGGTTGCGAATTCAAAGCGCACGGCTACCACCCCTCGTCGCCCGGAAACAGGTTGACGTACTTGACGCTGGTGCGCGGCTCGGCCATCATCGGAGCCACGGCATCGCGCCAGACCTGGTAGTGCGCCGTGTCCTTGTGCGCGGCGGGCGCCTGCGGCGTGCGGTAGACCTCGATCAGGACGAAGCGGGAGGGATCGTCGGCTTTCTGGATGACATCGAAGCGGGCGATCCCCGCTTCCTGCACGCTGGCGCGCGCGTTGGCCAGCGTCGCTTGCCGGAACGCCTCGACACACTCCGCCTTGACGTGGACATGGACATGAACGACGAGCATGGCTCCATTATCCGCCAGCCCGGTGCCGCTTAATCGTCGCCCGAGGCGGCGGGCTGAATCTCGGCCAGGTTTTCCACGTGGGCCGAGATATTCATGGAGCAAAACTTCGGCCCGCACATCGAGCAGTAGTGCGCGTCCTTGAAGCCGGCATCCGGCAGCGTCTCGTCGTGCATCGACCGCGCCATGTCGGGGTCCAGCGCCAATTCAAACTGCCGGTTCCAGTCGAAGGCGTAGCGCGCGCGGGACAACGCGTCGTCGCGGTCCCGGGCGCCGGGCCTGTGGCGCGCCACGTCCGCCGCGTGCGCCGCGATCTTGTAGGCGATGATTCCGGCGCGCACGTCGTCCCGGTTTGGCAGACCGAGGTGCTCTTTGGGCGTCACGTAGCAGAGCATCGAGGCGCCGTACCAGCCGATCATGGCGGCGCCGATCGCCGAGGTGATGTGATCGTAGCCCGGCGCGATGTCGGTCACCAGCGGTCCCAGCGTGTAAAACGGCGCTTCGTGGCACATCTCCATTTCCTTCTCCACCTGCATCTGGATCTGGTCCATCGGGACGTGCCCCGGGCCTTCAATCATCACCTGCACGTCGTACTCCCAGGCCTTCCTGGTCAGTTCTCCGAGCGTCCTCAGTTCCGCGAACTGCGCCTCGTCGCTGGCGTCGGCGAGCGATCCGGGGCGCAACCCGTCGCCGAGCGAGAAGCACACGTCGTACTTCTGGAAGATCCGGCAGATCTCGTCGAAGTGCGTGTACAGGAAATTCTGTTTGTGGTTCCTGACCATCCACTCGGCCAGCAGTGCGCCGCCCCGGCTGACGATGCCGGTCACGCGGCGCGTGGCCAGGGGGATGTACTCGACCAGGAGACCGGCGTGGATGGTCATGTAGTCCACGCCCTGCTCGGCTTGCTCCTCGATGACTTCCAGCATCAACTGCGGCGTGATGTCTTCAACCCGCCGCACCCTGGCGACGGCTTCGTAGATCGGCACCGTGCCCACCGGCGCCGGCGAGTTCGCGATGATCGCGCGGCGGATGGCCGCGATGTCGCCGCCGGTGGAGAGGTCCATCACCGTGTCGGCGCCGTATTTGATCGAGTCCCGCAGCTTACCCAATTCTTCCTCGATGTTCGAGGTGACGGCGGAGTTCCCGATATTGGCGTTGATCTTGCATCGGGAAGCCACGCCGATGGCCAAGGGCTGGAGGTTCGTGTGGCGGACGTTGGCCGGGATCACCATGCGCCCGCGGGCGACCTCCGACCGCACCAACTCCGGCGCGAGCCGTTCTTCCCGGGCGACGCACAGCATCTCCTCTGTCGTGATACCCTGGCGCGCGTAGTGTAACTGCGTCTTGACGCGGTCCTGCGCACGCTTCGCAACCCATTCGGTTCTCATAGGCGACTCCTTGTTCCCGCCCTCTGACTACTTCCATTCTGGCACAGGGGTGCGGGAGCGGCGTTCACCGGCTGCATGCCGCGCGCACATCGCGCACAGTGGCGCTCCATGCCGCCAGGCCGCGGGCGGCGGCAAAGTTGTCCCGCTCCAGCGTCACCGCAAGGTCCACCTTCCCGCCCGGCGGAAACTCTTCGCGGCGCGCAGAGAAGTTCCACGCTTTCGCCGTCATCGTTCGCCCGCCTTCGCGCACGTGAATCCGGAGGTGCTTCTCTTTCATAACCACCGGCGCGGCTGCGATCTCGGCGTTCCACACCGCGAACACGGGAGCCGGGTTACCGAAACCGAAAGGCTCCAACGACAGGACCTCTTCCACCGCGGCATCGTCGAGTTCGTTCAGCGTCACGGCCGCATCGATGTTCAACGCCGGAACCAGGTCGTCCTCGGAAAGCACCGAGGCGGCGTGGCGGTTCAATCGCTCGCGAAACTCCGCGACCAGGTCGCTGGCGAGAGACACTCCGGCGGCCTGCCGGTGTCCGCCGAACTTGTGGAACAGCTCCGGCATCGATTCCAGCGCCTCCAGCAAGTGAAACGGTGGAATGCTCCGCCCGCTGCCCTGCGCCATGCCCGTGTCCGGGTCTTCGCCGAGCACGATGGCGGGACGGTAGAACCGCTCGACGACGCGGCTGGCGACGATGCCCAGGACTCCCCGGTGCCAGCCAGCCGAGGAGAACACCAGCGCCTTCTGGTCCGGCGTAACCGGCCGGGTTTCGCATTGCTCCAGGATCTGCCGGACGATCCCGGCCTCGGTCTCTTGGCGCTGCTGGTTGAGCGAGTGCAGCCGCAAGGCGATCTCGCCGGCCCGCGCCGGGTCGCCTGTGAGAAACAGTTCGATGGCGTCGCCGGCGTCGGCCATCCGCCCCGCCGCGTTCAGCCTCGGCGCGATTTGAAACGCAACCTGGCGCGCCGTCGGCGCCTGCCCCGCGGCGAATCCCGCCACATCCAGCAGCGCCCGCAATCCGGGGTTGCGCGCGTCGCCCAATCCCGCCAGCCCGTGCTTCACCAGAATGCGGTTCTCGCCGGTCAGGGGCACCACGTCGGCCACAGTGGCAATCGCCACCAGCTTCAGGAAGGACTCCAGCATCCGGCGGCGCCGCTCCGCCGGCCACGCCAGGGCGGTGAGAAGCGCCTCGGCCAACCGGAACACCACACCCGCGCCGCAGAGGTTCTTTTCGGGATAGGCGCAGTCCGGACGCCTCGGGTTCAGTACGGCCAGTGCCGGCGGGAGTTGGGCGTCCGGCAGGTGGTGGTCGGTAACAATGACGTCCACGCCCAACGACCGCGCCCGAATCACCGCCTCGGTCGCGCGAATGCCGGTGTCGGCGCTGACGAGCAGCTTGACACCGCCGGCCGCGGCTTCCGCGACGGCCTCCTCGCTCAGACCGTATCCTTCGCGCAGGCGGTTGGGGACCTGGCAGCGCACGAGCCCGCCGGCGCGCTCGATGACGGTTTTCAGGATCACCACCGACACGACGCCGTCCACGTCGTAGTCGCCGAAAAGTAGAATCGGTTCGCGCCCGCGAATGGCCGCCGTGATTCGGTCGACGGCCTCGCGCATCCCCGCCATGAGCAGCGGGGCGCTCAACTCATCGAGCGAAGGAGCCAGAAACCGCGCCGCGTCGCCCGCGTCGCGGTATCCGCGTTGGATCAGGGTGCGGGCAACCGGAGCGCATACGCCCAAAGCTCCCCGCAGCGCCTCGGCCTCGCCGGGGCCGGTCTGCGGAAGGTTCCATCTGAAGCGTGACGGCATCCGGGGCGGCGTCAATTGCGGGACAGAAACCCGCCCATGGGCTCGTCGCCGCCGCCTTCGTCCTCGTCGTCCGGCAGATAATCGTCAAGCTCGTCTAAGGTATGCAGAAACTCCGAATACCACTCGGCCTGAAGCTCGTAGACATACGCGCATCCCTGGAAATCGTAGGTCAGCTCCAGCGCGCAGGTGAAGCCGTTGTAGGACGATAACGCGCGGAGCCGCCGCTCCACCGCGCGGTGTTCGTCGCGGGGCATGTCGCACTCTTCCAGGCGGTCCAGGGCGTCCTCCACCATCGCCGTGCGGAACTGTGTGGAATGAAAGACCACCATCTTCACACCGCAGTTTCGCGCCGTGTCCAGATACCCTTCGTAGTCGTCCGCCTTCCGCGCATCCCAGTAGGCCACCGCCTGTGGCTCGGGATTCCGCCGGAACCCGTGGAACGTCACGAATCCCATCGAGTCCAGCTTGGCGAGGATATCCGCCTTGAAAGCATCCAGATTGAGTGTCATTTTCGTGCCGCCTGGATCAGAGTGCCGTACTGGTCGCCCAGTTCCCGAGCGGCCGGGGTGACGATTGTCTTCGGCCCCACGTAAATCTTCTTGGACTTGCGTATGGCCTCGCGTACGTCGGTCTCGCAGACAAAATCCGCAATGACGACTTCGGGCGATTTCGCCACCGGAGCGGCGGGCGGTGTAGCCACGCTGGCGATCGGTGCGGGATGCGGCGGCGTCGCGGTAACCTCGGCCCTTCGGGATGCCAGGAACCGGTCGACCACCTCGGCCGAGACGGCGGCCGCGCTGCTCGTTTTGGCGCCCAGTGACGCCGGCGCCGCTTGCGCCGGCAACGCGGGAGCGTCCAGCCGAATCCCTCGCTCCGCGAGGTATTTCTCCACCGCCAGGCGGACCCGCTCGCGGTCACCGTTAGCCGCGGGCGCCGCGCCGGCCGGCGGCACCGTGAACGCCTCTTCCGGCTTGCGCACGAAACGGGCCAGCCGCTTGACGTTGATCAGATGCAGCGGGCCGACGTTGTCGCCCGTGCTGTTGCCGCCCATCGCTCCGCAGCCCAGCGTCATCGACGGCTGCAGGTTAGTGGTGATCCCCACCGAGCCCGCCGGCGATTGCGTGTTCACCATCACGCGCATCGCCGGCATCCGCTCGCCGAAGGCCCGTATGCGCTCTTCGTCCCTGGCGTAGATGACCGCCGTATGCCCAAGCCCTCCGTAATGCAGGATGGCTTCGCATGTATCCAGCGCCGCCGCGAAGTCCTTTACGAACAGCAGCGACAGGACCGGCGACAGCTTCTCGGCCGACAGGGGGTGCCCCTTGCCGACCCCGTTGATCTCGACCGCGATGATCGACGTATCCGCCGGAATACGAATGCCCGCCAACTCGGCGATCTTGGCCGGCGACTGCCCCACGCACTTCGCATTGATGCCGCCGCCCGGCTTGATCAGCGTCTTTTCCAGGGCCTCGCGCTCCTGGTCGTTGCACAGATGCGCCTTGCGCGCCTTCAGTTGGGCCAGAACCGCCGCACGGAGACTCTCTTCCGCCACCAGCGACTGCTCGCTGGAACAGACCGTGCCGTAGTCGAACGACTTTCCGGCGACCACGCTGGCCACGGCCTCGCCCACGTCGTAGCTGGCGTCAAGCAAGACCGGCACGTTGCCCGGACCCACCCCGAATGCCGGCTTCCCGCTCGAATAGGCCGCACGAACCATGCCGGCGCCGCCGGTGGCCAGAACCACGGCCACGCGCTCATGGCGCATCAGCGCCTGCGTGCTTTCCAACGTCGGCCGCGTCAGGCATTGAATGATGCCCTCCGGCGCGCCCGCCCCGGCCGCCGCGCGGTGCAAAACCTCCGCCGTTTCGTACGTGCATCCCTTCGCCGTCGGGTGCGGACTAATCACGATCCCGTTGCCGGCCTTCAACGAGATGACGCACTTATAGATGACCGTCGATGTCGGATTGGTTGTGGGAACAATGGCCGCCACCACGCCCAGGGGGACGCCGTACTCGACCATCTTCTGGTCCGGCAACTCCCGCAACACCCCGGCCGTCTTCATTCCGCGGATGCGCTTCGGCAACCACTCCGCGCACAGGTAGTTCTTGACGACCTTGTCCTCGACGTTGCCGTAGGTGGTCTCGGCGACCGCCATTTCCGCCAGCCTTCGCGCATGCTCGCGCCCCGCGGCGGCGATCGCCTCGACAACGGCGTCAATCCGCTCCTGCGTGAAGTGCCGGTATTTCTGCCAGGCGGCGTGGACGCGGTCGACTTTGGCGCGAACTTCCTCCAAGGCGACGGTGTCAGTTTCGTGTGGCATAGGCAAGAAAACCGCGCCCTCGCGGGCGCCGGTTCCCTACCCGGAGGGCTTCGCCCCGTCCGGAAAAACCTACTTCTTCGCCCTCGGCCCGCCGGGCAGCACCTTCTCGACCTCGTCGTGGGGGTTGGGGATCACGTGCACCGAGATCAACTCACCCACGCGGCGCGCGGCGGCGGCCCCGGCGTCGGTCGCGGCCTTCACGGCGCCGACGTCCCCGCGCACGGAGACCATCACGTAACCCGCGCCGACATACTCTTTGCCGGTCAAGACCACGTTGGCGGTCTTCACCATGGCGTCAGCCGCCTCGATGGCGCCGATGAGCCCCTTGGTCTCGATCATTCCGAGCGCTTCCATCTTGTCTCCTCCGACGATTCTCCACGGTACCACAGGCCGCCGGACCGGACAAACGCCCGCCTGTACCGCGCTAACTGCTCTCGCCGCCCACCTTCAGCACCGCCAGGAACGCCTCCTGCGGGATATCCACCTTGCCGACGCGCTTCATGCGGCGCTTGCCTTCTTTTTGTTTTTCCAGCAGCTTCCGCTTGCGCGTGATATCTCCGCCATAGCACTTGGCCAGCACGTTCTTCCGCATCGCCGGGATATTCTCCCGCGCCACCACCTTGTTGCCGATGGCCGCCTGCAACGCCACCTCGAACATCTGCCGCGGTATCAACTTGCGCAGCCGTTCAATCAGCGCCTTTCCCCGCTCGTAGGCGAACTCCCGATGCACGATCATGGAAAGCGCGTCGATCGGATCGCCCGCCACCAGCACGTCCAGCTTCACCATCGGGGAGGCGCGATACCCCGCCAGGTGGTAATCGAGCGACGCGTAGCCGCGCGAGGCCGATTTCAGCCGGTCGTAGAAATCCAGCACGATCTCGTTCAGCGGCAGTTCGTAGACCAGCAACACGCGGCCGCCGCCGATATACTCGAACTTTTTCTGGTTCCCGCGCTTCTCTTCAAGCAACTTCAGAATCTCGCCGAGCGAGTCTTCCCGCGTAATGACCGTGGCCTCGATAATCGGTTCTTCGATCTCCCGTATGATCGCCGGATCGGGGAACCGCGTGGGGTTGTCCACTTCGATCACCTCGCCCGCCAGTGTCGTCACCCGGTAGCGCACGCCGGGCGCCGTGGTGATCAGGTCGATCTCGAACTCGCGCTCCAGCCGCTCTTGCACGATGTCCAGGTGCAACAGCCCCAGGAATCCGCAGCGGAAGCCGAAGCCCAGGGCGGCCGAATTCTCCGGTTCGAAGCTGAACGCGCTGTCGTTCAAGCGCAACTTCTCCAGCGCGTCGCGCAGCAGCCCGTGGGCATGGCTCTCCACCGGGTACAGGCCCGCGAACACCATCGCCTTGGCTTCCTGGAAACCCGGGAGCGGCCCGGCCGCGGGGCTGCGGTCGTCGGTGATGGTGTCGCCCACCTGCGCATCGGACACCGTCTTCACGTTGGCGAACAGGAAACCCACTTCGCCCGCCGACAACTCCTGGCACGGAACCGGCTTGGGCGACTGGTAGCCCAGGCCCTCCACGTCGAAAGCTTTGCCGTTGGACCAAAGCCGTATCCGCTGCCCCAGGAACATCCTGCCTTCCATCACGCGCACCAGCGCGATCACCCCGCGATACGGGTCGAACCAGGAATCGAAGATCATCGCCCGCAGCGGCGCTTCCGGATCGCCCTTCGGCGGCGGGACCAGGTGAACGATGGACTCCAGCACATCGTGAATCCCCGCACCGCTCTTGGCGCTCACCAGCAGCGCGTCCTTGGCGCTCAACCCCACCAGGTGCTCGATCTGCTCCTTCACCCGGTCGGGCTCTGCCGAAGGCAGGTCTATCTTGTTGATAACAGGAAGGATTTCTAGATCGTGCTGGAGCGCCAGGTAGGTATTGGCCAGGGTCTGCGCCTCCACTCCCTGTGAGGCATCCACCACCAGCAGCGCGCCCTCGCAGCATTGCAGGCTGCGCGATACTTCGTAGTTGAAATCCACGTGGCCCGGCGTGTCGAGCAGGTTCAACTGGTAGAGTTGGCCGTCCTCGGCCCGGTAGTCCAGGCGAACCGCATGCGCCTTGATCGTGATCCCCCGTTCCCGCTCCAGGTCCATCGAGTCGAGCACCTGCTCTTGCATCTCGCGGGCCGACAGCGCGCCGGTCACTTCCAGCAGCCGGTCGGCCAGCGTCGACTTGCCATGGTCGATGTGCGCAATGATCGAGAAATTGCGTATGTAGCGGGGATCCATGCGGTATGATGAAGCTCTGAAGTCTGATTATCCCATAGGGCTTTGCTTTCAAGGGGATTGGTTATGGCGAAGAACGTGATCGAAGGTCATCTGGATGCGAAAGGGCTCAAGTTCGCCATCCTGGTCACCCGCTTCAACAGCCTGATTACGGACCGTTTGCTGGCCGGCGCGTTGGACGCGCTGAACCGCACGGGCTGCAAGGACGCGGACATCGAAATCGTCAAGGCCCCGGGCTCCTGGGAGCTGCCCGTGGTGGCGCGCGAGCTGGCCTCGCAGAAACGCCACGACGCCATCATCTGCCTCAGCGCCGTGATTCGCGGCGACACCCCCCACTTCGACTACATCGCCGCGGAAGCCTCCAAGGGCCTGGCGCAAACCTCGCTCGAATTCGGCGTCCCCGTGTCCTTCGGTGTGCTCACCTGCGAAACCCTCGAGCAGGCCATCGACCGCGCCGGCGCCAAGAGCGGCAACAAGGGTTTCGACGCCGCCATGGGCGCCGTCGAGATGGGCAACCTCATGCGCAAGCTGCGCGCCGGTTCCTAAGACGGGCATGCCTTCGCGCCACAGGTCCAGAGAACGCGCGCTTCAGGTATTGTTCCAGGCCGATATCCGGCAGCAACTCGCCGATGAGGCGATCGCGGGTTTCTACCGTTCTCCGCTCAGCGCCTCCACCGAAGAACCGCCGCTTACCGAGCCCGACCCCTTCATGGAAGAACTCGTCACCGGAACCCTCGCCCGGCTGCCCCGCATCGACGCCAAGATCGGCGGGCATTCCGAGCACTGGCGCCTGGACCGCATGCCCGTGGTGGACCGCAACATCCTCCGTATGGCGGTGTATGAAATGACGGTGGTGGGCACGCCGGCTCCGGTCGTGATCGACGAGGCGCTCGAGTTGGCGCGGCGTTATTCGTCCGATGAATCGGTGGCCTTCATCAACGGCGTTCTCGACGCCGCCCGGCGCGAGGAGCCCGCGCCCCCGCCCGCCAGCGAAGAAACGCCTGCCTCGTAGGGGCTCGCCGGGTGGCAAGTCCCCGCCGGCGCGGACGTGACGGATCAGATGGCGACGGACTACGATTTACCGTCACCTCACCGGCAGGAGAACGGGCGAACTATAGAGATCGGAAGAGCACACGTCTGAACTCCAGTCACTACCGGCGCCGGATCTC